>NZ_JBFODO010000006.1:0-87084 GCF_040908365.1 Aeromonas sp. R2-4
CCCGTGGAGGGGTTCCCGAGCGGCCAAAGGGATCAGACTGTAAATCTGACGGCTCTGCCTTCGAAGGTTCGAATCCTTCTCCCTCCACCATCATTTAGAAAACCCGGCCTGGCGCCGGGTTTTCGCATTTATGGCCCGCCGCAATCCATTCTCCCTCTGCCCTCCAGTCCCTTATCGCCAGTGCCTGCAGCCGATTGCGCAATAAAAAACGGGAGGCCTGCGCCTCCCGTTTAGGTTCATATCAGCCCTGTTACGGGATGAAGCGTTACAGAGTAAAGCGATAGAAGATATCGACCGCCTGAGCCACCCCGCTCATCGCCTGCAGATAGAGCCGTGGCAATACCTCGTAGCGCAGCTTGAATTCGGCGATGGGGCTGAAGACCCCGACCCCGTACTGGAACTGCAAGCCCGGCAGTAGATAAGCCGACAACGTCACCTGGGTGTTGTCGCCACTGCCCGCCGTATCGAGGGAGACATCGCTCATCCCCAGCGACTCGCCGATACTCGACACCACACCGTTGGCCTGATTCACAGCTCCGGCCACCAGCAGGCCGTTGAAACCGCCATCCTCACCGCCAGTCTGCAACCCTTTGCCACGCAGCAGATAGGAGAGCTGTTCCGACTGCGCCATCTGCGGTTCGGAGTAGACAGTGATCTCAGGCTTGCTGGCAGGGCCGGTCACCCGCACCCCGACCGTCACCTGACCCTCGATGGTATCGGGATCCCGGTTAGCCTCGATGTTGAGGAAGGGCCGATCCAGCGGACCGGAGAAGAGGATCCGCCCCTCCTTGATGATGAGGTTCTGACCATAGGCCTTGAAGCGGCCGTTGGTCAGCACCAGCTGGCCATTGCCAGCCAGCGGTTTCTCGGGATCCTGACGGATATTGAGGCCACCGGAGACATCGGTCTTCAGCCCCATGGCATCGAGCTTCACATCGTTGCCAAGGCGGATCGCCACCTTCATCGCCAGCGGCAGACTTGCCTGCTTGGGAGCAGGGGGCAGATCGTCATAGACCACGGTCACATCATCGGAGACCGCCACCGCCGAATCCGGCAAGCTCTTGACCAGAATGCGCGCCCAGGGAATATCCACCTGACCGGTAATCCGGGTCTCCTCCCCCAGCGACACCGCGATATCGGGCGAGACTCTGACCCGGCCCATGCCCGGATATTGTGCCTCCAGATCCTTGCCCTGAATGGTGAGGCTGCCGCTGACCGGCATCTTGGCCCAGCTGAGCCAGCCGCCCAACGCCAGCGGCCCCTTGCCCACCAGCATGGAGCCATCGAGCTCGGCGCGGTTGCCCTCGATCTTGAGGCGGGTCACCAGCTTGGTCAGGGTCACCATGTCGGAGTGGGTCTGCACTTCACCGTCACGCAGGTTGAGCTGGCCAAACAGCAGGGGCGCCGCCAGGGTGCCGTCGAAGCGGGCATCGGCGGAGATGATCCCTTGCAGGGAGCGCACCTCAGGGATGAGCGGCGCAAAGGTATTGAGCTTGAGATCGTCAAACTTGAGCTGACCACCGAGCAGACCGCGACCGGCAGGCTCCCTGATCAGCAGATCGGTATCGATATTGCCGATCTGTTTGGAGGCAAAATCGAGGCGAATGGCCGCCTGCTGCCGCTCGAAATCCAGGGCCAGTGCCAGCTGCTGATAGTCGGTCTTTAGACCATCTGCCACAAAAGTGCCCGGCGTGGTGCGCACCACCGCATGCAGGGTAGGCTGATTGCCACGCCAGCTGGCACGCCCATCGGCCGAGAGCATCGCCTGCCAGCGGAAGTTGTCCGGCAACCAGGGGCGCAGCCGCTTGAGATCAAACTCGCTCAGGGCAAACTCCAGAGTGCCCTGTGCAGCGGAGACCTGACTCCCCTTGACGCAGAGGCTGGCCCCCTGGGAGCCGAGGCAGAGATCCCCCATTGCCAGCCGCTGACGCGGCAGATCGAGATCCAGTGCCCAGGGGGAGCTCAAGTCCCAACGGCGCAGCGGGGTTTTCAGCCGCAACTCGGAGAGCGCCCCGCGCCAGTGATCCCCCCGCACGCCGCCACCCAGTTTGAGGTTGGCCGCAACAGGGTCACCCTTCATGGTCAGGGTCAACAGATGCTGACTGATATCGCCGCTGAGGTTCAGGGCCAGCTGGCTGAGCTTGGTTTCGCCCTGTTTCAGCTGCGCCACCAACAACGCGAGCTCACCGGCCGGTTTGGCGCCGATCACCGCATTGCCCTTGAGGCTAATACCCTTCAGGTCGGTGCCGGCATAGTAGAGCCGGTCGGAGGCCAGATCCGCATCGATTTTTGGCGTCTGCTGATTGCCACTGACCTTCACCTGTCCCTTGATATCCCCTTTCAGGCCGGGATAGATACCCCCCAGCTGGGGAGCCTGCAGGTTGGCATCGAGCTTCCATTGGGCAGTGCTGATGCTGCCCTTGGCCTGCAACTGGTTGGGGCCACTTTGCAGCGAGAGCGCCGGGATCTGCCACTCCATCTTGTCGTTGCCGCTGAACTCCCCCTTGAGGGCCAGCGGGTACTGGTTGAGTTTGCCATCTACCTTGAGCTTGGGCAGTTTCAGCTCCCAGTGGCCCGCTTCGTTCATCACGAAACGGCTCTCCAGCTCACCGGCCAGCGTCCCTTTCAGCTCGGGCAGCAGCTCGGCCGGATTGATCCCCTTGAACATGGTGGTTCCCTGCCACTCGATCCCCTTGTTCCAGGCGAGCTTGCCATCGAGTTTGAGCTCTCCCTTGAGAGCGTTGAGCTGCAAGGCGATCTTGCTGAGCCGCTCCAGATCCCCCTTGCCGTCCAGCGCAAGCTTGAAGGGGGGGACATCGGTCCCCTTGCCGGAGGTATTGAGGGCAAACTGGTAGCCGGAGAGCTTGCCCTTGGCGGTCAGGCTCCCCTTGTCCAGCCGATAGCTCGGCTCATCTTTGGCAGGCTTGTGAAGAGGCCAGCCGAGGCTCTTCCAGTCGAGGGCCACATCAAAAGGCAGATCCGGGTCGAGGGCGGCCAGCGAGCCCTTGAGACTGGCGGCGACCGGCCCCTTGGCCGACAACGCCAGCCCCAGCTTGCCGACCGAACCGCTCAGCGCCAGCGTGGCCTGCTCACCCTGCAGCTCGCCATCCAGCAGCCCCTTGCGGGCCTTGGCATCCAGGGTCACCGCCAGCGGGTAGTCGTCACTGAGCTGGATGTGCCCCTTGAGCGCCAGATCGGCCATGGCATGGCGCAGCGAGAGCTCGCGCACCTCGATGCGATCGTCGGCAGCAGTGGCCGAGAGCAGCAGCCTGTCGAGCCCTTCGATCAACTCGCCCTGCTTATATTGCACCCGGGTCGCGCTGACCCCTTCCAGCTGGATGGGGAAAGGAAGATGAATGGCGGGCAGGAGAATGGGGGCAGCCTTTGCCGTATTTGCAGCTGGCGCCCCTTTGCCCTGTTTGGCTGTCTCGGCGCTGGCCTTGTCGTTGCGCGCCACCGCAGCACCGGCTTGCTTCTCGTTAGCGGCCGGCTGCTTGGCAGATTTGGCTGCGCTGGCGGGTGCCGCGTCATCCAGCGTCACCGTCAGGTTATCAAGCACCGGGCCGCGTACAATCAGCCCCTTGCGGTTGAGGGTGGCGCCGATATCGAGGGATCCCAGGGTCACGGCCACGCCGGGCACAGCCAGATCGAGATCGGCCACCTTGAGGCTGTCGACCTGAATTTTGAGTGGCAGCGGGCGCCAGACAAAGGGTTCGGAAGGCTCTTCCGGTGCAGGCTCCGAGTCGGCCACCTTCACCACCGGATGAGTCACTTCAAGCGATTTGATCCAGAGTTTGCCCTGCAGCAACTTGCCGAGATCCCAGTCGAGCACGGCGCGATCCACCGTGACATCCACCAGCTCATCCTGCCAGCCTGCCCCTTCCAGGGTCCAGCCATAGCCAAGCTGACCGGCTACCAGCTCTCCCTTGAGGGAGGGCAGCGCTCCCTTGGCCTGTTGCCACAACCACTTGTTGCCCTGATGGGTAAAGCCCAGCAGGCTGACACCGATGAGCAGCAGGAACACCAGCCCCATCAGCCAGAGAAAAATACGTTTTAGCCAGATCACAATGCAGACCCCCGCGCAAGATACAGCCGCAGCGGCCAAAGAAAAAAGCGTTTAGACAACATCATAATTCAGGCCCCAATGCGAAATGCAGCCGCAAGGGCTTGTCCTCTTCCGATACCCCGACCGCCAGATCCAGCCTGACCTGACCGATGGGGGTGACCCAGCGCACACCGACGCCGGTACCTATTTTCCAGGGCTCGCTGTAATCGGTGGTGGAGGTGCCGCCATCCACAAACATGGCCCCCAGCCACTTCTCGCTGAAGCGGTAGTTGTATTCCAGACTGGCCACGCTGGTGTAGCGGCCACCGGTCAGCTTACCATCCGGCCCGGTGGGGGAGATGCTCTCGTAACCAAAGCCGCGCACCGTCTGATCGCCACCGGTAAAGAAGCGCAAGGACGGCGGCACCAGCGAGAAGCTGTCACCTATGATGGCCCCCTGCTCGGCCCGCATCAGGAATCTGTGGTTATCGCCAAGAGTTCGCAACCACTTGCTGCGCCCCCACACCCGCATAAAGCTGATGTCGGAGCCCCATCTGGGGTCTGAGAACTCCAGCGTCAGCTGCTGGCGATCCCCCCAATCGGGCACCAGGGTGCCGCGCACCCGCAGTCGGGACCAAGAGACCCCAGGGATCAGCAGCAAGCTGTTCCCCTCGTCGGCACCCTGGGTATAGATCTCGTTCTCCAGCCGGATAAAGACGTCCCGATCCCAGCTCTCCGGCCGTCGCGTCCAGCGGTGCACACCGATGGTAGTGAGATCGGAGCGGGTATCGTTGTTGTCCTTGTACTGGTAGCCTGTCTGGATGGAGTAGTAGTCCCGCAGCGGGTTACCCACCGGGATCTGGTAGTCGAAGCTGAGCTCTGCCTCCGGCGCCGACACCTTGGCGGTGGCAAACAGGCGGTGGCCGTAGCGGTTGACCCAGGGCTTCTCCCAGGTGGCACTCATCCGCGGTCCTACGTCGGTGGCATAACCGATACCGGTCTCGATCTCGTGATCGACCCGGTTATCCAGCGTCACCGCGATGGGAACCCGATAGTTGCTCGCTTCGCTCAATACCGGCTTGATATCGACCTGACGGAACAGCTTGGTGGAGGAGACATCCTGCGACATCTCGGCCAGACGGATGGCGAGATAGGGGTCGCCGCTCTTGATGTTGATAAGCGGGCGAATAAGGTGAAGCGCTTCGGGAGTGGCATCGTAGCGGATCTCGCCAAAACGGTAGCGATGGCCCGATTCGAACAGAATAAAGATCTCTGCCGTCCCCTTGTCCGGGAACACCTTGACCTGACTCTTGCTCAGCTTGGCATCAAAGTAACCGCGGGCCAGCCCGAGGCTGCCCAGATCGGCCTTGATGGATTCATACTTGGCGTGGTTGAGGGGCTCGCCCTCTTTGAGGGGCAACTTGTCCAGCAGGGCGCTGTAAAGCTCGTCGCTGCCCGCATCCCCCTCCAGCAGAATATCGAGGCGGGAGACGATGACCGGCTCCCCTTTATCCACCTCAATCACCACTTTGGACGGGGTTTTCTTGTCGCGACTCAGGGTGATTTTCGGCTGGTAGTAGCCATATACCTGCAGCGCCTTTTGCACGCTCTCGGTAATTTTTGCACGGGCCGGGCGGTATTGCCGCTCCTGATAGACCGGCAGGGCATTGAGGTAGGCTTCAACGTTATCCTTGTTCTCCCCTTTCAACCCCTTGACCTGATAGGTGAGCTTGGCGGCAAACGCGGGCGAAGCCAGCAGCGACAGCAACAGGCCCACCCCCAGTACCCGCAGGCCGCGGCGAAACGCAGGGCCGGACAGTGAACGCCCTGCCAGCAGGGATGAAATGCATCCTGTCAAAGGTCAATATTCCTGAATCTGTGGTGAAGGAAACCAGCGCCCTTTCGGGCCAACCCCGAATGCGGCGCAGCACACCATGCCGTGCATGGCCGTGACACAAAAATGCGCGCCAGAAAAATGGCGAACCTTATCCTAACATAGGCATCGGCCATCGACAGCGCGGTGCCATTGGCAAATTCGCCATATCTTTTAAGAGGTTGACCACAAATCACACATTTTGGTGACAATGACGCCGCCCGCTTTCCCGATGGGAGCGAACTGACCCGCTCTGAACAAGGTTCACTTCGTCGTCAGGCACCATTTGTCACCTCTCCCCCTCTCTTTACCACCAGAAACCCACCACGACAGAGTTTGTCGGCATAGCCCCCCCCTCACCGTTTAACAGGCCCGGCACATGCCAAAGCCCGCCGTAGCGGGTGATTAAGAATTGCTCGTTCAGCGCAATCGAATTATCCCGCTGCCTTTGCGAACGTCCCTCCCTCACACTTGAACCATCAACTGAAGGAGACACATCATGCATGCACGTAGCGAACAGATGGCTGACTATATTGCCGATCGTCTCGAGTTCATCACCTTTCTCGCCTGCTGCAGCGCCCTACTGGCCCTGCTGACCGGTATGCGTGGCCAACAGGCGCTGGCCTTTACTGCCCTGAACCTGCCGTTTGGCCTCGGCATTCTGCTGGCGATGGCGATGCTGGCCCCCCTGCCCATCCACTGGCGGCTGCCGGGGATCACCTTGCTGCTGGCAGGTTGCGCCCTGATGACCCTGCAACTGGGGGGTGAGTGGCTCAATCCGCTGGCCATCTGGAGCCTCTACGCCCTGCTCGGGCTGGAGACCATCTGGCAAGCGCGTCCCCGCGCCATGCTGGCCACCCGCGCTCGCCAATAATACGGCCGATAAAGGGCGAGCTGTGATGGCTGACGCCAGTGGCAAATTGGGGTACTCTTGCGCCCCGATTTGCTACCACCCTTGGCGTTAACAACCTTCGCCATCACTCCCAGGAGCGCCCCGATGAAAAAAGCCTGTGCCCAGCACATTCTGGTCAAGACCGAAAAACAGTGTCTGGAGATCAAGGAGAAGATCGAGAAGGGAGCCGACTTCGGCCAGATGGCCAAGCGCTTCTCTACCTGCGCTTCTGCAAAACGCAGCGGCGATCTGGGGGAGTTCAATAAAGGGGATATGGTCAAGCCCTTCGACGATGCCGTCTTCAAGGGTGAACTGCTCAAGGTGCTGGGGCCGGTGCGCACCAAGTTCGGCTTCCATCTGATCAAAGTGCTCTATCGCAGCTAAGTCATCGCAACTGACCATTTTCTCGGTGAAGCTCCCGTCAGGCGGGCTTCACCGATCTGTGCATCTCCCTCGCAAAACTGGCCAAAACCACGCCAGACTCGCATCAATTTACTAACGTTATCAGGCAATTAAGTTTATCCTTCTCGGCATTGTCCACATTCGACGATGGATCCCGTGCTATGCCCTGCTCTTGCTTGTGGCCCCTGTTGGCCTGGTTACTCCCGCTCGCTGGCGCCCTCGGCAGCCGCTTTCATCTCTGGCCCTGGTGGATCGGTTTTGCGATCTGTCTCATCGGAGCCCTTATCTCCCTGATCTTGCTGGTACGCCTGCCCTGGAGCCGCAACCGCTACGCCAGCAGCCTTGGCGCCTTGCCGCTACTGCTGCCCCTGACATTTGTGGCACAGGCGCTGCGGATGCCGCTGATCAACGATGTGAGCACAGATCCCTACAATCCCCCCCAGCTACGCTTGGCGGCAGAGCTCAGAACGGCGCAGGATCTGCCAATTAATAGCGCCCCGCTGAAAGCAGTTGAGGCAAAACCCGGTCCTCTCTTTACCAGGGCCTCTCCTGCCGAAGTGCTGATTGAAGCCAACGAGCTGATGCAGGAGCTGGGCTGGCAGGTACGACCCAGCCCCGACGGTCTGGATGCGGTGATTACCACCGGCTGGTTCGGCTTTCAGGATGATGTGGCGCTGCGGGTCTTTGCTGGCCCCAAAGAGACCCGCATCGATATGCGATCAGCCTCCCGTCAGGGGCAAAGCGATCTGGGCACCAACCGGGCGCGGATCGAGGATTTCCTGACCCGCCTGAACGAGCGCCTCGGTCAGGCCTACAAACCCAATTTGAAACCGTAAGAGTGAAACAACAAGAAGGTAACTGATGCGCGTTGAGGTCAAACCCGACCGGGAATATGCCTGGTTTATCCGCCCCTTTTTCTGGCTGCAAAAGCGCAACTATGGTCAGGTGCTTATTCCGGGCAAGTGCTGGGGCCGCTCGCCGCGCCTCTTTGCCGCCGTCGCCACCCTCTACGGCGTCATCAACCGCAAGCGCTCCCCCATCGACCCCGTGCTGCGCTCGCTGGTGACGGTGCGGGTCTCCCAGCTCAACTGGTGTCGTTTTTGCGTCGACATCAACGCCATGACCCTGGTAAAGAGAGCCGGCTCCAGCGAGAAGGTGGAGGCGCTGGCCAACTGGCGCGAAAGCCCCTTGTTCGACGAGCGGGAAAAAGCGGTGCTCGACTACACAGAAGCGATGACTGGCCTCGATGGGGTGAGCGATGAACAGGCGGCCCGCCTCAAGCCCTGGTTCGATGACGATGCCATGGTGGAACTGACCGGCCTTATCGCCTTCCAGAACATGTCGGCCAAGTTCAACGCCGCCCTCGATATCGCGCCGCAGGGCTTCTGCCAGCTGCCGGTGCAGCCGGAACGCCCTGCCCAGCCAGACAGCAAGGACGCCTGATGAACCGGACCCGCCTGCTGCTTGCACTGGTCATGGGGGGCCTTATCGGCACCTTTTTTGCCCTCGATCTCGGTCGTTACCTCAGCCTGGACACCTTGCAGGCCCAGCAGGCGGCAGTGGCGCAATGGGTCGACAGCCATTTTGTCTCGGCCAGCCTGCTGTTCGTGCTTATCTATGTGCTGAGCACTGCCCTCTCCCTGCCCGGCGCCAGCCTGCTCACCCTGGGTGGCAGCGCGGTGTTCGGCGTCGCCTGGGGATTGCTGCTGGTCTCCTTTGCCAGCACCCTAGGCGCGACCCTGGCCTTTCTCAGCGCCCGTTTTCTGTTGCGTGACTGGGTCGAGCGGCGCTTTGGCGACAAGCTGGCCACCTTTCAGTCCGGCATGGCGAAGGAGGGGGCCTTCTATCTGCTCAGCCTGCGCCTCATCCCCATCTTCCCCTTCTTTCTGGTCAATTTGCTGATGGGGCTCACCCCCATCAGAGTCAGCACCTACTACTGGGTCAGCCAGCTTGGCATGCTGCCTGGCACCTTCGTCTATGTACTGGCGGGCAGCGAGCTTGGCCAGTTGACCAGCACCGGCAATATCCTCTCCCCCGGCCTGATGGTCGCGTTGACCCTGCTGGGGCTGATGCCCTGGCTGGTCAAGAAATTGACCACACACCTTGCGCAGCGGCGCCTGCTCGCCCCTTACCGTAAACCCGCTCGCTATGACTACAACCTGCTGGTGATCGGTGCAGGTGCCGGTGGGCTGGTCACCAGCTATATCGCGGCAGCGGTGAAGGCCAAGGTAGCGCTCATCGAGAAGCACAAGATGGGGGGCGATTGCCTCAACAGCGGTTGCGTCCCCTCCAAGGCGCTGATCCGCAGCGCCCGCTTTGCCGCAGAGCAGCGTAAAGCCGACGAGCTGGGCTTTAGCCCAAGCCACTCCCGCGCCGATTTTGCCGCCGTGATGGAGCGGGTGGCTGAAGTTATCAAGGAGGTCGAGCCCCACGACTCCATCGCACGTTATCAGGGGCTTGGGGTGGAGTGCATCGAGGGGGAGGCGCGGCTGGTCTCCCCCTGGGAGGTAGAAGTGAACGGCCAGCGCCTCGCCAGCCGCCATATCGTTATCGCCACCGGCGCCCGACCGTTGGTGCCCAAGCTGCCGGGGCTGGATCAGGTGCCTTACCGCACCTCGGATAGCCTCTGGCAGTTGCGCACCCCGCCGCGCAGCCTACTGGTGCTGGGGGGTGGCCCTATCGGCTGCGAGCTGGCCCAAAGCTTCGCCCTGCTCGGCATTCCCGTGACCTTGGTGGAACTCTCGGAGCAACTGCTGCCCCGCGAAGATAGAGAGGTAGCCGACGCCCTTGCCGGGCAAATGAGCCGCGATGGCGTGCGGCTACTCACCGGCTGGCACGCCGAACGAGCCGACTATCTGCCCGCAGCCAAGGGGGATCTACCCATCCGGCTGCAACTGCGCCGGGGCGATGAGACACAAGTGGTTGAAGGGGATCAACTGCTGCTGGCACTGGGTCGGGTCGCCAACGTCAGCGGCTTCGGGCTCGAAGAGTTGGGAGTCGAGCTGGCCCCCCGCGGCACCCTAGCGGTCGATGGTTTTCTTGCCACCAACTTCCCCAGCATACTGGCAGTGGGAGACGTAGCGGGCCCTTACCAGTTCACCCACTTTGCCGCCCATCAGGCCTGGTATGCGGCAGTAAATGCCCTGTTTGGCCAGTTCAAGCGCTTTCGGGCCGACTATCGGGTCATTCCGGCGGCCACCTACACCACGCCGGAGATTGCCCGGGTCGGCCTCAATCGCAAGGAGGCCGAGGCGCAGGTGATCCCCTTCGAGGCGACACGCTTTGAGCTGGCCGAGCTGGATCGCGCCATTGCCGATGGGGAGCGCCACGGTTTTGTCGAGGTGCTGACCGTGCCGGGCAAGGATACTATCCTTGGCGCCACCATAGTGGGCACTCACGCCGGTGAACGGATCGCCGAGTTCGTGCTCGCCATGCGTCACCGCCTCGGCCTAGGCAAGATCCTCGGCACCATTCACGCCTATCCCACCCTGATGGAGGGGAACAAATACGTGGCAGGTGAATGGAAACGGGCCCACCAGCCCACCCGGGTGCTGGCGTTGCTGGCTCGTTATCACCGCTGGCGCCGTGGCGCCTGACAATCAGGGAAACATTTATGCTCAAGCCATTCTCACAACTCAACTCACAGCTCAAACAGCGGCTAAACGCCCTGCTGTGCGCCCTGCCACTGCTGGCCAGCGGCCCGCTGTTAGCCAGCCCTGATGACAACTGGCAACGGACCCTTGAGGAGGCGAAGGGACAGACCGTCTACTTCAACGCCTGGGGCGGCAGCCCGGAGATCAACGCCTATCTGGTGTGGGCCGGGCAGGAGCTGGCGCGCGACTATCAGGTCAAACTGGTGCAGGTGAAGGTGGATGACATCGCCCAGAGCGTCAGCCAGTTGCTGGCCAACAAGCAGGCGGGCAAGCAAGCTGGCGGCCCCATCGATCTGCTCTGGGTCAACGGCGAGAACTTCAAGGCGCTCAAGGAGCAGGGACTGCTCGGCGCTCCCTTTACCGCCGAGCTCCCCAACATGGCGTTGGTAGACAGCAGCCTGCCGGTGAGTGAGGACTTCACCCTGCCGGTAGAAGGGCTGGAAGCCCCCTGGGGCATCGGCCAGCTCAATCTGATGGTCGACACCGAAGAGGTCGCCAGAGCGCCCACCTCAGCAGCAGCCCTGCTGGCGTGGGCCAAGGCCCATCCCGGCCGCTTCACCTATCCCAAGCCGCCCCAGTTCCATGGCTCCAGCTTTCTCAAGCAGATCCTGCTGGAGTTGACGCCAGACCCCGCGCCCCTCTATCGGGAGGCGACCGATGCCGAGTTCATAAGGATCACCGCCCCGCTCTGGGCCTGGCTCGATGAGCTGCATCCGGCACTCTGGCGCAAGGGCAAACTGTTCCCCACCAGCGCCGCCGAAACCCGCCAGCTGCTCGATGATGGCGAACTGGCCATGGCTATCAGCTTCAATCCTCAGGAGGCGCAAAGCGCCGCCCAGATTGGCGCCCTGCCCCCCAGCGTGGAAGCGGTCGCCATGAAAAAAGGGGCGCTCACCAACAGCCATTTTCTCGCCATCCCCTTCAACGCGAACGCCCGCGCGGGGGCCAAGGTGGTAGCCAACTTCCTGCTAAGCCCTGCGGCTCAGGCGCGCAAGGCCAATCCGGCCTTCTGGGGTGATCCCAGCGTGCTGCGGGCCGATGCGCTGCCTGATTCAGCCAAGGGGCAACCGGCACTGCGCTTCAAAGCGGTAGCCGAGCCTCACCCCAGCTGGCAGCTCAGGCTCGAAGCCGCCTGGGCCGAGCGTTACGGTCACTGATGAGTGCCGCTGGTCACCCGCTTTCCCGCTCCCGACCGTGGCGCCGGTTGACACGCCACCCCACTATGAGTGCGGGGATGGCGGTTATTTATCTGGCGATCTTCGTCATCCCTCTGCTGGCGGGGTTGTGGCAACTGCTGGCGGAGGGGATGAACTCCTCTCATCTCGCCTTGCTGCTGGCCCAGCCTGGCCTATGGCACTCAGCAGCGCTGAGCCTGTGGATTGGCACCGCCTCGACCCTCGGCAGCCTGCTGATGACCGCCCTGCTGCTGGCCCACAGCGACAGCCGGGCTTTCGGGCTGCTCCGTCACCTGCTCTCGCCCATGCTGGCCATGCCTCACGTCGCCTTTGCCATCGGTTTTGCCTTTCTGCTCGCCCCCTCCGGCTGGCTGCTGCGACTCCTCTCGCCAGCGCTGACCGGGTTTGAACTACCTCCCGATTGGCAGACCATTCGCGACCCTTGGGGGCTCGGGCTGATTGCACTGCTCGTTCTCAAAGAGACCCCCTTTTTGCTGCTGATGGCGATGGCCGCGCAGCAACCCATCCTGCTGGCACGCCAGCAGTGGCTGGGGGCAAGCCTCGGCTTCAGCGCCCCCCAGATCTGGTGGCGCCTGCTGCTGCCGGCGCTCTGGCCCGCCCTGCGCCTACCCATCTATGCAGTGGCGGCATATGGTGTGGCGGTGGTGGATCTCGCCCAACTGCTCGGGCCTGACACCCCCGCCCCGCTGGCGGTGCGGTTGTGGCTCTGGTATCAGGACCCGGATCTGCTCTGGCGCGGTGCCACCGCCAGCGGCGCCCTGCTGCTGCTCGCCATCACGGCGCTGCTGATCGCCATGCTCAGATTACTGGAGTGGCTTCATCAAGAGGTGGGCAAAGGCTGCTGGCTCGATGGCAAACGAGCAGCGCCCCACTTCTTTGCCAACCGGCTCGCAGCAGGCTCTGCACTCACTCTGATCACCCTTAATCTGGCGGTGCTGGCGGCGCTGCTGCTCTGGTCACTGGCGCGCCGTTGGCCCTTTCCCGCCCTCTGGCCTAGCCAGTGGAGCAGTCACTACTGGCTGGATCTACTGCCAAGCCTGCTGCCGCTGCTGGCAACCAGCGCGCTGCTGGCGCTGACGAGCGGCTTGCTGGCACTGGTGATGGCGGTGCTGAGTCTGGAGGCACAAGCCGGCCGCCGCCCCTGGCCGCTCTGGCTTATCTGCCTGCCGCTGTTGCTGCCGCAGGCGAGCCTGCTGTTTGGCATCCGGCTCGGGCTGGACTGGCTTGCACATGACTCGATAAGCAGCGGCATTGGCTGGGGCTGGGTGCTCTGGAGCCAGCTGTTGTTTGTCTTTCCCTATGTCTATCTCTGCCTGCACGGCCCCTATCGCCAGTTCGATCAGCGGATCACCCAAAGCGCTCTGCTGCTGGGGGCCACGCCGTGGCGAGCCTGGTGGCAGGTCAAAGCGCCCCTGCTGGCGCGCCCGCTGCTGTTTGCCTTTGCGGTAGGGGCTGCGGTGAGCTTGGCCCAATACCTGCCGACCCTGCTCTTTGGCGCAGGCAGGGTGGTCACCATCACCACCGAAGCGGTGGCCATCGGCAGCGGCCTCAACCGGCGGCTGGCGGGACTTTACGGCCTGCTACAGCTGCTGCTGCCGCTCATTATCTATCTGCTGGCGCTCGGGCTGCCAGCGCGGATCAATCCGGCGCTCAAGGGGAGCGGCCAACGATGAACTCTCACGATGGAAACAGCCATATGCTGAGCACCACGCCTCTTCGACTTTACCTTGATGAACATCTGCTGCTTTCGCTCCCTGCCCTGCAGGTGGCACCCGGCGAGGTATTGACCCTGATGGGGCCAAGCGGCTGTGGTAAAAGCTCCCTGCTGGCGGGGCTGGCCGGAGTACTACCCGGCGCGCAGACAGATAGCGGCCCGATCCGGCTGGAGGGAGAGATAAGGCTCGGCGAGCGGCCACTCAACACCTTGCCTGCGCAAGCACGGCGCATCGGCATGCTGTTTCAGGATGACCTGCTGTTCGACCATCTGACGGTGGCGGAGAACCTGATGTTCGGCATGCCTGCGATCATCAAGGGAAAACGTGCGCGGCGGGAAAAGGCACTGGCCGCATTGGCGCAGGTCGCACTGGCAAATCAGGCTGACAAGCTGCCACAGCTGCTGTCAGGGGGGCAGCGGGCGCGGGTCAGCCTGCTGCGGGCACTGTTGGCGGAACCCGACGCCCTGCTGCTGGACGAGCCCTTCTCCCGCCTCGACAAGCCGCTGCGGGCCGCCTTTCGCGAACTAGTGTTCGCGCAGATCAAGGCGCTGGCCATCCCCGCCATCCTGGTGACCCACGATGCGGAAGACGCGCCGGGCACCATACTTAACCTCACCGAATGCCACTGTTAACCGAGGAGTGTTCCCCTTGTTTGATCGCCATCTGATCCCCGTGATCCGCAGCCCTCTCACCCAGCTTGCCAAACCGCTCTGCCGTGCCGGGATCAGTGCCAATCAGGTGAGCCTCATCGGCTTTGCCATCGGCATGCTGGCGCTGCCGCTGCTGGCCTTTGGCAGCTATCAGTGGGCACTAGCGACCATCCTGCTCAACCGGCTGCTGGACGGGCTCGATGGCGCCGTGGCGCGGGAAACCGGCATCACCGACTGCGGCGGCTTTCTCGACATCACGCTGGATTTTATCTTCTACGCCGCCGTGGTGCTGGGCTTTGCCCTCGCTGCCCCCGCCAATGCGCTACCCGCCGCCACCCTGCTGTTTGCCTTTATGGGCACAGGGTCGAGCTTTCTGGCGTTTGCCATCATGGCGGGCAAGCGGGGCATCGACAATCCGGTCTACCACCACAAATCCCTCTACTATCTGGGCGGCCTCACCGAGGGGAGCGAGACCATCGCCCTCTTTGTGCTGATGTGCCTGTGGCCCGCCGCCTTCGCCCCGCTCGCCTACGGCTTTGCCCTGCTCTGCGCCATCACCACCCTGACCCGGCTCTGGAGCGGTTACCACACCCTGCGTCCCCCCCAGCCATAAACAGCACAGCCCTCACAGAAGGGCTAATCCATCGCACGATGAATTGGCGGCAAACAAGGCACACGGAACACTTGCACGGGGATGACAATGTTTTACCATGACGGCACTTTTATCAGTCTCTTTGAGAACCCTATGCGTCGCCTTGCCTCTCTTCTCACTCTGTCGTTATTCCCCCTGCTCGGTGGCTGCAGCAGCGCCCCAGCGCCAAAACCCGTGGTCGTCCCCCAACCCAAGAGCGCCTTTATCAATCAGGCACCATCGAGCAAACCCGTTTATACACAAGGGGTTAGCAAGGGGGACTTCGCCAATCGCCCCAACGTGGACCGATTCGTCCAGAAGATGGTCGAGAAGCACGGTTTTGACAACGCCCAGCTGCATCAGGTGCTGGCACAGGCAGAGCGTTACGACTGGATCATCCGCCTGATGGATGCCCAGGCGCCGACCACCGCCAAGCCCACCGGTCCGACCGGCGCCTGGAACCGCTATCGCGCCAAGTTCATCACCCCCGACAACGTACAGAACGGCGTCAACTTCTGGCGTGAATACGCGAGCGAGCTGAACCGGGCGGAGCAGATCTACGGGGTGCCGCCGGAGATCATCGTCGGCATTATCGGGGTCGAGACCAGATGGGGCCGGGTGATGGGCAAGACCCGCATTCTGGATGCGCTGGCCACCCTGGCGTTTGATTACCCGCGCCGTGCCGAGTTCTTCACGAGCGAATTGGAAGCCTTCCTGGTGATGACCCGCGACGAGGGGATGGATCCCACCGAACCAAAGGGCTCCTATGCAGGCGCCATGGGCTACGGCCAGTTTATGCCCTCCAGCTTCCAGCGCTATGCGGTGGACTTTGATGGCAACGGCCACACCAACCTGTGGGATCCGGTAGATGCCATCGGCAGCGTCGCCAACTACTTCAAGGCCCACGGCTGGGAGAAAGGCCAACCGGTTGCGGTGCGCGGTCAGGGCCAACTGCCCGGCTATGAGCATGGCTTCCAGACCCGCTACCCGGTCGCCACCCTACGCCGCGCAGGGCTGACGCCCACCAGCACCCTCGGCAACCACAGCGAGTCGAGCCTGCTACGCCTCGATGTCGGCACCGGCTACCAATACTGGTACGGTCTGCCCAACTTCTACACCATCACCCGCTACAACCACAGCACCCACTACGCCATGGCGGTGTGGCAGCTGGGGCTGGCGGTGAAAGAGGCCAAAGGCGGTTACTGAGTCAAGCACTGATTTGCCAACAAAAACGGGCCTGCTGGCCCGTTTTTGTTATTCGTTTTCCAGCAACCAGCGTTTGAGCAGTGCCGCTAACTGAGCCTGCTCCGCCTCGGTCAGTGGCGCCAGCAGGCGACGCTCGTTGGCCACGTGCAGCTCAACCGCTCGGTCGATAAGCGCTTTGCCCGATTCGGTGAGGCAGACCAGCAGGCTGCGCCGATCGCTAGGCGCCGCTTGCCGCTCTATCAGTCCCCGCTCGGCCAGCTTGTCGAGCCGAGCCGTCATGGCACCCGAACTCAACATGGCCGATTGGTAGAGCACTGTCGGCGTCAGTGGCTCACCCGACCGACGCAGGGTCGCCAAAATGTCGAAGTCCGTGCCAAGCAGGCCACACTCCTTGAGCTCTTCACTCACCTCACGACCGGCAATTGCCGCCATCCGGGCTACCCGACCAAGCACCCCCATAGGAGAACAGTCGAGATCCGGTCGCTGCCGGGCCCACTGAGCCAGCAGCAGGTCTACATGATCTGATTCCATCGCCAACCACTTATCTTTATATCGAGATACTTGATGATAAATCAATTTGGCGCTAACTTATCTTCACTTAAAGATACTTTATGAAGAGATAAATAATGCCAATGCTGATCGCCTTGCTGGCTCCACTGCTGTGGGGCAGCACCTATGCTGTCGTCAGCCTCTACCTGACTGACTACTCACCCTACTGGGTTGCCGTATGGCGGGCACTGCCTGCCGGGCTGCTCTTGTTACTGTTGCATCCGCGCATGCCGCCTCTGCCCTGGGGCAAGCAGTTCCTGTTGACGTTTTGCAACATTGCCGCCTTCTTCGCTTTGCTGTTTGTGGCGGCCTTCCGGCTGCCGGGGGCAGTAGCAGGTACACTTGGTGCCACCCTGCCGCTGGTGCTGATGCTACTGGCCTGGTTGCAAGATGGCACACGACCAAGCCTGAAATGGCTACTGCTGGGATTGATGGGGCTGGCTGGGGTATTACTGTTGCTCAACCCCTCTGCCAATCTGGATCCTGTCGGAGTTGCATGCGCCATGCTGGCCACCGTGCTGATCGGCCAATCCAGCCGCTGGATGCGCCACTGGCCGGTAAACGATCTGCTGGCGCTGACCGCCTGGCAATTGCTGCTTGGGGGCTTGATGCTGATCCCGCTCGCCTGGTGGCTAGCTGGCCCAATGCCGTTACCGGATCCGGCCAGTGCGCCGGGATTGCTCTGGTTGATCCTGCTCAACACCGCGCTGGGCTACTGGGCCTGGTTGTGGGGATTAAAGCACCACGGCCCGAAGGTGATGGGCATGCTGGCCCTCACCAATCCCATGATGGCCGTGTCGCTTGGGGTATTGATGGTGGGTGAAACCCTGGATGTCAGCCGGTGGATCGGCATCGGGGTGATCCTGCTCTCACTGTTCCTGATGAAGCTGCCAGCACGCCCCTTCTTCAAACGTTGGCAAGCCCGCCGAGCGAGTACAGGGATCTGTAACGAGGCGTAAACACCAGACCACCTCAATCCGCGCATAAACAAGAGGAGCCATTGCGGCTCCTCTTTTTAGTCAGCGGTCAGTGACTTGAAGGTGGCTTATACACCAGCCTTGGCCAGCGCAGCAGAGACGATCTGCTGGGCCTCTTGCTGGATCAGATCTAGGTGCGCGTCGCCCTTGAAGCTCTCCATGTAGATCTTGTAGATAGACTCGGTGCCGGAGGGGCGCGCCGCGAACCAGCCGTTCTCGGTCACCACCTTGAGGCCGCCGATGGCGGCATCGTTGCCCGGCGCCTTGGTCAGCTTGGCGATGATGGGCTCACCAGCCAGAGTTGAGGCTTCTACCAGTGCCGGATCCAGCTTGGAGAGCACCGCTTTCTGGGCACTGTTGGCTGGAGCGTCGATACGGCGATAGCTGGAGCGGCCAAATTTGGCTTCCAGTGCGTCGTAGTGGGCCTGCGGATCCTTGCCGGTGACCGCCAGAATTTCCGCCGCCAGCAGCGCCAGAATGAAGCCATCCTTGTCGGTGGTCCAGACGGTGCCATCTTTGCGCAGGAAGGAGGCGCCAGCGCTCTCCTCGCCACCAAAACCGAACTCGCCGCTGTAGAGGTCATCCACGAACCACTTGAAGCCAACCGGCACCTCTTTCAGGGTACGGCCAATCTCGCCGGCAACTCGGTCGATCATGGACGAGGAGACCAGCGTCTTGCCAACGGCCGCATCGGCAGACCAGCCGGTGCGATGGGTAAACAGATACTGGATCGCCACCGCCAGATAGTGGTTCGGGTTCATCAGACCGGACTTGGTGACGATGCCGTGACGATCGTAGTCAGGGTCGTTGCCAAGGGCGATGTCGAACTTGTCTTTGAGGGCGATCAGGCTCGCCATGGCGAACGGGCTGGAGCAGTCCATCCGGATCTTACCGTCTTTATCCAGAGTCATGAAGGAGAAGGTCGGGTCGACCTTGTAGTTCACCACCTCGATGTTCAGGCCGTAGGTCTTGGCGATAACGTCCCAGTAGGCGACGCCGGAGCCGCCCAGCGGATCGACACCGATCTTGATGCCCGCATTCTTGATGGCGTCCATGTCCAGCACGTTCTTCAGATCATCCACATAGGGGGTGACATAGTCGTGCTCAACCACGAACGGGCTCTTGAGCGCCTCAGCGAACGGCATGCGCTTCACGCCGGCCAGACCCGCTTCCAGGATCGCGTTGGCACGGTCCTCGACCCACTTGGTGATCTCCCCTTCGGCGGGACCACCGTGGGGCGGGTTGTACTTGAAGCCACCATCTTCCGGCGGGTTGTGGGACGGAGTGATCACCACGCCGTCAGCACGCGCTGCAGGCTTGCTGGCATTGTGGCGCAGGATGGCGTGCGAAATGACCGGGGTCGGGGTAAAGCCCATACCGGCTTGAATGCGAGTTTCAACGCCGTTGGCCGCCAGCACTTCGACGGCGCTGGCAAAGGCGGATTCGGACAGGGCGTGGGTATCCATACCGACAAACAGCGGGCCCGTGATGCCGGCCTGCTGGCGATACTCCACCAGGGCCTGGGTCACCGCCAGAATATGGGATTCGGTAAAGGCGCTGTGCAGGGCGCTGCCACGGTGGCCGGAGGTACCAAAGGCCACCCGCTGCTCGGGGCGGCTCATGTCCGGCTTGTTGAGGTAGTAGGCGCTGACCAGACGGGGGATGTTGGTCAGGTCGCTTAAACGGGCCGGTTGACCGGCGTGGGAATGCTGAGCCATGGCGTTTTCCTTGCGTAATGGCGGCCTTGCCGGGCAAGGCCTGAGTCTTGAAGAATCGTTAAATGGCGCCACACACCTGCGCGATCACCTCTTCGCCATAGCCCATGCTGGCCATCAGCTGGGCCACCATGTTCTGCTTGCGGCTGGTGTTGGTGTTGGTGATCACCCAGAACGGGGTCTCCGGTACCGGCTTGGGCTTGGTGGTGCTGCCACTGGCACGCAGAGCCTCGGGATCCTGCGAGAAATAGACGCGCTTGCGCCCCTTGATTTCGGTGGCCTGGGTAAAGCCTTCCGGGTTATCCCGGTAGAGGGTACTCAGCACCAGCATAAAGCGGTTGATGGACTTCTCTTCCTTTTGCAGCTCACCAGAATCGAGCAGGGCTTGCAGCCCTTGTTGGGTGGCTACCGCACTGGGCTGCGCGACGGCAACGGGCTCGGCAACCGGCACACCTTGGTGAGCAGGCTGTTCCAGCAGACGGCGCAGGATATCGGAGGCACTTTCACCAATGTGCCGGGTCTGGCTGGCGATATAGAAGTAGAGATCGTCATCAAGCTCGATGGTTTTCATAGGGATGCGCTGGACTCGTCGAAATTCGGATGCGGCGATTATACATAGGCAAACCCGACAGCCCAAGCAAGGGGCTGGCAGATGTACATGAATCTCATCGAGAATACGGCATAATAGCGGGCCAAGTGTGTGATCAGCCGCACTGATAGCCGATCCGGACGGGATTTTTTAGAAAAAAAACCACATAAAATCCCAATCCATTGGACGAAATCCTTTTCTTTCCAGTGCGTTAAATAAAACAGCGATACGCACCCACGACCGACAAGGTGTCATTTTGCAACAAAACAGCATATTGAACTTCAAGGAGCAGGGTCAGGGCCCGGCGGTCATTCTGATCCACGGCCTGTTTGGCAGCCTCGATAACCTCGGCCTGCTGGCCCGTGCCCTCTGCGAACAGTACCGGGTCATCAGCGTCGATCTGCGCAACCACGGCGCCTCCTTTCATAGCAGCGAGATGAGCTATCCGGCGCAAGCGGCCGACATTCTCGCGCTGATGGATCACCTTGAGCTTGATCAGGCGGCGATAGTAGGCCACTCGATGGGGGGCAAGGTAGGGATGCAGGTCACCAAGCTGGCGCCAGCGCGGGTAAGCCGTCTGGTCGTCGCCGACATGGCGCCGGTCGCCTATCCCCACTCCCGCCACCAGAATGTGTTCGCCGGACTCAACGCCACGCTGCGCACGCCTCCGCAAAGCCGCAGTGAAGCGGAAGCCATGCTGGCGCAGCACATCGAGATCGCCGGAGTGCGCCAGTTTCTGCTCAAATCCTTCGCCAGAGGCGAGCATGGCTGGGGTTGGCGCTTCAATGTGCCTGCTCTTGAGGAGAACTACGCCAACATCATGGGCTGGCCAGCGGATGAGCATCGCTTCGAGGGGCCAGTGCTCTTTATCAAGGGGGGGGATTCCGATTACATGCAGCCCCAATACAGCGAGACGGCACTGGCCCAATTCCCGGCGGCAAAGGTGCGTGTCATCGCGGGTACCGGCCACTGGTTGCACGCGGAAAAACCGGCTCTGTTCAACAAATTGGTTGTGGATTTCCTGTCGACAGGCGGTTAACAGTTTCAAATCCTTTGTGATATAGTGCGCCCGTCATAAGGAGTGTGCGCAATCCATGCTAAGTGAACATATCGACCTGATCGAAAGTTTGGGCCTCAAGTTATTCTTTGTGGCCATTTTCATATTGATTGGCCTGGCCATTCAGGACGTGCTCAAACGCGGCAACGTGCCCCGTTTCGGTCGTTTTATCGTCTGGTTGGTACTGTTTCTGGGTTGTGCGGGTTTTGTCGCCAAGGGGCTGATCGAACTGGGCTGGGAAGGCTCAGGACTCGGCTAACTTATTTTCATCTGTGATGTATGGCCAAACAGCAAACTGATCGAACAACACTGGATCTGTTCGCAAATGAGAAGCGCCCCGGCAGGCCAAAGACCAATCCACTCCCCCGCGAGACCCAGCTCAAGATCAACAAGCGTAACCAGCTTAAGCGCGATCGGGAAAATGGGCTGAAGCGGGTAGAGTTAAAGGTGGAGGCCGAGTTGCTGGAGCGCCTGAACCAACTTGCGTTACAACAGAACATCAGCCGAGCCGAGCTGATCCAATCTATCCTGAAACAACAGATTGAGTCCGCCTTTGCGGTGGACATTGCAGTCTGAGCGTTGAGCATTAACACCAAATACGGGTAACTAAACACTATGGCAAGTGTAGGTCTGTTTTTTGGCAGCGATACCGGTAACACCGAAGCTGTCGCCAAGATGATCCAGAAAGAGCTGGGCAAAAACCTGATTGAAGTCCGTGACATCGCCAAGAGCAGCAAGGCCGACATCGAGAGCTTTGATCTGCTGATGTTCGGCATCCCGACTTGGTACTACGGCGAAGCCCAGGCCGACTGGGACGACTTCTTCCCCGATCTGGGCGAAATCGACTTCACCAACAAGCTGGTCGCCATCTTCGGTTGCGGTGATCAGGAAGACTATTCCGAGTACTTCCTCGACGCCATGGGCACCCTGCGCGACATCGTCGAAGCCAAAGGCGCCATAATCATCGGTCACTGGCCGACTGCCGGCTACGAGTTCGAAGCCTCCAAGGCACTGGTCGATGACAAGCACTTTGTCGGTCTGGGTATCGATGAAGATCGCCAGCCGGAGCTGACCGCCGAGCGCGTCAAGGGCTGGTGCAAGCAGCTGCACGAAGAGATGTGCCTGGGCGAGCTGGAGTAATCCGCTTCCCCTCATACCTCTGACAACAAGGGCCCCGACGGGGCCCTTGTTGTATCTGCTTGTTGCGATGCCTGCCTTTATTCTTCCCTGTTATTCACCTCTGTGCTCCGGTTTAGCTCGCACATAGAGGGTGCGCTTGACCTGCGCCACCAGCTCGCCGCTCTTGTCCTGTACCGTTACCTCGAATTCGGGGAAGTGCTTGTTGCCACCTTCAGTCGCCGCCACGATTTCGGCCAGCTTGCCCTCGGTCAGGTTGAACTCGGCCACCAGCTTGCCCTTGCCCGGCTTGATGTAGTTGATGCTGCCCGCCTTGTCCCAGACGTAGTAGCGATTCTTGAAGTAGCCCATCAGCATCAGTGGATAGATGGGGTCTGTCATGGCAAACATACTGCCGCCAAACTGGGTGCGGTTGGCATTCTTGTTCCACCAGCGGGATTTCAGGGTCACCCGGCAATAACGAAAGTCATCGCTCAGGGTCTCTATCTTGATACCGGCGCCCCAGAAGGGGGGCCAGGCATTGAGTGCGCGGCGCACCCAGGCCGCATTGTCAAAAAGCCAATCCATGGATCTCATCCGACCAGAATATGAAAGTTACATCTTATCAACATCTGCCATGCCAGCAAGTCGGACGACACGATTGATTATTTCAATCCAACCGGCCCTTTATGGCTAAACCCCTTGAATTGCTGGGTTTATTTTTAGGGAGGCTACGACCTATAATGACAGGCCAAGCGAGTTCAAGGTTGCCATTCCTGCGGCAGTCCATCAGAATAACCCCACCTTCGAGAATGCGAATAAGTAGAATATGGCAGACAACAACCAAGCGTTAAAAAAGGCCGGGCTCAAGATCACCTTGCCCCGGGTCAAAATCCTGGAAATCCTGCAACAGCCGGACTGCCAGCACACCAGCGCCGAAGATCTCTATAAACGACTGATCGACCTGGGTGAAGAGATTGGTCTCGCTACCGTCTATCGCGTTCTCAACCAGTTTGATGATGCCGGTATCGTTACCCGTCACCACTTCGAAGGTGGCAAGTCGGTATTCGAGCTGGCCACTCAGGAGCATCACGACCACCTGGTTTGCCTCGACTGCGGCAAGGTGATCGAGTTCTCCGACGAAGTGATCGAACAGCGTCAGCGCGAGATCGCCAAGAAATTCAATATCCGTCTCACCAACCACAGCCTCTACCTCTACGGTCACTGTGCAACAGGTGAGTGCAAGCACGACGAATAAGTCGGCCGCGACTTGCAGATAACGGACAATAAAAAAGCCAGCTGATGCTGGCTTTTTTATTGTCCGGCGCAGGCCATTGGCAGCACACAGGGCAGGGTCTCCCCTGCCCCATCGGCTTAGCCTTCGACTTTGCCCCAGGAGTCGCGCAGGGCAACGGTGCGGTTGAACACCAGATGCTCCGGGCTGGAGAGCTTGTTGTCGGCGCAGAAATAACCTTCACGCTCGAACTGGTAAGCCTGCTCCGGCTTGGCGTTCTTCAGGGAAGCCTCGACACGGGCCCCCTCGATGATCACCAGAGATTCCGGGTTCAGCGCAGCTTCGAAGTCATCCTCGGCGCCCGGGTTCGGCACCTTGAACAGACGGTCGTAGAGACGCACTTCCGCTGGCAGGGAGTGAGTGGCGCTGACCCAGTGGATCACCCCTTTCACCTTGCGGCCATCGGCCGGATCCTTGCCCAGGGTCTCGGGGTCGTAGGAGCAGTAGATGCAGGTGACCTTGCCATCGGCATCTTTCTCGATGCGCTCGGCCTTGATCACATAGGCATTGCGCAGACGCACTTCCTTGCCCAGCACCAGACGCTTGAACTGCTTGTTCGCCTCTTCTTTGAAGTCCGCTTCATCGATGAAGATCTCGCGGGTGAAATTCAGCTCGCGGGTACCCATCTCGGCATTGCTCGGGTGGGCCGGGGCAGTCAGCACTTCGTCGGCAGCCAGGTTCTCGATGACCACCTTCACCGGATGCAGCACGGCCATGGCGCGCGGTGCATGCTCGTTGAGGTCTTCACGGATGCAGGCTTCCAGCATGCTCATCTCGACGATGTTGTCCTGCTTGGTGACGCCGATGCGCTTGCAGAACTCGCGGATGGAGGCCGGGGTGTAACCACGACGACGCAGACCGGAGACGGTCAGCATGCGCGGGTCATCCCAACCATCGACGTGCTTCTCGGTCACCAGCAGGTTCAGCTTGCGCTTGGACATGACGGTGTATTCGAGGTTCAGACGAGAGAACTCGTACTGACGGGGGTGGCAGTCGATGGTGATGTTGTCCAGCACCCAGTCGTACAGACGACGGTTGTCCTGGAACTCCAGGGTACAGATGGAGTGGGTGATCCCTTCCAGCGCGTCCGAGATGCAGTGGGTGAAGTCATACATCGGGTAGATGCACCACTTGTCACCGGTCTGGTGGTGGTGGGCAAACTTGATGCGGTAGATAACCGGATCACGCATCACCATGAAGGGGGATGCCATGTCGATCTTGGCGCGCAGGCAGGCGGTGCCTTCGGCGAACTCGCCGTTCTTCATCTTGGCAAACAGCGCCAGGTTCTCTTCCACGCTGCGATCGCGGAACGGACTGTTCTTGCCGGCTTCAGTCAGGGTGCCACGGTACTCGCGCATCTGCTCGGGCGTCAGCTCGTCCACATAGGCCAGACCCTTTTCAATCAGCTCGATGGCGTAGCCGTGCAGCTTGTCGAAATAGTCGGAGGAGTAGCAGATCTCGCCGTTCCACTGGAAGCCGAGCCACTGTACGTCCTGCTTGATGGACTCTACGTACTCGATATCTTCCTTCACCGGGTTGGTGTCATCGAAACGCAGGTTGCACTGGCCCTGATAGTCGCGGGCGATGCCGAAGTTCAGGCAGATGGATTTGGCGTGGCCGATATGGAGATAACCGTTCGGCTCGGGCGGAAAACGGGTATGCACGCTGCTGTGCTTACCGCTGGCCAGATCTTCATCAATGATCTGACGAATAAAGTTAGTTGGGCTGTTCGCCTGACTCATGGCTCACCTCAAAAAAGCGTCACTGGCGGAAGTTGTGCCGGCTGGCACCCTCATCCCCCCGCCGTCAAGCCGGGTATGATCCCTTATTACGGGCGCTGTCTCAACCTGAATTTGGCACTTCCGGGCCATTTCCCGGCCATTGCGCCGCTAAAAACGGCATGGCTTGGCACATTGCACACCAAATGCATAAAAAAGCCCCGCACGAGGCGGGGCTGAAAGTGATGAAAAACACAAAACAGACAATTACACACAACAAAGGCTCACACGCACAGTCAACCTTTCCCAAACCCGATACGCCATCGCCCTTGGGAAAGGCGGGTCTTGCGACCCACCTCATGTTAACGGTTGACTGCTATCAGTTCAGTTCGGTGACACGGCTGGTGCGTTTGCCATCGAAGCTGGTGGTACGCAGGTAGACCTTGCCGTTCACGCTCGGCTTGGCCGCGGCGTCATAGGCACTCCAGTTGGTACCGTCCAGGCTGTACTGGATGGGCAGACCCGGCAGATCCACGTTCGCTTCCAGCACACCGTTCACTACCTTGGCACCCGGTACGGAGAGGCGGTATTCAACACCGGCCTGATCCAGTTTCGGCAGCACGCGCTGACCCAGTACGTTGGCAAACTGGTTCCACTCTTTGTTGAGGGTGGCCTTGTTGACGAACTTGGTCTCGCCGGAGAACTCACGACCCTTCACATAGTTCAGCTCGAAGCCACCTTTGTGCCAGGCACGCTCGGCCACGGAGAAGATACGCGGGTAGACCATGTACTCATACTGAGCATCGGTACGCACGGTTTCACTCCACTGCTGACCGGAGATCCCCTTGAACTTGACCGGATCCTGGTCACCCTTGGCCACGAAGGCGTTGCCATCGCGGTCAACCGAGGTCTCGGCGTTCTGCGGCAGGTTTTCCGGGGCGAAGGCAAACACCTTGCGCGTGTCGTTGAAACGGGTTGCCCAGTAGTAGCCACGCTCGGCCGGGTGTACTTCGTTCGGGAAGTCGAAGTAGAGGTAATCCGGGTTGGACAGCACCACTTGGTAACCCTTGTGGGCCCACTTCATCGCTTCGTTGAAGCCACCCCAGTAGAGGGTTTCCCAGAAGTTGACACGGGTGTTGTCGGTGGCGAAGTCCTTGGCACCGCTGGCGTACTTCAGACCATCTTCCCACGCCTGCAGGGTAGAGAAGCCGCGGTCTTTGACCATCTGGCCCACTTCCTTGGCAAAGTAAACCGGCAGCTCGCCCACTTCCTTGATCTTGCCTTCATCGATCATCTTCTGGCACATCGGGGACTTGCCAAACGGCTTGTCCTGCTTGCTGGAGTCGACGTTGCCTTTCCAGGCGACCAGCTCTTCTTTCTTGGTGACGGCCGGATCCTGATAGCCACCGCCCTGCATGATGTTCTTCGCCTCATCACCACCGTAGTGCCATGCGGTCAGCGGCTGACCGGCGGCCTGATGCATCTGGGCAACTTCATCCATTACCTTGGCCACGAAGGTGGCAGCACCTGGCTGGCAAGGGTTGATGAAGGACATCTTGTCGTAGAACTGGACGGAGGTGACGTTGGAGGTGTCAGCCGGATCAGTCAGACGGAACTGGTTGGCCTCCGCTTCTTTGCCTTCCGCCATCAGACGCTTGTAGCGCGCTTCCATGGAGACCACGGCAGCACGAGCGTGGGCCGGCATGTTGATCTCGGGGATCACGGTCACACCGCGGGCCTTGGCATAACGCACCAAGTCCACGTAGTCAGACTTGCTGTAGAAACCGGAACCCTGGTTGTCGCTGGTCGGGCCGGAACCCAGTTGCGGCATCAGGCACTTGGTTTCGGACTCGTCGTGGCAACGCTGGCTACCGACCTGGGTCAGCTCCGGCAGACCCGGGATCTCCAGACGCCAGCCTTCATCGTTGGTCAGGCCAAGGTGCAGCACGTTGAGCTTCATGGCAGACATCTGGTCAACCAGCTTCTTCATGGTATCCAGACTGCGGAAGTGGCGGGCCACGTCGGTCTGCATGCCACGGTATTCAAAGCGCGGCGCATCCTCGACGGTCATCGGGCTCACCAGCTTGTCATCAACACCCAGCAGGGAGATCAGGGATTGTGCACCCCAGAATGCCCCATCGATGTCGCGCCCCTGGATCACTGTGCCCTTCTGACCGATGGTCATGTCATAGCCTTCAGCCTGCTTGAGCTTGCTGCCGAGCTTGATGGTCACCGGGTAGCCGGTGTCGGAGAGGGTAACACCCAGCTTGGTCAGTTGAGCCTTCAGGGCCTCGGCGCGATCGCTCGGCAAGTCCAGGGCATTGAGTTTGATGGTGGAGAAGTCAACCTGCGGGCCAGCTTTGACTACCTGCTTCATCGGGGTCGGCAGGATCTGGTTGTCAATCTTGCCAGCCGGCAGCAGGGTGCTGGTCTGGTTGGCCGCGAAACGGGTCTCGCTGTTCATCAGGATGTTCTTGTCATCCTTGGTACGCTTCCAGCCATCGGCCGGCATAGGCTTCTCGTAGGTGCTGGCATCATTGATGTTGCTCATGCTGGCCAGTACTTTCGGCTCGGCACCTTCGCTGGCGACATACCAATTCGGCATGATGTCAGATTCGAACAGTACCCAGTATTCCACCACCAGCGGCACTTCGACCGTGGCATTCTTGGCAAAGCCCTGGAACTTCTCGGTTGGCGTCAAACGATAGAGATCGCCGGTCAGGTGAGTGATGGTGAACTGGTCGTTATCCACACGCTGGATACGACGGATGGAGGAGACGTAGATGCTCCAGTCTTTGGAGGTGACGTCCGCACCGGTATTGGTCAGGTGCAGCTTGGCAACGCCACAGCTCGCCCACTCGGAACCGAGCGCCTGGCAATCGAGGCCGGCACCGGCACCGTCGTTGGTGACCACTTCATACTTGACCACCAGGTTGTTGGCGAGGGAGTCGACCACAGCCTGCTTGGCGGCATCGGCTGCCTGGACCTGGCTGACAAAAACGGTAGACATGGCAATGGCTAACAGAGAATGTTTCAAGTTCATAACTGCTGCTCTCATTTGAAGTAAAGGTTGGATTTTCTTGGCTTTTTTATATGGGGCCCCTGAGCGGGGCCCTTAGTTATGTCAACAATGGACTTAGACTTGAGGTGAGCGAGTCGCTCGATTAACGCAGGGCTTTCATCTCACCGGCGATGATTTCGGCCAATGGGCCCAGAATCACCTGCAGGTTCTGCTCACCGAGTTTGACCACACCGGCCGCACCCAGGGCTTTCAGCTTGCGCTCATCGACGATGCTGCGGTCTTTCAGAGTCAGACGCAGACGGGTGATGCAGGCATCGATGGAGACCAGGTTCTCTTGACCACCCAGCACTTCCAGGTATTGCTTGGCCAGCTCGGTACGGTTGGTAGATTGAGCGGCAGCCGGAGCAGTATCTTCGTCATCTTCACGACCCGGGGTTTTCAGGTTCAGCTTGGCAATCACTACGCGGAACACGGTGTAGTAGAGGCCGAAGAAGACCAGACCTTGAGGGATCAGCATGTACCAGTTGGTCGCCAGCGGGTTACGGCTGGAGAGCACCATATCCACCAGACCGGCACTGAAACCGAAACCGGCCATCCACTGCATGGAGGCAGCGATGAACACGGAGATACCGGTCAGTACGGCGTGGATGACATACAGTACCGGCGCCACGAACATGAAGGAGAACTCGAGCGGCTCGGTAACACCGGTGAAGAAGGAGGCAAAGGCAGCTGCGATCATGATGGAAGCAACTTTCTCTTTGTTCTCTTTCTTGGCGGAGTGGTAGATGGCCAGAGCGGCACCCGGCAGACCGAACATCATGATGGGGAAGAAGCCAGCCTGATACATACCGACCACGCCTTTCACCTGCTCCAGGCTCTTGCCAGCGGCCAGAGCGGCATCGATGGTAGCCTGACCACCCAGGAAGTTCGGGATGTCGTTGATACCGGCCACGTTGAACCAGAACACGGAGTTCAGGGCGTGGTGCAGACCGATCGGGATCAGCAGACGGTTGAAGAAGGCGTAGATACCGGCACCGGTAGAGCCCAGGCTCACGATGGACTCACCGAAGGAGACCAGACCACCGTAGATTGCCGGCCATACGGCCATCAGGATGAAAGATACGACGATCATCACCACGGAGGTTACGATCGGTACCAGACGACGACCGGAGAAGAAGGAGAGTGCCTTGTGCAGCTCGACGCTGCTGAAGCGGTTGTACAGCTCAGCGGCGATAACACCACACAGGATACCCACGAACTGGTTGCTGATCTTGGCAAACGCGGCAGGAACCTGCTCCACCGGGATGCTCTTGATCTGGGCCACAGCGCCCGGGCTCAGCAAGGTGGTAACGACCAGGAAGCCGACCAGACCTGCCAGCGCAGCAGAACCGTCTTTATCCTTGGACATACCGTAAGCGACACCGACTGCGAACAGTACGGACATGTTATCGATAATGGCTGCGCCCGCTTTAATCAGGAAGGCAGCCAGCGCACTGTCACCACCCCAACCATTCGGGTCAATCCAGTAGCCAACCCCCATCAGGATCGCTGCGGCAGGCAATACCGCTACCGGCACCATCAGGGCACGGCCGATCTTTTGCAAATAACCGAGAATGTTCACGGTTCCTCTCCTTAGTTAATGTTTTTCTAGAAATTAAGTGCTTATCACGTTTGACGCATAAGCCATCAAGGCTTGATTGGCAGTCTAGGGCTTTTATTTCGCTGCGCAAATTAATAAACCGATAATCGTGATCGTTATCACCCAAACAAGATAAAGGTGGTGGATAGATGTGGCTTAGTTCGCAATCTTTATTTACGCTATAAAACAACTTGAATCCGTCTTAGCCAATTGCCACCGCCAAACCGGTCGCAACCCGACACAGAGGTATCCCATATGCGCCTGATCCCGTTGAAATCTGCCAGCCAAGTAGGCCTGTGGTCTGCTCGTTACATCGTTGACCGCATCAACGCGTTCAAGCCGACCAGCGATCGCCCTTTCGTACTGGGCCTGCCCACCGGTGGCACCCCGCTCAACACCTACAAGCGCCTGATCGAGTTGCACAAAGCCGGTGAAGTGAGCTTCCAGAACGTGGTTACCTTCAACATGGACGAGTACGTCGGCCTGCCGGAAGATCACCCGGAGAGCTACCACAGCTTCATGCACAACAACTTCTTCAGCCACATCGACATTCGTCCCGAGAACATCAACATCCTCAACGGCAATGCCGAGGATCTGGTGACCGAGTGCAAGCGCTACGAAGACAAGATCAAGTCCTACGGCAAGATCCACCTGTTCATGGGTGGCGTGGGTAACGACGGCCACATCGCATTCAACGAGCCGGCCTCTTCCCTCTCCTCCCGCACCCGGGTCAAGACCCTGACCGAAGACACCCGTATCGCCAACTCCCGCTTCTTCGGTGGCGACATGGAGCAGGTGCCCAAACTGGCCCTGACCGTGGGTGTCGGCACCCTGATGGATGCGGAAGAGATCATGATCCTGGTTACCGGTCACGGCAAGGCACTGGCCCTGCAGGCCGCCGTGGAAGGCAGCGTCAACCACATGTGGACCATCTCCACCCTGCAACTGCATCCGAAGGGAATGATGGTGTGCGACGAGCCCTCCACCATGGAGCTCAAGGTCAAGACCGTTCGCTACTTCCAGCAGCTGGAAGCCGCCAACATCGGCCGTCTGTAAGGAGTCGTCATGTACGCATTGACCAACTGCACCCTCTACACTGGCAGCTGCGTGCTGACCGGCTACGGGGTGCTTATCGAGGGCGACAAGATTGTCGCCATCTCTCACCTGGCCGAACTGCCTGCAGGCATCGAGCTGATTGACCTCAAAGGCGCCAACCTGACTGCCGGTTTTATCGACGTGCAGCTCAACGGCTGTGGCGGTGTGATGTTCAACACCGAGATCACGGTCGAGACCCTGGCAACCATGCAGGCGGCCAACCTCAAATCCGGTACCACCAGCTTCCTACCGACCCTGATCACCAGTCCGGATGCCGACATGAAGCAGGCCGTTGCGGTGACCCGTGACTACATGGCTGCACACCCCAACGAGGTGCTAGGCGTCCATCTGGAAGGGCCTTACACCAACCTCAAGCGCAAGGGGATCCACCCTGCCGCGCAAATTCGCCAGCCAGCGGACGAGATGATCGACTTCTTCTGCGCCAACGCGGATACCATCACCAAAATCACCCTGGCACCGGAGCGCAACGAGCCGGCCCATATCCGCCGTCTGGTGGAAGCGGGCATTCTGGTCTCGGCCGGTCACACTGCCGCCAGTTACGATCAGGCCATGGCCGGGTTCGATAACGGTATTCGCTTTGCGACCCACCTCTACAACGCCATGACCCCGACCCTCAACGGTCGCGAGCCGGGCGTCGTGGGGGCCATTTACGATCGCAAGGATGTCTATGCGGGCATCATCGTCGATGGGCACCATGTGCACTGGGCCAACGTGCGTCTGGCTCACAAGGCGCTGGGGGAGAGACTGGTGCTGGTCACCGATGCCACCGCGGCAGCCGGAGCGCCGGAAGGCTTTGAGAAATTTGATTTTTGTGGCACCACCGTCTTTTTACGCGATGGTCAGTGTGTCGACGAGAATGGTACACTCGGCGGTTCCTCCCTCACCATGATTGAGGGGGTGGAAAATCTGGTCAAGCAGGTCGGATTACCGCTCGATGAAGCACTGAGAATGGCCAGCCTCTACCCCGCTCGCGCCATTGGATGGGACTCACGTCTCGGTAGTATCCAGGTCGGTAAAGTAGCCAACCTCACTGTCTTCGATCAGGACTTCACGGTCCGTGGGACCGTGGTTAACGGACACTACACACAACAGTGACATCATGACTGGCGGACAAATAGCAAACGTAGATCTTATCAAGCAGGTCAACAGTGCAGCCGTGTATCGGCTCATCGACCTGCAAGGCCCCATCTCCCGGGTCAAGATTGCCGAGTTGAGTCAGCTGGCCCCGGCCAGCGTGACCAAAATAACCCGGCAACTGATCGAGCATGGCCTGATCAAGGAGACCTCTCCGCAAGCCTCAACCGGCGGGCGGCGTGCCATCTCCCTGACCACCATCAAACATCGCTTTCAGTTTGTCTCTGCCAAGCTGGGCCGCGGCTACCTGCAACTGAGTCTCTATGACCTCGATGGCAAGGAGCTCGACCAGCACGTCATTCAGGTGGCCGAGATCGACCAGCAACCCGTGGTCGACATGCTGCTGCGAGAGATTGGCGCCTTTATCGATGCCAACCGCGAACGTTGTCGCAACCTCATCAGCATCGCGCTGACCATGCCGGGTCTGGTCAACCCGGAATCCGGCATGGTCATCTACACCCCCAAGTACCAGATCCGCAATCTGGGATTGGCGAAGCTGCTTGAGAACCACTTCAACCTCCCCTGCTACGTGGGCAACGACACCCGCTCTCTGGCACTGGCCGAACACTTCTTCGGCGAGTCCCGCGACTGCATGGACTCCATTCTGGTGAGTGTCCACCAGGGAACGGGCTCCGGGATCATTACCAAGGGTCAGGTGTTCCTCGGCCAGAACCGCAACGTCGGCGAGATCGGCCATATCCAGGTCGAGCCGCTCGGCAAGCGCTGTCACTGTGGCAACTTCGGCTGCCTCGAGACCATCGCCTCCAACGAAGCGATCATCGACAAGGTGAAGGAGCTTATCAGCCGCGGCCACCAGAGCTCGCTGCAGGAGAAGCACATCACCATTCAGGAGGTGTGCAAGGCGGCGCTGGCGGGCGACGAACTGGCTCGCAGCGTCATCGAGAACGTCGGCGAACATCTGGGACGGGCGGTAGCCATCACGGTCAACCTCTTTAACCCGCAAAAGGTGCTGATCGCCGGCGAAATCACCGCCGCCGAAGAGATCCTCTTCCCGGCCATCCGTCGCTGCGTCGAGCATCAATCCCTGCCGAGCTTCCACCGTGGCCTGCCCATCGTGAAAGCCCGCTTCCAGAACCAGCCGACCTATGGCGGCTTTGCACTGGTCAAGCGCGCCCTGCTGGAGGGAGATCTGCTGCAGATCATCATGGAGCAGAAGTAAGACACTGATCTTGCGAGATAACAAAACGGCAGCCAGTGGCTGCCGTTTTCTATTGTGTGCCTGCTGGCGGTTTAGCCCGCCCGACATGGCCTGAACAGATCCAGCTTGTTGTCGTAAACACGGGTCTGCACATCCATGATCCCCAGCATGGAGTGAAAGAGGTTGTCATGGGAGAAGCGCTGGCTGCTCGCCTCCGCCGCCAGGCAACCCATATCCAGCTGGCGATCGGCCTGCAACTGGGGCGAGAACCAGGTCAGCAGCGGCACCCGGGTCTGATCATCCGGCGCAAACTTGTAGGGCGTGCCGTGCAGATAGAGCCCCATAGCCCCGAGGGATTCACCGTGATCGGAGAGATAGACCAGTCCCACATCGTACTGGCTCTCCAGCGACTTGAGCTTGTCTATCAGCAGCCCCACCACCTTGTCGGTGTAACGGATGGTGTTGTCATAGGTGTTGACCAGCTCTTCGTTGCTGCAGTTTTCAATGTCGCTACGCGGGCAGTCCGGCATAAAGGCGCGCTCGCTGGCAGGATAACGACGGAAATAGGTCGGGCCATGGCTGCCCATCAGATGAAAGGCCACCAGCTTGTTGCCCTTCATGCCGGCAATCTGCTGATCCAGCCCCTCCAGCAGCACCTCATCATAACAGGACTCCCCCTGACAGAGCGCAGGATAGGATTTGGGGAGGATCTCGATGGTCGGCACATTGCGGCACACCCCTTTGCAACCGCCATCGTTCTCTTTCCACAACACCGAGACTCCAGCATGTTGCAGCACATCGAGCAGGCCGTCACGGGAGCTGGCAAGCTGGTCATCGTAGCCGCGGCGCGTGAGGTTGGAGAACATGCAGGGCACCGAGACGGCGGTGGCCGTGCCGCAGGAGCGCACATCCCTGAACGACACCACCCCCTGCTCTTTGGCCGTGAAGCTGTTGGTCGCCTTGCCATACCCGTTAAGGGAGTAGTTCTGGCTGCGCGCCGTCTCCCCCACCACCAGGAACATCAAAGTCGGCTTGCTTCCCCGGGCCACCACCCTGGCATCTGTCCCCAGATGCTGGTAGGGGATCGGCGTGGCAAACAGCACATCCCGCCCATATTTGTAGAGGCCGTGCACATAGTTGGCGGGCACAATCTCTTTGGCCAGAGACTTGTTGTTGCGCCCGACCGAGGCGTAATCCTGATAGTAAAGTGACGCGACGCCCCCGATAAACAGCAGAGAGATAGCCAGTGCACCAGCCCGCAACGCCCCCCCCTGATACCAGCGAGCCGGATAGCGGATCCGCAGTGACCAGAGCCCCAGAACAGGCAACAGCCCGGTCAGCAGAAACCAGAGTGCAACCGAGCCATTCAAATAGGCCCCGGCCTCACCACTGTTGGTCTCCACTATGTTCTGGATCATGCCTGCATCAAAGATGACGCCGTATTTGAGCATGGCGTAGCTGACGATGGAGCCAGTCAAAATGAGCACGGTAAAAAAGGGCTTGAGCACAAACCGGAACGTGAAGGGAATAAACACGGCATTGAGCGCCGCGATCAGCACCAGCGGGATCGAGATGGCAAATCCGGCTTTGACATGGGTCAGGGCGCTGAGCACCGTATAGAAATGCAAAAAGATTGGCCAGTTCAGTACCAGGGCGAAAAAGAGCACCAGCAACAGATTGGTCTGCAGTACACCGAGAGTTACACGCATAAACAACTCCTACATACCGGCCTGCACTGCAGCGGGCCGGCCAAGCCAACAAAAACGACGGGGCCAGCGTAGGAAGTAAAACTTAAGCGCGAATTAAGAGGAGAAGCACGGCGCTCGTGCGCCCCATCACAGCACGGGGCGCTCCGCGGCCCCGAAATGGATTTTTAGTTGTCTATCCATCGGATTTTGCTAGCTTGTTGAGTAGGCATTCACGAAATGCAGGTTAACCGATGGCACTGATCCAAGCCTCGATAGAGCAATTGAGAGTAGGCCACTATATCCATCTCCCCACGGGATGGACTAACCACCCGTTTATGTTCAATACCTTCAAGATCAAGGATCAGCAGCAACTCGACATTCTCCGTCATCTTGATCTCACCCTGCTGATGGTCGACCCCGACAAGAGCGATCTGCCCATCGAGCCGCTGCTGCGCGGCGATATCCCGGATGCCGGGCCTGATCTTGATGAGCTGGAAGAGCTGATTGCCTCGGGCCCGCCCCCCTTTGACGAAAAGGCCTTTCGCCGCTCCATGCGCGCCGCCGACAAAGCCTTTGGCCAATCCATGAGCGAGCTGCGCGATGCACTCGGGGCACTCAACCTCAAACCGGATGAGGGACTGGCCAACACCGCCCAGATCGTCCGTAATGCCGCCTTCACCCTCAGTCAGCATGAAGGGCCTCTCGGGCTCCACCTTATTCGCAGCCCCCACACTGATATCCTGTTGCAACACAGCCTCAATGTGGCTTTTATTGCCATGCTGATGGCCCGCGAATTGGGGATGAATCCTATAGAACTGGAAGAGACGGGGCTTGCTGGACTTATCCACGACATCGGCGAACTGAAAATCCCGAGCCAGATCACTCAAAAACGGGGGGATCTAAACAAGGCCGAGCAGAACTTCCTCAATATGCATCCCCAGTACGGGCTGGAGATGCTGACCCAGCTCAACGCCTTTGAACCGAAAATCCGTCAGGTCGCCCATCTGCACCACGAGCGGCTCGACGGCAGCGGTTATCCGCTCGGGATCAAGGGCGGGGAGATCCCGCCGCTGGCGCGATTGATCGGGCTGGTCGACTTCTACGACGAGCTGCTCCATCCCCGCAACAGCGGCAACCCGGCCGCGCCGAGTCAGGCCATCAGCCAACTCTACAAGTTATCCCAGAAAAAGTTCGACCAGAATCTGGTCAAGTTGCTGGTCAAGGTGCTGGGGGTCTATCCGCCGGGTTCACTGGTGAAACTTTCCGACGAGAGCATTGCGTTGGTGCTCTCCACCGAACCCACCATGCCCCTCAAGCCGAAGATCCTGCCCTATATCAAGGCCCAGCGGCCGGAAGCCGTCGCCATGATCGATCTGCGGGAAGATGAACGCACCATCACTGCTTTTATCAAACAGGAAGAGCTCGATGAGGGACAACGGCAGTTCTTCAACCTGACCCGCCGCTTCTGCTACTACTTTGCATTCTGAGTTATCCCCAGAAGCTGGGGATAACTCATTGGACAAACCGGAATAATTGCTCAAACCCCCATCAGAAGGTTGCCAACTGACCATGTATAAAAAACGCCCAGCCAAGGGGCCGGGCGGAGCATGCCACCTCCGTGTGGCGTATCCAGCGGATACATTCATGCTCCATCCATCAATATCAACCCGCTGCCGCTTACACAAATATCAATTTAACATGCTGATTTAATATGGTTTTATCCACTTGTTCTGGCAAACTGACGGCCCGTTGCGCCCAGTTGGGCCAACAGAACAAGATCCTGATCACACTTATTCACGGGCTGGCTATTTTTTCAGCTGGCTTATGAGGAGCGTTTTTTATGCAGTTGGTCCTCTCCTTGCTGCAACAGATGAGCGTCAGCCTGGTGATCGCCTATCTCTTCTCGAAAAGCCCGCTGCTGCGCCCGCTTGCCAACTATTCAGTGAGACTACCTCACAAGATACTGATATACATCATCTTTTCCAGCTTTTGTATCCTCGGTACCTATGTGGGCCTCGATATCGACGATGCCATCGCCAACACCCGGGCGGTCGGCGCCGTCTTGGGGGGCTTACTGGGGGGGCCGCTGGTGGGCTTTCTGGTGGGGCTGACCGGCGGTCTGCACCGCTATACGCTGGGGGGATTTACCGATCTCGCCTGTGCCATCTCCACCACCTGCGAGGGGTTGCTCGGGGGCATAGTGCACTGGCGACTGATGCGCTCGGGGCGAACGGATGCCCTGTTTGAACCACGCATCGCCTTCTTTACCACTCTCTATGCCGAGATAATGCAGATGGTCATCATCCTGCTGGTGGCGACCCCGTTCGACAAATCCCTGCTGCTGGTGCGCACCATCGCCACCCCGATGATTCTGGCCAACTCCTGCGGCGCGGCGCTCTTTATCAGCATGATCCGCGACCAGCAGCGGATGTATGAGAAGTTCTCCCGGGTCTTCTCCGCCAAGGCACTCAATATCGCCAATCGCACAGTGGGGATCATGAGTCAGGGCTTTACCCCGGAGGCGAGCAACAAGATTGCCCGCATCATTCAGGAGGAGACCGGCGTTGGGGCGGTCGCCATCACGGACACCAAGCAGATCCTCGCCTTTATCGGCACCGGCGAAGATCATCATCTGCCGGGCACCCCCATTGCATCAGCCATCACCATGCAGGCCATCGCCCAAAACAAGGTGCTGTTTGCCGATGGCAACAGCCAACCCTATCGCTGCAGCCTCTCCCCCGCATGCCAGCTGGGTTCGGTGCTGGTGATCCCGCTGCAGGGGGACAAGGGAGTGATCGGCACAATCAAGCTCTACGAACCGAAGAAGCGGCTGTTTCTCAAGATCAACCACACCCTGGGGGAAGGGATTGCCAACCTGCTGTCACAGCAGTTGCTGGCCGGTCGGCTGGAGCAGCATCAGCGGCTGCTGGTGCAGTCCGAGTTGAAACTTATCCAGGCCCAGATCAACCCCCACTTTCTGTTCAACACCCTCAACACCATCAGTGCCATCACCCGGCGCGATCCGGACAAGGCGCGAGATCTGCTGCTGCATCTTTCACTGTTCTTTCGCAAGAACCTAAAACGCCAGAGCGGCCTTGCGACGCTGCTGGAGGAGCAGGAGCACTGCCAATCCTATCTGGAGATCGAGCTAGCCCGCTTTGGCGATCGGCTGACGGTGATAAACGAGATCCCGCCCCATCTGGCCACACTGCGACTGCCCAGCTTCACCCTGCAACCGCTGATCGAGAATGCCATCAAGCACGGCGTCTCGACCCTGCTGGAGCAGGGGCGCATTCGTCTCTGGACCGAAGAGCATCCCACCAGCGTCACCATCCATGTGGAAGATAATGCAGGCACCTGGCAAGCGCCCCCCGCTGGCGACGGTCTGGGCATGACCATTGTCGATCGGCGACTGAAAAGCGCCTTTGGCGAGCGCTATGGCGTGACTATTGCCTGCGAGCCGGAACAGTGGACCCGGGTCTCGTTCACCATCCCCAAGGAGCTACCATGATCCGCACCCTGATAGTCGATGACGAACACTACGCTCGCGAAGAGCTGAGGCAGCAGCTAGCCTGCGATCCTGCCATCGAGATCGTGGGGGAAGCGGCCAACGCCATCGAGGCGCTGCCGCTTATTCAGCGCCTCAAGCCCGATGTGGTGTTCCTCGATATCCAGATGCCCAAGCTGAGCGGCATGGAGCTGGTCGCCATGCTCGACCCCCAGCCCCGCATCGTCTTTGTCACCGCCTTTGACGAGTATGCTATTCAGGCCTTTGAAGAGAACGCCTTCGACTACCTGCTCAAACCGGTGGAGCCCGCCCGGCTCGCCAAGACCCTCGCTCGCCTCAAGCAGGATATCTCCCCACAGCCCATAGATCGGCTGGCCCCCACCATCGAACATATTCCGGGCTATCTGCACAATCGGGTCAGGCTGCTGCCCATCGCGCAGGTGGAGTATGCCTTCTCCGATCTGGGCGGGGTCCATGTGGCCTGCCAGGGCGAGCTGTTCCACACCCAGCTCACCCTCAAATCGCTGGAGGAGAAGAGCCCGCTGCTGCGCTGCCACCGCCAGTATCTGGTCTCCCCCAACGCCATCTTCGAGATCCGGCTGCTGGATAACCAGCTGGCAGAGATTGTCACCCCGAGCGGCGCCCGGGTGCCGGTCAGTCGTCGCTATCTCAAGGAGCTCAAAGATCAGCTGGGGCTGGACTGAGCCGCGGAGTGTGCGCCTGATCACAGCTGCCGACCGTTCGGCGCGTCAAAGCGCCGCTCGGGGAGTTTCACCTGCCAGTCAGGCGCAACCGTTTTAGACTCGCTCTGCACACTAAAAAATAACAATGCAGGAGCGTAGCAATGATCTGGTTCTTCCTCTGTGTCGGCTTACTTGTGGCCGGCTACTTCATATACGGCAAATTCATCGAACGGATATTCAGCCCGAAACCCGAGCTGAAAACCCCCGCCATCACCATGGCTGACGGGGTGGACTATGTCCCGATGTCGGACAAGAAAGTCTATCTGGTTCAACTGCTCAACATCGCAGGTGTCGGCCCCATCTTCGGCCCCATCCTGGGTGCCCTCTACGGCCCCGTCGCCATGCTCTGGATCGTCTTTGGCTGCATCTTCGCAGGTGCGGTACATGACTACTTCTCCGGCATGCTGTCGGTACGCGCCAAGGGTGCCTCGGTGCCAACCGTGGTCGGTGAGCATCTGGGCACCGCCGCCAAGCACTTCATGAACCTGTTTGCCGTGGTGCTGCTGATGCTGGTGGGCGTGGTATTCGTGCTGAGCCCGGCAGGGCTGCTCGCCAACCTCACCTCCACCGATCTGGTCTACTGGATCGTGGCAATCTTTGCCTACTACATCCTCGCGACCATAGTCCCCATCGACAAGATCATCGGCCGCTTCTACCCCATCTTCGGCGCCCTGCTGGTCTTCATGTCGGTCGGCCTCATCGTTGGCCTGATCGCCTCCGGCAAAGGCTTCTACAATACCGGGATGGACTTCTCCAACCTGCACCCGACCGAACTGCCACTGTGGCCGCTTCTCTTCATCACCATCGCCTGTGGCGCGGTATCAGGCTTCCACGCCACCCAGTCACCGCTGATGGCGCGCTGCATGCAGAACGAAAAATCCGGCCGCTTCATTTTCTACGGTGCAATGATCGGTGAAGGGATCATCGCCCTTATCTGGTGCACCCTGGGTCTCTCCTTCTACGACAGCACCGAAGCGCTCAACGCTACCATGGCCAACGGCGGTCCGGCAGCCGTGGTGCACGAAGTCTCCACCAGCCTGCTCGGCACCGTGGGCGGCATTCTGGCCATCCTCGGCGTGGTGATCCTGCCCATCACCTCTGGTGACACCGCGTTTCGCAGTGCTCGCCTGATCGTGGCGGACTTCCTGAAGATGACCCAGAAGCCGCTGGCCAAGCGTCTGCTGATCGCCATCCCCATGTTTATCCTTGGCTTCATCATCTCCAAGGCTGAATTCGGGGTGATCTGGCGCTACTTCGGCTGGGCCAACCAGACCACCGCCGTCATCATGCTGTGGGCTGCGGCTGCCTACCTCATCAAAGAGGGCAAGCTGCACTGGATCTGCACCATTCCCGCCATGTTCATGACTGCTGTCGTGACCACCTATCTGGCCAACGCCCCCATCGGGTTCGGGCTGGAGATGGGGACCTCCACCATTATCGGCCTGACTGCAACGGCGGCCATTACCGTGGCCTTCCTGATGAAGTTCCGCCAACCACTGGTTAGCAATCCCAGTGAAGGGTGATGTCTGACTTGAGGTGGTAAAAAAGGGGCCAAAAGGCCCCTTTTAAATTGATAAAAAAACCAATAAAACAACTCGTTATTCCCTTAAGCTCCTATACAGCACAAGCCCTTAAGATTCCGTGCGGCCTGACGATAAATATGTGATTTTCAATTGCTTTCCCGAATATATGAATCAATGATAAAGCTGTGCTTAAAGCCAGTGGAGGTTATACATGTTCCTTGATTACTTTGCCCTTGGCCTGCTCGTCTTTGTCGCGCTGGTCATCTTCTACGGAATCATCGTGATCCACGATATTCCTTACGAAATCGCCAAACATCGCAATCATCCCCATCAGGATGCCATCCATGTTGCCGGCTGGGTCAGCCTGTTTACGCTGCATGTGTTGTGGCCTTTCCTCTGGATCTGGGCAACCATCTATCGCCCCGATCGCGGCTGGGGCTTTAACCAGCGCCTGCAAAAAGATGAAGATGATATCGCGGCCCTCAGAGAAGAGCTGGCTGAACTGAAGGGCCGTCTCAACCATATCGAACAGCAAGAGCAACAGGGATAAATCATGGACCTGCTACTGATCCTGACCTATACGGCACTCTGTGTAGCCATTTTCAAAATCTTCCGCATCCCGCTCAACAAGTGGACTGTTCCGACTGCCGCGCTGGGTGGTGTGGTGCTCATCGGCACCCTCATCATGCTGATGAACTACAACCACCCCTACTCCGAGATGGCGCGCAACTACTACCTCTCCACCCCTATCGTACCGCTGGTCAAGGGCCGGGTAGTCGAGGTGCCGGTGCAAGCCAACCAGCCGGTGAAGAAGGGCGATGTGCTGTTTCGCCTCGATGACGAGCCTTTCAGACTGAAAGTGGAGAGCCTGAGCGCCCGGCTTGATGCCAACAAGGATCAACTCAAGTCCATTGACGCCAGACTACGCTCCGCCAAACTGGACAGAGATCGCGCCAGTGACCTGATGCGTCGTGGCGTCGGCAAACAGCGTGACCTCGACGTGACCCAGGCGAGCGTAGACGAGATCGCCGCCCAGATGGATCAGCAACGCGCCACGCTGGAAGATCTGCAGGCCCAGCTCGATGAAGCCAAATACCAGCTGGCTCAGACCGTGGTCTATGCCCCGAGCGATGGCCATGTGGTGCAGCTCGCCCTGCGTCCAGGCATGATCGCCACCCCCTTCATGTATCGTCCGGTGATGACCTTCATCCACAAGGATGAGACCGCCTATGTCGGCTGGTTCTGGCAGAACAGCATGCAGCGTCTGGCGGTGGGTGACGAGGCCGAAGTGGTGATTGACGGCATCCCCGGCAAGATCTTCAAAGGCAAGGTGACCGCCGTGATCCCGGCCATCGCCGCCGGCAACGTGCAGGCCAACGCTATGCTGCTGGACCAGACCAGCGCTATCCGCCCGGGCCGCATGCCGGTGCTCATCTCCATCACCGACCCCGAGTGGGCCAAGTATCAGGTAATCGCGGGTGCAAGCGGGCAGGCTGCTGTCTATACCGAGTATTTCCACCATGTTTCTGTAATGCGCAAAGTGCTGCTGCGCATGGCAAGCTGGATGAACTACCTCTTCCCCTTCCACTAAGCACGCAATGTATTCAACGGGCCGGCATCATGCCGGCCCGCTGTTTTTTGGCGGCAAGATCCCTATAATGGCGCCATCCTGCCAAGCCCCTGCGCCAAACCTGCATGTTCGTTCTCAGACCCTATCAGACCGACGCCGTCAACGCCGTGATCAACCACTTTCGCAAACATCCGGATCCCGCCGTGGTGGTGCTGCCCACCGGGGCCGGCAAGAGTCTGGTGATCGCCGAACTGGCCCGCAAAGCGCGCGGTCGGGTGCTAGTGCTGGCCCACGTCAAGGAGCTGGTGGAGCAAAACCACGGCAAGTACGAAGCGTGGGGGCTCAAAGCCGATATCTTCGCTGCCGGCCTGGATCGCAAGGAGGCGAGCGCCCAGGTGGTATTCGGCTCGGTTCAGTCGGTCGCCCGTAATCTGGATGCCTTCGACGGGGCGTTTTCGCTGCTCATCATCGACGAGTGCCATCGGGTCTCGCTCGATGACGACAGCCAGTACCATCAGGTGATCGACCATCTCAAGGCCGCCAATCCGGCCCTCAAGATCCTCGGCCTAACCGCCACCCCCTATCGCCTCGGGCTGGGCTGGATCTACCGGCGCCACTACCACGGCATGGTCAAAAGCCACGGCGAGCGGCTGTTTGGCGACTGCGTGTTCGAGCTGCCACTGCGCTTTATGGTCAAAAACGGCTACCTGACGCCGCCGCGCATGGTGGATGCCCCCATCGTTCACTACGACTTCAGCAAGTTGGTGGCGCGGGAGAACGGCCTCTTTAGCGAGGCGGAACTCAACGGCGAGCTCAAGCGGCAGGAGCGGGTTACACCCCATATCCTGAGTCAGGTACTGGAGTATGCCGCCGACCGGCAGGGGGTGATGATCTTCGCCGCTACCGTCGAACATGCCCGTGAAATCCACGGCCTGCTTGGCGCCAGAGGCCAGCTGGCGGCCCTTATCACCGGCGAGACGCCGGGGCCGGAGCGCGATGCCCTTATCAGCGCCTTCAAGGCGCGGGAGCTCAAGTTTCTGGTCAACGTGGCGGTGCTCACCACCGGCTTCGATGCCCCCCATGTCGATCTTATCGTGATGCTCAGGCCCACCGAGTCGGTCTCGCTCTATCAGCAGATCGTCGGGCGGGGCCTGCGCCTCTCGCCGGGCAAGGAGGATTGTCTGGTGCTCGACTACGCCGGCAACAACTTCAACCTGTTTGCCCCCGAAGTGGGGGAGCCTCGCCCCCACGCCGGTACCGAACCGGTACAGGTGCCCTGCCCCGCCTGCGGTTTTGCCAACACCTTCTGGGGCAAGACCGACGAGGATGGCAAGGTGATCGAGCACTACGGTCGCCGCTGTCAGGGGCTGTTCGAAGATGATGAGGGCAACCGCGAGGAGTGCGACTACCGCTTTCGCGCCAAGATCTGCCCCGGCTGCGGTGCGGAGAACGACATCGCCGCCCGCCGCTGCCAGAGCTGCGATCAGCTGCTGGTCGACCCTGACGACAAGCTCAAAGAGGCGCTCAATCTCAAGGATTGCATGGTGATCCGCTGTGCGGGGCTAACCCTCACAGCCGGGCGCGGCAAACAGGGGGAGCGGCTGGAGGTGACCTACCACGATGAGGATGGGCTGACCCTCAGTGAATACTTCGGATTTCACTCCCCGGGCGCACGGCGCTTGTTTCAACAGCACTTTGTGCGTCATCATTGGCCCGCCCCGGGGCTGGAGCCCGAATTTGCCACCCTGGCGAGCGTGCTGGCCGCGCAAAGCCAGTTCCGTCATCCGGATTTTGTCATCGCCCGCAAATCGGGTCGCTTCTGGCAGATAAAAGAGAAAATTTTTGATTATGAGGGTCGCTATCGTACCGCCAACTCGATGACATGATGGCGACCGGCATACATGGCATGAATTGCATTACCCCGTCGATCCCGCATCGGCTGGTTGAATTATCAGGGTCGGCACCACTGCCGGGCCCTTCGTCACGTTAGAGGATGTTATGCAGCGGCTGTTGATTGGTTTTTGTGCTCTCTTTTCTTCTCTGGCGGCTCACGCCGCCCCGCTGACTCCCCCTCAGGGTGGCCAGTACGCCATCATGGTGCAGGGCAATAACGGCGTCGAGTTCGCCCGCCACGCCGATCAGATGATCGCCCCCGCCTCCACCATGAAGGTGCTCACCGCGCTGGCGGCCCGCCTCGAGCTGGGTGCCGACTTCCGCTTCGCCACCGACATTCAGGCCCAACCCGGAGCCAAACAGGGTGACACCATCAACGGCGATATCTGGATCAACTTCGTCGGCGACCCCACCCTCTCCCGGATGGATCTGCTGGCCCTGTTCAAACAGCTCGGCGTCACCAGCATCAAGGGCAATGTCTACGTCAACACCGGCGCCTACAACGGCTACGAGCGCGGCAACGGCTGGTCGTGGGGGGATCAGACCCTCTGCTTCGCCGCTCCCGTCTCCTCGGTCATCATCGACAAGAACTGCGCCTACGGCACCATCACCGCCACCCAGATTGGCAAACCGGCGGTCGGCAATGTAGCTACCGGCGTCCCCATCGGCATCGGTGCCGACAACGTGGAGGTGATGAGCTATGGCGATATGGCGCGCCAGTTCTGCGCACTGGAAGTGGACATGGCCAAGGGCAACTTCTACGAGCTCAAGGGTTGCATTACTCCGAACAAGGAGCCGCAGGGACTGCGTTTCGCCATTCACGACGTGGAAGCCTGGGGCTGGGACAACATCCGCTGGGCGATGAACCGGGCCGGTATCAAGCATGATGGTCTGCTGCGGGTCACCCACAAGGCCCCTGAAGGGGCTGAGACCCTCGGCACCCACTACTCGGTCTCCCTGCCGGTGATGCTGGCCAAGATGCTGAAGAAATCGGACAACCTCTATGCCGACACCTTCCTCAAAACCGTGGGCCGTCACTACTACAACAAGCCGGGCAGCTATCGCAGCGGCACCATGGCGGTGCGCGCCATCCTGACCAAGAACGGCATCGATCTGGGCAATGCCACCCTGGCTGACGGCTCCGGTCTCTCCGCTCACAATCTCATCAGCGCCCGTCAGATGATGTCGGTGCTGAACTTCATCCAGAAAAATGATGCCGAGCTTGGCCTGATCAAGCTGCTGCCAAGCTCCCAGGTGGATGGCACCCTGGCGTGGCGCCGCAGCGTCACCGCCCCCATGATGAAGAACAAGGTGCACGCCAAGACAGGGACCATCACCGGCACCTCCAATCTGGTGGGCTTTATCGACACGGCAGGCGGCCAGCGCAAGGCGTTCGTGATGTTCCAGCGCGGCCTGTCCCAAGATCCAGCCACCCATGAGCGCTACCGTGCCAGCAAGGCGCCGTGGCCCTGGACTGTATTCGAGAAGGGGGTGCTGGAGAGCATCTATCAGCAGCAGCCGATCCAGATCGCCGACGAGAGCTGAGCCAATAGGCCCACTCGAATCACGGTATCGATAATTTCGGCTTCAAGTCGCCACGAGGCAGGGCTATGCTGTTGCCTGCCTCATATCAACGGCCATACATAAACGGCTTAAAAAACGGAGAGAAAATATGTTTGCAGTGATTTTTGGTCGCCCGGGTTGCCCCTACTGTGTCCGTGCCGTACAGATCGCCGAGCAGCTGACCGAACAGCGCGATGACTTCAAATTCCGCTACGTGGATATCCATGCAGAAGGCATCACCAAAGAAGATCTGGCCAAGAGCGCCGGCAAGCCGGTCAACACAGTGCCGCAGATCTTCCTGGACGAGCAGCACATCGGTGGCTGCACCGATTTCGAAGCCTACGCCAAAGCGAATCTGGGTCTCTACCAGTAATTTCTGCGGGTCATCCCGAGCGGGTTGACCGCCAGAGCGTATAAAAAAATCCGGCGCCATCAAGCGCCGGATTTTTTTATGAGCGGAACTCGCACTACCCTTGTCAGGGAGTCACAGACTGGGCGGCAAAACGCGCAATGATGGGGTTGTGATCCGAACTGTCGGTGGCCGGTGAACTCACCTCGACCAGATCCAGATTGCGGTAGTAGAGATGATCCAGTGGGCGACCGAAGGCGGTACGGCGCAGGTCAGGCACCGGCACGGCCTCTTGCAGACCCAGCTCGTCCACCAATTTATTCAGCCAGAACTGGCGCTTGTCGCTCCAGGTATTGAAATCACCGGCCAGGATCACCGGCCCCTGATGGCGGCGCACCAAGGCAGTCAAATCGTTGAGCTGCTCGCGGAAGGTAGCCATCCCCAGCTCGAAATTGACCGCATGGATATTGATGACCATAACGCCGTCAGGATCGCCCTGCAGCGGATAGAGGCTCACCAGCCCGGATTTGGGGATGCGCAGCAAAGGCTCGGGGGAGCGCACGCCACAGACGAACGCCTGCGGGGTCTTGGCCACCGTCATTACCCCGAACGAGACGCCGCCCTGGGTGAAGGCTTGCAGCTGTTGCCACTGGAAATCACCGGCGCGCAGCCAGTCGAGCATATCGGGACGGGTGGCCGACTCTTGCAGCAGCACCAGATCCTGCCCCTTGGCATAACTGTCCATCCCTTCACGCCAGTTTTTGCGCTGGCCCTTGTAGAGATTCCACACCGTCACCCCGAATTCACGGGGCAGCGCCGTGGTCGCCAACGCTACCAGCGGCGGACGCTGGCAGTCGAGTCCCGGCACAATCCCTTGAGCTGTGACCAGATGGTTCTGATCCGGCACCTCAAAACAGCCTACCAACCCCAGGGTCAGCAGGGAGGTGCCAAGAATGCGATAACTATTTTTCATTGGCTAACAACCGCCCGCCTTTGCTTTTTGTTGCGACCATCACAAACGTCATCCACGCCGACTAAGCTGATAGTCCCTGTTCCACCCAACCAGAAGGACCTTGTCTCATGGCGAAAGAACTTCGGTACAACGTGACGTTTTATGATCAACAAGGAAATTGTCATCAAGTGGAGCTGGCCACCGTCTATCAGATAAGACGGGACCCTCAATGCGATCTCTGCCTGTTTGACACCCTGCAATATGTGGGCTCGGAAGAGATGCTGGAACGCATGATACGGCAAAAAACCGGGCTTGAGCAGGAAATATCCATCATCAATGCCCGGCTGATTTAATCAGGCACTCACCGGAACCGGGCGGGATTTGCCCTGTTCGTCGATGGCGACATAGGTGAAGATCCCCTCGGTCACACAGTAACGCTGGGCATCGTTTTCCCGCAGTACCGGCTTGACCCACACCTCCAGCTTGAGCTTCATGGAGCTGCGGCCGATCTTCATGCAGCGGCCGTAGCAGCAGACCACATCGCCCACCTTGACCGGACTGTGAAAGGTCATGCCTTCGACGGATACGGTACAAATACGTCCTTTTGCCAGCTCCTTGGCCATAATGCCCCCACCTATATCCATCTGGGACATGATCCAGCCACCAAAGATGTCACCATTGGGGTTGGTATCGGCTGGCATTGCCAGGGTTCTCAGCAACAACTCCCCATCGGGGTGACGTTTTGTATCTACCATCATTACCGCCTCTCTCTCATGGATGGCGGCATGATAGGGGGCGATCACCCCCTTGGCAAACCTCAATTGCCCGAGGCGGCGAGCTCGGCAAACCAGTGGGCCGGATCGGGCCAGCGATAGTTGAATCCCATCTGCTGGCAAATCAGCTGACCGTCGATGGGCTGAAATTCACCGGCAGGCTCGATAAAGACCGGCGCAGGCAGCCCCTGCTGGCGCGCCGCAAAGGGATAGAACTGCTCGCGGCGCGGATGCACCGGCGCGCTCAGGTTGAACACATCCCCGTCCTTGCCCCGCTCCAGCAGCAGCATGCAAGCCGCCACCACATCGTCCAGATGGACCAGATTGACCGACTGGGCGCCGCCATCCAGCGTCTTGCCCGCCAGGAAACGACCGGGATGGCGATCCGGGCCATAAAGGCCGGAGGGGCGCACTATCATCACCGCCTCGAAACCGGCCGCCAGCACCGCCTGCTCCGCCGCCAGCATCCGCTCGCCACGGGCATGGCGGGGTTTGGGCTGTTCCCCCTCCTGCTGCCCTGCGCCCCACACCGAAGTGGCGCTGACAAACAGTACCCGCCGGGTGCCACTCGCCTTGGCCAATGCGCAGGCCTTGGCCACCGCCTGCGGGTAGTCATCGGTCTTGCTCGGCGGTACGCAGATAACCAGCGATTCGCAGGGGATGGGCCACGGCGCTTTTTGATCAGCGATGGGCATCTCGGCAGAAATCGTCAGCGGATAGGCGTTGATCCCCTCCCCCTGCAAACGGGCCGCCTTCTCGGGGCTGCTGACCGTCACCGCCACCTGCTTGCCTGCCGCCAGCAGGGCCCGCGCCAGCGGCAACCCAAGCCACCCCGCCCCCAGAATGCCGATCGTCCCGGCGAAATGTTGTTCTGTCATCGACCCTTCTCCTGCTTGACGCTATTTGCCCCGCAGCTTACCTGCCTTGGAAAGAAAAGGAAGCCTTAACCTGCGGATAAATAAATGATGCCAAGACAACAACATATCATTACGTTAGGGACGTTATATTTTCTCAATATTCTTTCTTGGCCAGCCCCACAGAACGCTAGCCTTTCTTCATAACTAGCTATGGGCACAGCACAGTTTTCAACCTACCCAGCACGAATAAAATCCGATTATTTAATATTCACAACATTCTTATCTAGCTGAGACAGCATGTTCACACTCTGGACATGGGATGCTTTTTATTGTGTATGGCGCATCTTTTAACGCTACTTTGAATACATGGCGACACGCCTCACATAAAAACCACCTAGGATCAGATTCTTTTATATTTTTAGTTTTACTATCATAGCCAGAAGTCACATTCTTTTTCTGAGGCACTACGACATCAATATGGCTAGCAACTTTATTTTTCAGCTTAGCCTTATCAATATTTTCGTTAACAACCCTCACTCTTTCATCTAATTTCATCTTTAATTCAGACTTCTTTGCATGAGCTTCAGGATTAGATAGCCATTTTTTATTAGCTACGCTTTCAATAATCAATTGTTTTAGAGCCTCTTTCGTTGTTGTATAAGTCACCTTAAATAAGTCGATTTCAATTGCATACATTTCATTGGCCCTAATCCATTTCAGTTTCTCAGTATCCACAAAGTGTGTTACTGCAATTTCAATTAGATAACGAGTTGAACTGTTGTAGGCAATTATATCAGGTCTGATAACACTCAATTGTTGCTCTAACTTCACATGACTAAATTTCATTAATGATTCTTCAGTTACCATACACGTTTCTTCATGAGAATTCCCAAGTTTATCCTTTTGGGTGACTGTTACTGATAGCTTGGGGAATTTTGAAACACCTTCTTCACTTAGAATTTGTTTGGCCATTAAATGAATTGATGTTTCAAAAGCTGACTCACACGCCTTCGTTGTTTTAGTTGCATTGGATGGATCATGAGAAAAGTAATGTGAAACTTTTTGTCCTTTATTCGCCTGTAATTTCCCATGGCAAGATGGACATATACAACCACAAGCAAGCCCAGATTTCACTTCTGAAACCTCAACTAAAACACCGTCTCTCAAACCAAAGGGTATCTTATTATTAGACATTCTAAAATTAACCTCCATGTTGACAAGTTGCCGCTTAAAACAAACAATATTGCAGGATATTATCCTTTCATATGTTTTTCTCTGTGCCGCCTCACATATTTGTGATATCTAAGATATATTGCAATCTAATAGTTACAAGATAATAGAGCAAACCTTGCTATAGAGTTGTTCTATCTAAAGACACCTCATGATTCTCGATACAAAAAAGCGGGCCAATGGCCCGCTTGGTTGTATTTCACTCACCTATTCTCACACCGGCGGATGGAAATGGCTGGCCTCGCGGGTGGCCATCTCCTCGTAGGTGGCCCACTTCTGCCACGCCACTTTTTGCGCCACCTGCATCAGCCGTTCGGCCTCCTCCGGATGGCTTTGGGCCAGCCCCCGATAACGGGTCTCCTCTTGGCGATATGTGGCAAGGGGAATGGAGGGGCGCAGGCTGTCGAGGCTGAAGGGGTTCTGCCCCGCGCTACGCAGTACCGGGTTGTAGCGCATCAGCGGCCAGTGACCGGAAGCCACCGCGCGTTTTTGCTGGGTCAGGCCAAACTCCATATCGATGCCATGAGCGATACAGTGGCTGTAGGCGATGATAAGCGACGGTCCCGGATAGGCCTCGGCCTCACGCAAGGCCTGCAGCGCCTGCTGCGGGTTGGCGCCAAAGGCGATGCGGGCAACATAGACGTTGCCGTAGGAGATGGCCTGCAACGCCACATCCTTCTTGGCCAGCGTCTTGCCTCCCGCCGCGAACTTGGCGACAGCGCCGAGCGGGGTCGATTTCGACATCTGACCGCCGGTGTTGGAATAGACCTCGGTATCCATCACCAGCACGTTCACATCGCGGCCGGAGGCGAGCACGTGATCGAGCCCTGATGAGCCGATGTCATAGGCCCAGCCATCGCCGCCCACTATCCAGACCGAACGGCGCACCAGCTGATCAATCAAGGAGAGCAGCTCGCGAGCCTTGCCGGATTTCACCTCTTCCAGCCGCTCCCGCACTTGCGCGACCCGGGTACGCTGGGCGCGGATCTCAGACTCCAGCCGCTGCGGGGCGCTGATCAGCGACTCGACTAGCTCTGCGCCCAGCTCCCCCTTCATCGCCTGCAAGGCTGCCACCGCCTGACCGTGGTGCTGATCGGCGGTGAGGCGAAAACCAAAACCAAACTCGGCGTTGTCCTCGAACAGTGAGTTCGACCAGGCCGGCCCCTTCCCTTCACCGTTCTTGGCCCAGGGGGTGGTCGGCAGGTTGCCGCCATAGATGGAGGAGCAACCGGTGGCGTTGGCCACCAGCATGCGGTCACCAAACAGCTGGGTCAGCAGCTTGAGGTAGGGGGTCTCGCCACAGCCGGCGCAGGCGCCGGAGAACTCGAACAGGGGTTCGAGGAACTGGGCACCGCGCACCGTGGAGAAGTCCACCCGCTCGCGGGCCGGCCAAGGCAAGCTCTCGAACCAGCGCAGCGCCTGTTTCTGGCCAGCCAGATGGGGCGCCTTGTCCATCATGGCGATGGCGCGCTCGCCTTGATGGCGGGCATCCGCTCCGACCCGCACCGGACAAGCCTGCACACACTGGCCACAGCCGGTGCAATCTTCCGGATAGAGCTGCAGGGTGTAGCGGCTGTCGGGGAAGCCCCTGGCGGTAACGGGCACCGATTGGGCGGCCTCGGGGGCGGTCGCCAGCCAGTCCTGATGGTAGAACTTGGCCCGCAGCGCCCCATGGGGGCAGACAAAGACGCAGTTCCCGCACTGGATGCAGATGTCCGAATGCCAAATCGGGATCTCGCGGGCGATATCCCGCTTCTCGAAGCGGCTGGTGGCGGTGGGGTAAGTGCCATCCACCGGCAGCATGGAGACGGGGATCAGATCGCCGCGCCCCGCCAGCATCTCGCCAGTGACCCGCTGGACAAACTCGCTGCCACCCGGTGCCAGCGGCAGCGGGTAATCGCTGATCTGCTCCTCACCGGCCGGGATGGCCACCTGGTGGAGATGGGCCAGCGTGTCGTCCACCGCCGCGAAGTTGCGCTCGACCACCTCGGGCCCCTTGCGGGCATAGCTCTTCTCGATGCTCTCCTTGATCAGCGCAATCGCCTCATCCCGCGGCAAGATGCCAGCCAACGCGAAGAAGCAGGTCTGCATGATGGTGTTAATGCGATTACCCATGCCGTTGCGCTCGGCCACCCGATCCCCATCGATGCAGTAGAGGCGGATATCGAGGACTCGGATGCGGGCGCGCAGCCGCTCGGGCAGCTCGGCCCAGACCCGCTCAGGCTCATAGGGAGCATTGAGCAGCAGGGTCGCCCCTTCGGCGGCATGCTCCAGCAGATCGACCGACTCGACAAAGCCCCACTGGTGGCAACCGATAAAGCTCGCCTGCTCGATAAGCCAGGGGGCGTCGATGGGCTCGGGGCCAAAGCGCAGGTGGGAGACGGTGCGCGAGCCCGACTTCTTGGAGTCGTAGACGAAGTAGCCCTGAGCGTGGAACCCCTCCAGCTCGCCGATGATCTTGATGCTGTTCTTGTTGGCGCCGACTGTGCCGTCGGCACCGAGGCCGAAGAAGAGCGCCCGCACCCGGCTGGCTGGCTCCAGATCGCCGATGGGGTGCCAGGCCAGACTGAGGCCCGATACATCATCCACTATCCCCACGGTAAAGCGCGGGCGCGGCGCATCGGATGCCAGCTCCTCGAATACCGCCGCGCACATGGCGGGGGTGAACTCCTTGGAGGAGAGGCCGTAGCGACCGCCACTGAGCCACGGCAACCGCTTGATAAGGCCGCGCTGCAAGCCATCGATAAGGGCGCTCTGCACATCCAGCAGCAGCGGCTCGCCACCCGCCCCCGGCTCCTTGGTGCGATCCAGCACCGCCATGCGCCGCACACTCGCGGGTAGCGCATCGAGCAGCGCCTGTACCGGGAAGGGGCGATAGAGGCGAATGACCAGTACCCCGGTCTTGCGATCCTGCCGGTTGAGCCAATCCACGGTGGTGCGGGCGGTGGCCGCCCCCGAGCCCATCAGCACGATGACGTCGGTGGCATCCGGTGCACCGTGATACTCCACCAGCCGGTAGTGACGGCCGGTCAGCTCGCCGAGGTTGTCCATGCACTGCTGCACCCGCGCCGGTACCGCCTCGTAGAAGGGGTTGACGCTCTCGCGGGACTGGAAGTAGGTATCCGGGTTCTGGGCCGTGCCGCGCATCACCGGATGATCCGGGTTGAGGGCCCGTGCGCGGTGAGCCCGCACCCAGTCGTTGTCGATAAGGGCCCGAATTTCATCCCGATGCAGGGCGGTGATCTTGTTCACCTCGTGGGAGGTGCGAAAACCGTCGAAGAAGTGGATAAAGGGCACCCGGCATTGCAAGGTGACGCTGTGGGCGACCAAGGCCAAGTCCTGCGCCTCCTGCACCGAGCCGGAGGCGAGCATGGCAAAGCCGGTGCTGCGCGCCGCCATCACATCCTGATGGTCGCCAAAAATCGACAGCCCCTGCGCCGCCAGCGAGCGGGCCGCCACATGGAACACCGCCGAGGTCAATTCACCGGCGATCTTGTACATGTTGGGCAGCATCAGCATCAGCCCCTGACTGGCTGTGAAGGTGGTGGCGAGCGCCCCCGCCTGCAGGGCGCCGTGTACCGTACCAGCAGCCCCCCCTTCGCTCTGCATCTCCACTACGGTGGGAATGTTGCCCCACAGGTTGGTCTGCCCCTCCGCCGCCCAGGCATCGGCCAGTTCGGCCATGGTCGAGCTCGGGGTGATGGGGTAGATGGCACACACTTCGCTCAGCTGGTACGCCACCCGGGCCGCGGCTTCGTTGCCGTCGACCATGATCAGTTCATGTTTCATTGGGACTCCTCCGGTTGGCGCAGCTCGATGGCGTGACAGGGGCACTGGTCGTGACAGGCACCGCAGCCGGTGCAGCGCTCGGCATCCACCTGATAGCCTTTGCCCGGCCCCAACTTGGCGATGGCCTGTTCGGGGCAACTGCCATAGCAGCCGTCGCACTCGAAGCAGTTGCCGCAGGAGTAGCAGCGCGCCGCCTCGTAGCGGGCGGCCACCTCATCCAGCCCGCCGATGATCTCGCCAAAGTCATCTCGCGCCCACGCCGGTTTGACCGGCTGGCTGCTGGCAGGGGCATGGGTCTGGAACCAGAGTTGCAACTGCTCCGGCCCCACCAGCGGGTAGGAGAGCGGTTTGTGATAGTGGCGACCGCGCAGCCAGGCATCCATGTGGCGAGCCGCCTTCTTGCCGTGACCGGTGGCGATGGTGACGGTGCGCTCGGAGGGCACCATGTCGCCGCCCGCAAACAGGCCCGGCACATCCGTCATCAGATTCTCACCAACCTGTACCACCCCCTCCTTGTTGACCCGAACGCCGGGAATGCTCTCCAGCACGCTCAAATCAACTTCCTGACCGAGCGCCAGGATCAGGGAGTCCGCTTCAAGGGTTTCAAACTTGCCGGTGGGCACCGGTTTGCCCTCAGCATCCAGCGCCATCACCTCCACTTCGATGCTGGTGCTATCAAGCTGGCGGATGGTGCGCAGCCAGTTGATCTTGATCCCCTCCTCCTCGGCCTCATCGGCTTCAAAGGCGTGGGCCGGCATATGATCCCGGTCGCGGCGATAGATGATCATCGCCTCTTCAACGCCCAAACGGCGGGCGGTGCGCGCCGCGTCCATGGCGGTGTTGCCGCCGCCGTAGATGGCCACCCGCCGTCCCAGTTTTGGCGGTGGCAAGCCCTGCTCTTCGGCCAGACTCGCCTGTTCGAGGAAGCTCACCGCATCGAGGATCTTGCCCGCCTCCCGGGCCGGAATATCGACCCGCTTGGCCAGATGGGCGCCAATGGCCATAAAAACGGCGTCAAAGCCCCCCTTATCGCGCTCACGCAGCACATCCTCCACCTTGTGGTTGAGAGTCAGCGTCACTCCGGCCGCCACGATACGGGCTACCTCCCGATCCAGCACGTCGCGAGGCAGACGGTAAGCGGGAATACCGAAGCGCAGCATGCCGCCCGCCAGTGGCCCCGCTTCGCGGATCTCCACCTGATGACCGAGCCGGTTGAGGTGCCAGGCGCAGGAGAGACCGGAGGGGCCAGCACCGATCACCAGCACCTTCTTGCCGCTGGCAGGGGCAGGGGGCGCAGGCAGCCAACCACGGGCCAGCGCCTCGTCGCCGAGGAAACGCTCGATGGCGTGGATAGAGACGGATTCATCCACCTGACCGCGGTTGCAGGCGCTCTCGCAGGGGTGATAGCAGACCCGGCCATGAATGGCGGGCAAGGGGTTCTCTTCGATCAGGGTCTGCCAGGCCGCCTCAAAACGGCCGGCCTGCGCCAAAGAGAGCCAGGCCTGGATATTTTCTCCGGCCGGGCAGGCGTGATTGCAGGGTGGCAGGGCCGGCCGCCAGACGGGTAGCCGGGTACGCACCGGGCCTGTTCCCGTTTTCAGGGAGAGATCCGGCAATGGGGTCATGTCCAGTTGTTTGCTCATACATTGCTTTCTTCTTTTTGTGTGACAGGCCCCACCCGATGGCGCTTGATACCGTGTAGCCGAAGCGGACGGTGGCCGGATGGGGAAGAAGCGAAAGCGTTAGAAACTGGGAACTGAGTCGATAATGGCCGCTTTTTTGTACTGATTAGCGAATCAGGATCAAAAAATGTTGCACTTTATGGTTCATAGAGACCAGAACGTGACTCAAGTAACATCTTCTCCAGCTGACCGCTGGCTTTCAGTTTGGCGAGCCCCCGATTGAAGGTTTTGATCAGTTCGTCAGCGTTGGCGCGCTTGCGACTGATCAACAAGTGACCTTCAACTTTCATCACGGGTTTTGAATGGGTTGCAAAGAGATCGACCGTGCTGGCTGGGTAGAACTGACGCAGGGAGTAGTAGCCGACATCGATGTTCTCCAGGGTCAGGTCGGCGCGGCCGGAGAGCAGCAGATCGAAACTCTGGCGCAGCCGGGTGACGAACTGCACCTGCAGCGGCACCTGCGCGATGGCTGCAAAAAAATCTGCATTGTAGGTATAGCCACTGACCGCAGCCAGCTTGCGATCCGCCAGATCCTGATAGCCACGCCATTCCAGCGGATCGGACTTGAGATAGAACCAGACGTAGGTCTCACTCAGGATGGGATCGCTGTAGAGATGGGTTTTGCGACGCTCGCTCGACTCATACCAGTGGACTGTGCCATCCACCACTCCCTCCTCCGACAAGCGAAAGGCCCGCTTCCAGGGTAGAAACTGAAACTTGACGCTCACCCCCTCACTCTTGAATGCCTCGCTCACCACATGAGGGATCAGCCCCTGATATTTCAGCGTCTCGGAGCAGTAAGGGGGATACTCTCCCGTGGTCAGGGTCAGCTCCTGCGCCCAGATCCCGTGGCAAAAAAGGCTCCCCGCCAGCAACCAGCTTATTTTCATCCCAATGCCCTCTTGTTCTGTTTTCCCAACTATAGACCGCCCCCTTGAAAGGATTGCCGGATCGCCGGGGAACCGTTATGTTCCCCTTTTTCCAGGCGATCGCGCCGCGTCACAAGGATATGAAGATGCCCAGGCTAGACAGCATTCACCTCTACCCCATCAAATCGACTGCAGGTATGCCGCTGGCTCGCGCCCGGGTGACCGAAGAGGGACTGGCAGGGGATCGCCGCTACATGGTGGTCAAACCAGACGGCACCTTTATCACCGCCCGAACCCATCCCCAACTGCAACAGGTCGTGGCTACCCCCATCGAAGGTGGCTTGCAACTGCGCTATCCGGGCTTTGAACCGCTCACCCTGCAAGAGGTCGACTTCAGCCGCGCCCCGCAAGCTACCGGAGTCTGGAGCGACCGTTTCACCGCCCTGCACACCGACCCCAAAGCCGATGGGTGGCTGAGCCGGGTGGCAGGGGAGACGGTGCAACTGCTCTGGCTGGGTGAAACCTCTGATCGCTTTCGTGAAAAGACCGGCACCCGGGTCAGCTTTGCCGACGGTTATCCGCTACTGCTGATAAGCCAGGCTTCCCTTGAGGATCTCAATCTGCGCTCCGATGCGCTGCACCAGATGAGTCAATTTCGCACCAATCTGGTGGCAAGCGGCACCCGCCCCTTCGAAGAGGACAACTGGGTGCGCATCCGCATCGGCGAGGTGGAGTTTCAGGTGGTCAAGCCCTGCAGCCGCTGCATCATGACCACAGTGGAGGCGGGTACCGATCGGTTCAATGCCCTGAAAGAGCCGCTGGCGACCCTCACCCGCTACCGCCGTGGCGAGGATGGCGAGGTCTACTTCGGCCAGAATCTGGTGGCGCTGAACGAAGGGTGGATTGAGGCGGGCAGCGAGATCGAGGTGCTGGAGACGACGCGACCACCTGTCTACCCCAACGCCGCACCGAAGAAGCGGGAGCTGGTCTGCGTGGCCCGCGAACCGCTGGCGCGGGATCTGGAGACCTTCTGGTTCGAAGCAGCCGATGGCGAGCCTCTGCCCGACTACCTGCCGGGCCAGCATCTGCCCATCAGCCTCGATATCAAAAATGAACGGATCCAGCGGCGCTATACCCTGAGCTCCACGCCGGATCACCCGGAGCGTTACAGCATCAGCGTCAAAAAGGTGGAGGGTGGCCGCATCTCCCACTGGCTGCACCAGCAGTTGCAGGTGGGTGATCGGCTGCTGGCCGCCAACCCCGCAGGCGAGTTTCACTTAGGGTCCGAGCGCAACCTCCTGTTGCTCTCCGCAGGATCCGGCGTCACCCCCATGCTGACGATAGCCCGCACCCTGACCCTGCGCGGGGAGCTGGAAGAGGTTCACTTTATGCACCTGTGCCGCAGCGAAGCGGACATTCCCGCCGCCAGCGAACTGCACGCCATGGCGCAGCAGGGTATGGCCCTCACCATTATCCTGAGCCAGCCGGACAATCACTGGCAGGGGCTGCAAGGGCGACTCAATGATGAGCATCTGCAACTGGTCAAAGAGCTGGCCGAAAAAGAGGTCTTTATCTGCGGCCCCCACGGCTTTATGGCCGATGCTGCCGCCAAAGTTGCGGCCCTCGGCGTTCCGGCCGCGCGGATCAGACAGGAGAGTTTTGGCGGCGCCATTCTCTCGGTGGCCCGCGCTCATCAGCCAGTGCAACTGCGCATCGGCGAGCGGGAGTTTGCCGGCAACAATCAGGGCACCATCCTCGATCAGGCCAACAAGCAAGGTGTAGAGCTGCCATGGAGCTGCCGCGCCGGCATCTGCGGCAGTTGCAAACAGACGCTGGTCTCGGGCGAGGTGGATCACCCCGACGCCCCCGCCATCACCGCCGCCGAGCGGGCGGAGGGCAAGATCCTTGCCTGCTGCGCCGTGCCGCTCACCGACCTTGAAATCCTATGATCGGGTGATCGGGTGATCGGGCCGCATTAACTCACGCCACCCCAGATGACCGGGGAATTGACCCCGGTCATCTTTATCCACACTTGTTCACCTGATCCGCCCTTAATTTGTCCCCACAGCCTTCATCAGTGAGTTTCCCTTCCTATACTCTCAGAGCAAAAAGCCTTGCCAGCCATTGACTTGGCGATGCTCCATACGACACTCAGCCATAGGGAAAGGACGCCCATACCATGGAACAGAACAAGCCCGCCTTTCAGCTCAACCTGCTGCTATCCGTCATCACCCTGATCCTGCTGTCACTGGTGTTTTTCGCCTACAGCTGGGCGGGTAAACAACTGGAAGAGAGTTATCGACAACAATATGTCTCCTACCTGCTGGCCGACGAACTGCGCCAATCCTCCGATGATCTGACCCGACTCGGGCGCACCTACGTCATCACCAAGGATCCAGCCTACGAACAGCAGTACATGCGGATCCTGGCCATTCGCAACGGCGAACAGCCGAGGCCGGATGGCTACAACCGTATCTACTGGGACTTTGTCGCCGCCAACGGCCAGAATCCCCGCCCCGACAGCAATGTTCACCGTGGCCTGATCGACCTGATGAAGGATGCCGGTTTCACCGACGGTGAGCTCGCCAAACTGAACGAGGCCAAAAACAACTCGGATGCACTGGTCAACACCGAGGTCGCCGCCTTCAAACTGGTGCAGCAGACCGATGGCGATCCGGTTGCCAACCAGCAAAAAGCCATCGCCATGATGCATGACAAGGCCTATCACCAGAACAAGGGGCGCATCATGTCCCCCATTGATGACTTCTACGTGATGATGGAGCAGCGCAACCATGAGGCAGTCGAGAGCGCCATCGCCAATACCGACATGCTGCGCTATCTCTTTATCGCCCTCGGTCTGGTGTTGATGTTCTTCCTCTGGCGCACCTATCGCTCCCTGCTCGATCTGGTGGGCACCTCGGTCGAGCAGCTCAAGACCGATCTTCATATGATGGCGGAAGGGGACTTCTCGCGCCCCATCAAGGTGCCGCCAGGATCGAAAGAGAGCCTGATCGGCCTGCTCGGCGGCATGCAGACCACCCTCAAAGGGATCATCGCCAAGGTCTCTCACTCCACCGAGGAGCTGTCCCACTCTGCTGACAGCATCGCCCAGATCGCCGAGCAGACCGCCCAGTTTGCTACCGATCAGCAAACCAGCACCCAGACCATGGCCGCCGCCATCGAGGAGCTGGTGGTGAGCATCAGCCACCTCTCCGACAACGCCACCCATGCCGACGAGCTGAGCAAGGTCTCCGCCAATACCCTGGAGGAGGGGTCAGGGGTCATTAAAGAGACTCTCGGCAGCATCGAGAATATCTCCACCACAGTGGGGGATGCAGCCAGCACCATCTCCGAGCTCAACGGCCATACCCAGCAGATTTCGGAGATCATCGGGGTGATCCGCGGCATCGCCGATCAGACTAACCTGCTGGCCCTCAACGCGGCCATTGAGGCGGCGCGGGCCGGTGAACAGGGTCGCGGCTTTGCGGTGGTGGCCGACGAGGTGCGCAATCTGGCCAGCCGCTCGGCGGCGTCAACCCAGCAGATCACCGGGATGATTAGCAAAATCCAGAGCGGGGCGGATGCCTCCATCCGCAGCATGGAGAACACGGTCAACAACGTCTCTCGCGGGGTCACGCTGGCCAACCAGACCGGCGAGGCGATCGCCAGCATCCAGAGCCACGCCTCCAACCTCACCGGCCTGATGGGGGAGATCAGCCACACCCTGCGCGAGCAGTCCACCGCCGCCAACGAGGTGGTCTCTACCGTCGGCAACATCACCTCTCTCTCCGAGCAATCGGGGGATGCCGCCCGCCATGTGTCGCAAGAGGCGGCCAAGCTCAAGCAGCTGTCACGGGTACTGCGCCAGGAGATGGGACACTTCAAGCTTTAAAGGACGCTGAAAAGCAAAACGGCTGCCCGAAGGCAGCCGTTTTTTATGCGGGGTTATCCCCTGTCATCCAGCATCTATCAACCACGCAGGGCGGCGATGCGCTGCTCGATGGGCGGGTGGCTCATGAACAGCTCGCTCATGGAGCGCTTGCCGTTGATGCCAAAGGCCATCATGGAGCCTTCCAGCTGAGGCTCGGCACCGCGGGAGAGGCGCTCAAGGGCGGCAATCATCTTGTCACGACCGGCCAACTTGGCGGCACCGGCATCGGCACGGAACTCACGCTGACGGCTGAACCACATGACGATGATGGAGGCCAGAATGCCGAACAGCATCTCCAGCACGAACACGGTGATCATGTAGGCAAAACCGCCGGTACTGCTGCTCTCTTCCTCGTTGTTGGAGCTGAAGAAGTTGCTGATCACGCCAGCCACGATACGGGCGAAGAACATCACGAAGGTGTTCACTACACCCTGGATCAGGGTCAGGGTCACCATGTCGCCATTGGCCACGTGGCTCACCTCGTGGGCCAGTACCGCTTCCGCCTCGTCACGGCTCATGCTGTAGAGCAGGCCGGAGGAGACCGCCACCAGCGAATCATCGCGGCGAGCGCCGGTCGCAAAGGCGTTCATCTCGGGAGAGTCGTAGATCCCCACTTCCGGCATCTTGATACCCGCTTCGCGGGCCTGACGGGCCACAGTGCTCACCAGCCAGTGCTCGGTCTCGTTACGGGGTTGCTCGATGACCTGGACGCCATAGCTGCGCTTGGCCATCCACTTGGACATCAGCAAGGAGATAAAGGAACCCCCAAAACCGAACACGGCACAGAACACCAACAGCCCGGAAATGCTGGACTTGTTGATCCCCAGAACCGAGAACAGGATATTGAGTACCACCCCCAGCACCAGCATGACGGCCAGGTTGGTCACCAGGAATAGCATAATTCGCTTCATATAGACTCCTTGTGAAGATAAGGGACATGACCGGGGATCACTCGGGATCCCCACCTGATCATGTTAATGTCGACATTCTAGGGAGATTCGATGAATGTTCGCTGAATATGCCGTCAAAGTAGCGGCGAGATATCAAGACGCCCCTGCAAATCGGCTTCAAGCGGATTGTTTATAAACGGAATTTCGCCGAGGAAGGGGGCTGGCAGCAAGCCCCTCAGGGTGTCCAGATTTTCCTGATAATGGCTCATGGAACCATGGAGCCGATTAATTACCCACCCCGCCACCGGCAGCTGATCATTGCGAATGGCGGCAAAGGTGAGCAGCGCATGGTTGAGGCAACCCAGCTTGGCCCCCACCACCATAATCACCGCCATGTTCTCCTGCTTGACCCAGTCCGACAGCAGATGCTTGCGATCGAGCGGCAAATACCAGCCCCCCGCACCTTCCACTACTGCCAGTTCGGCCCCGGCCTGTTCAATCTTGCGTAGCCCCTCGCTCAACCCCTGCATGGTGATAGGCTGGCGCGCCTCGCTGGCGGCAATGTGGGGTGCAATCGGCGGCTCATAGGCGAACGGATTGACCACCTCATAGGGCAGCGGCAGGCTCGCCGCCTCCTGCAACAGAACGGCATCCAGGTTGCGCAGCCCGTCCGGAGTGCGAGCACATCCGGCCGAGACCGGCTTGTAACCCGCACACTTGATTCCCTGTGCGCTGAATTCGCGCAGCAGGGTGCGCGCCACCAGCGTCTTGCCTACATCGGTATCGGTGCCGGTGATAAAGAATGATTTCATACGGTTCTCTCCTTGGCAGGGCCCGTTGACTACCCTGCACACACTGCGATTCCCGGCGCTCAGCAAGGCTTGCTGAGACGGCCGAGGCACACCCGATAACTGGCGACCAGCCTGCCATCGGGCTGGCGAAACGCCTCATACGCCTGAGCCAGCTGCTGCAATCTGGCGCGACCGCTCAGACCGGCCGGGGCGGCACTCCCCTGATTGTCATTGACCTGATTGGCCCCAATCCCCTTGAGATCGCGCAACAATTGCGGCAATTCAAGATAGGCGAGATCCCAGGTGATACAACGCAGCTCGGGAGCAGATACCCCGGCGCTAGCCAGCGCCTGCTCCAATTGTGGCAGGCTGAGGAAGCGATTGACATGGGCGCGACCATCAAGCTGCTGCCAGGCGGCTCGCAACTGCCAGAGCGACTCATCGAGCAGGGTCGAGAAAAAGATCTGGCCGCCCGTTTTGACCACCCGCAGCAACTCGCCGAAAGCCTGGGCCGGACGCTCGCACCACTGCAGCGCCAGACTGGAGAAAACCCAGTCGAACGTGCTGTCGGCAAAAGGAAGCTGCTCCGCATCGCCGCAGAGCAGGCGAGCACCGCTGTCACGCAAGGCGGCCTGCGCCAGCATGCCGGGGGCAAGATCCAGTCCCACCAGCTGATGACAACGGTTCGCCAGTTGGGGCAAGAAAAAGCCGGTACCGCAGCCCAGATCCAGCCCGCTCACCGTCAGATCAGTGCCAACCGGCCTGCTCGGCATCCATCCCAGCAGCGCCTGACCCACCTCCTGCTGAAAGCGGGCGTGGGCATCGTAATGACGAGCGGCGGCGCCGAAACGGCGAGCAAGCTGCGCCTTGTCCACCGTTTGAAAACGCTCAGCCATGGTGAGTCTCCCCAAGCGTTGTAACTGCAGGGCAGACCCCCAAGGCATCGAGCAAGCGATCCAGATCCTGCTCGCGGTGAGCCGCGCTCAGGGTAATGCGCAGCCGGGCCGTACCGACTGGCACCGTGGGCGGGCGGATGGCGCTCACCCAGACGCCGCGCTCCCGCAGCCGTTCAGCCAGTTGCAGGGCAACACTGCTCTCCCCCACCAGCAGCGGCTGGATCGGGGTATTGCTGGCACCAAGTTGCCAACCCTGATCCTCTGCCCCTTGCCGGAAGCGAGCGATCAGCTGGCCAAGATGGGTGCGGGACTCATCAGCCGTGCGCACCAGTTCGATGCTCTTGCTGACCGCGCAAGCCTGCGCGGCGGGCATATGGGTGCTGTAGACATAGTGGCGGGCGAAGTTGACCAGATACTCCACCAGCTCGCGGCTGCCACCGACAAAAGCGCCAGCGACGCCAAGCGCCTTGCCAAAAGTGCCCATCTGGATGTGTACGCTGGCAGGAGCAACCCCCTGCGCCGCCAGCGTGCCGCGCCCCTCAGGCCCCAGCACACCAAGACCGTGGGCATCGTCGATCATCAGCCAGTTGCCGCTCCGGGCTGCGATCGTTGCAAGCTCGCGCCAAGGGGCCTGATCCCCGTCCATGCTGAACACCCCTTCCGACACAATCAATCCGCGATTGGGCTCAAGCTGCCGCTCAAGGGCCGCCATATCGTTGTGGGCAAAACGCTTCATCTTGCAAGGGAGCTGGCTGCCCATCTCCTGCAAAGAGGCGTGGTTGAGTTTGTCCTGCCACAGCAGATGCTCCTTGCCGAGCAGCGCTTTGAGCACCGCCTGATTGGCCGAAAAACCGCAGTTGAACAGCAGCACCGCCTCCACCCCGAGCCACTCGGCCAGGGTCTCCTCAAGCTGTTGGTGGGCACGGCTGTACCCGGTCACCAGCGGCGAGGCGCCGGAGCCCGTGCCATAACGCTCAATCCCCGCGTTGAAGGCAGCCTTGATGGCGCCGTGTTCTGCCAGTCCCAGATAGTCGTTGGCGGAAAAGTTGAGGTAGTCGAACCCCGCAACCTTGAGCCGCCCGCCACTCGCCCCGTCGGTCGCGATGCGGTTGCGCAGCAGACCCACCTGCTCGCGCTCGGCCAGCGCCGTGCCCAATACAAAGGGGCCCGTTACTGCAGGGCCGTTCATGACCGCGCAGCCCCTGCACGGGGGCGGGTGGCGTCATAAAACATCTCGGTGGGCTCGCTCTGGCGACTCACCTCGGCCAGCAGCTCCTCTTCTTGAACCTGATCCGGTTTCTGGGCCCGCTGGGCGGGACGAATACCGAGTCGCTTGAACAGCTGCATGTCGCTGTTCTCGTCCGGGTTGGGAGTGGTCAGCAACTTGCAGCCATAGAAAATGGAGTTGGCCCCGGCCATAAAGCACATGGCCTGCATCTGCTCGTTCATCTTCTCCCGCCCGGCAGAGAGGCGCACATGGGAGGCGGGCATCATGATCCGCGCCACCGCGATGGTGCGGATAAATTCGAATGGATCGAGGTTCTCCTCGTTCTCCAGCGGCGTTCCCTTCACCTTGACCAGCATGTTGATGGGCACACTTTCGGGGTGACGGGGCAGGTTGGCGAGCGCCATCAACAGGCCCGCTCGATCCTTGGCCTGCTCGCCCATGCCGACGATACCGCCGGAGCAGACCTTCATGCCGGCACCGCGCACATGCTCCAGAGTATCGAGCCGGTCCTGATAGGTGCGGGTGGAGATGATCTCGCCGTAGAACTCCGGCGAGGTGTCGAGGTTGTGGTTGTAGTAATCGAGCCCCGCGGCCCCCAGACGCGCCGCCTGATCGGCGGTGAGCATCCCGAGCGTCATGCAGGTCTCCATCCCCAGCCCGCGCACCTCCTCGATCATCCGGATGATGTAGGGCATGTCCTTCTCTTTGGGGTTGCGCCAGGCGGCCCCCATGCAGAACCGGGACGAGCCGTTGGCCTTGGCTTCGCGGGCCCGCTCCAGCACCTTCTCCACCTCCATCAGCCGCTCAGCTTCGAGCCCGGTGTGGTAACGGGCGCTCTGGGGGCAGTATTTGCAATCTTCCGGGCAGGCGCCGGTCTTGATGGAGAGCAAGGTGCTCACCTGCACTTCATTCGGGTCAAAGTGGGCGCGGTGGACAGTCTGGGCCTGAAACAGCAGATCGTTGAATGGCAGGGCAAACAGGGCCTGAACCTCGGCGAGGGTCCAGTCATGACGAAGGGCGTGACCGCCCGCGGTGAGAGCATTCATACATGGCTTCCGGTTGTTATTAGTGGGATCCTGCGCCCGCCATCTTGGGATGGACGGCCACAAAACCCGCCGCCGGGCCCGTGCGCTCAGGGTGATGCGCAGTGCCAAGTGGCTGAAATTGTTGGCTAGTGTAGAGAGCACGCGTAGACTGTCAACACCGACCAGATTAAACCAATTGACAACAGAACAACAAATGACCAATCAAGAATTCGACCTGCACCACATCTGGCACCCCTATACCTCACTCACTCACCCCCTGCCCTGCTATGAAGTGGCCAGCGCCAAAGGGGTGAAGATCACTCTCAGCGACGGCCGTGAACTGGTGGATGGCATGAGCTCCTGGTGGGCTTGCGTGCACGGCTATCAGGTGCCGGAGCTGGACGCCGCCGCCACCGCCCAGCTCGGCAAGATGTCCCACGTGATGTTTGGCGGCCTCACCCACGCCCCGGCGGTCGAGCTCTGCCGCAAGCTGGTGGAGATCACTCCGAAGGGGCTTGATCGGGTATTTCTGGCCGATTCCGGCTCGGTGGCAGTGGAAGTGGCGCTCAAGATGGCCCAGCAGTACTGGCATGCCAAGGGGACGCCCAGAGCCAAATTTGTCGCCCTGCGCAGCGGCTATCACGGCGACACCTTTGGCGCCATGAGCGTCTGCGATCCCGATGGCGGCATGCATGAGCTCTACAAGGGATTCCTGCCGGAGCACCATTTTGTCGACGCGCCCAGCTGCCGCTTCCACGCCGAGTGGGACGAGCAGTGCGTGGTGGAGCTGGCGACACTCATGGCCGATCATCACGAGGAGATCGCCGCCATCGTGCTTGAGCCCATAGTGCAGGGCGCTGGCGGCATGCGCTTCTATCACCCCCGCTATCTGCAGTGGGTACGCGCCCTGTGCGACGAGTTCGGCGTGCTGCTCATAGCTGACGAGATTGCCACCGGCTTTGGCCGCACCGGCCAGCTGTTTGCCTGCGACTGGGCGGGGATCAGCCCCGACATCATGTGTCTGGGCAAGGCGCTTACCGGGGGCTATCTCACCCTCTCTGCGACCCTGACCACCGAGCATGTCGCACGCACCATCTGTGACGGTAAGGCGGGGGTCTTTATGCACGGCCCCACTTTTATGGGCAACCCGCTCGCCTGCGCGGTGGCCAACGCCTCCATCGAGTTGCTGCTGGCCTCACCTTGGCAGGAGCGGGTGCGCACCATCGAGCATCAGCTGCGAACAGAACTGGTAGAGCTGACCCTGCACCCGGCGGTCGCGGATGTGCGGGTGCTCGGCGCCATCGGGGTGGTGGAGATGAAAGAGCGGGTGGATGTGGCGCGCATCCAGCGCAAATTTGTCGAACTGGGCGCCTGGATCCGCCCCTTTGGCAAGCTGGTCTACCTGATGCCCCCCTTCGTCATCACCCCTGAAGAGCTGCGGGTATTGACCGGCGCCATCCGTCAGGCCATCGCCGAAGGCGAGTTTTAAGGCATGCAGCGGGCGGCCATCACAGCCGCCCGTTTGACTACCCGCATTTGATATATAAAGAGGGCAACTTTATCCACTTCAGTGCAGTTTCACTTGCCGTAATGTGAGCAAAACACCAGACCTGAGGCCCCAAGAGGGGTAAACTGCTGCAGTTTTACTATCAAGAAAGACTGCTCATGCGCCTCTCCATTGCTGCCAAAATCAACTTTTTCCTGCTCTTCATCTTCTCCATGGTACTGGTCTTCTCCGCAGCCTATCAGGCGGTGCGCGAGCGCGATCTCATCCTGACCCTCATCAAGGAGCAGAGCCGCGAGCAGACCGAAGCCTATTTCGACGGCCTCAACATGCTGATGCTGACCGGCAAGATGGATGCCCGTGATACCCTGCGCGGCAAGTTTCTCGACCATGCCCATGTGGAGGATGCCCGCATCGTCCGTGGCGATGCGGTGAGCAAACAGTTCGGGCCGGGACGGGAGACAGAGCAGGTAAAGGATGAGTTTGATGAGCTGGCTCTGGCGGGCAAAGGGAGTCTGGAGGTGGTGCACAACGGCATGCACAGCCGTCTGGTGGTGACCCGACCGCTACTGGCCAAGAAGGATTTTCGCGGCACCGACTGCACCAGCTGTCATCTGGTGCCGGAGAACACTGTGTTAGGGGCCGTGCGCTTTGACTACTCCCTCGATTCGCTGTTTACCCGGGTCGAGCAGAATATCCTCACCTCGGCGCTGATCCTCACCGGCATCTTCGGGATGGGACTGCTGCTGACCCTCTGGGTCATCCGCACCTGGATCGTGCGCCCTCTCAACCAGTTGACCCGCTCCATGGAAGAGGCGACTGACTTGCACGACTTCGGACACCGGCTGGAGGGGGATGACGGTGACGAGATTGGCCGGGTGGCGGTGGCCTACAACCAGATGCTCGACAGCGTGGAGCGCCAGCTCGGCAAGCGCACCAAGGCCAGCAGGCAGGAGCCGGATCAGCCCCGCTGAGGCGGGCGCTTAACCGACGTAGTAGAAGAGCAAGCTGGCGATCAGCACCAATAGCAGGATGGCCAGATTGACATGCCGGGAGTCATCCTGACGGCGGCTGCGCTTGCGCTCCAGCAGCAACACCGCCAGCGTCAGGGCACAACAGCTCCAGAGCCCGTAGACCAGCCAGGGGGTAAGGGCCGGGTCCCAATAATCGCGCACCTCGATCCCGCCATAGACCAGAAAACCGTAGGCAATTTCGGGCCGGGCATAGTGGTAAAGGGAGAGCAGCACGATAAAGCCGCCCCAGCAGAGCATCACCAGCCCCTGCAACACCCGTGTCAGCCAATCTGGCCCATGCCGCCGCTCTTTCACCCACCTCTCCTGCGCCCGTGACACTCTTGTTGAGTGAACCATGCCGAAAACCCCACCAGAGTCCGACATTTTTGCTTGTTTATCAAACCCGCGCGGGTAAGATTGACGGCTTAGTCTGCCATGGTGGGCCATCTGTGCCCGGGCCAGACTCCCTAGTGTTGCAAATAGCGCTGCAAGAACAAGCTGGAGACAATATTTCGATGACGCACGCATCCGTAGTAGATGTGCTGGCCGGTAAGTATCCGGTCGGCACCACCCAAACTGTCAAAGGGTGGATCCGGACTCGCCGTGATTCCAAGGCGGGGATCTCATTTTTGGCCATTTCCGATGGCTCCTGTTTCCATCCGGTACAGGCAGTTGTCCCCAATACCCTGGCCAATTACGAGAATGAAGTGCTGCGTCTGACCACTGCCTGCTCCGTGGAAGTGACCGGCGTGGTTGCCGCCTCTCAGGGCAGCGGCCAGGCTTTCGAACTGCAGGCGACCGAGGTGAAGGTAGTCGGTTGGGTCGAAGATCCGGACACCTACCCGATGGCCGCCAAGCGCCACAGCATCGAATACCTGCGTGAACAGGCTCACCTGCGCCCGCGCACCAACATTGTTGGCGCCGTGACCCGCGTTCGTCACTGCCTGGCGCAAGCCATCCACCGCTTCTTCCACGAAGAGGGTTTCCTCTGGGTTGCGACCCCGCTCATCACCGCTTCCGACACCGAAGGTGCCGGCGAGATGTTCCGCGTCTCCACTCTGGACATGGAAAACCTGCCGCGCACCGACGCCGGCAAGGTGGACTACAACGAAGATTTCTTTGGCAAAGAGGCTTTCCTAACCGTATCCGGCCAGCTGAACGCCGAAACCTATGCCTGCGCCCTCTCCAAGGTCTACACCTTCGGCCCGACCTTCCGCGCTGAAAACTCCAACACCAGCCGCCACCTGGCCGAGTTCTGGATGGTTGAGCCGGAAGTGGCCTTCAACGATCTGGAAGATAACGCCGCACTGGCCGAAGCCATGCTGAAGTATGTCTTCAACGCCGTACTGACCGAGCGTCGCGACGATCTGGAGTTCTTCGCCCAGCACGTGGACAAGGATGCCATCGGCCGTCTGGAGCGTTTCGTCTCCTCCGACTTCGCCCAGATCGACTACACCGACGCCATCGAAGTGCTGAAAAACTGCGGCAAGAAGTTCGAGTTCCCGGTCTCCTGGGGTATCGATCTCTCCTCCGAGCACGAGCGCTATCTGGCCGAGGAACACTTCAAGTCTCCGGTGGTGGTGAAGAACTACCCGAAAGATATCAAAGCCTTCTACATGCGCCTCAACGACGACGGCAAGACCGTTGCCGCGATGGACGTACTGGCACCGGGCATCGGCGAGATCATCGGTGGTTCCCAGCGTGAAGAGCGTCTGGACGTGCTGGATGCCCGCCTGGCCGAGATGGGCCTGAACAAGGAAGATTACTGGTGGTACCGCGACCTGCGTCGCTTCGGTACCGTGCCGCACTCCGGCTTCGGTCTGGGCTTCGAGCGTCTGGTGGTCTACGTGACCGGCATGGGCAACGTCCGCGACGTGATCCCGTTCCCGCGTACTCCGCGTACCGCCGAGTTCTGATCAGCGGCATCTTGCCACTGCATTGCAAAAGCCGACCTGCGGGTCGGCTTTTTTATTGTCACCGTTATGGGTGATACTCAGGATCAATCGGCACAAGGAACTCGTCGCCTATGGGATATCGCCTGCTGCTTTCGCTATTGCTGTCCTGCATGCCTGTTCAACTGTGGGCCGAGCCCGTTCGTCTGACCACCCTGGAGTGGCCCCCCTACACAAGCCAGAGCCTGCCCGATGGCGGCCTCACCGGTCATATCGTCAAACGCGCCTTTGCCGAAGCGGGACTGGAAGTGACGTTCGACTTCTATCCCTGGCAGCGGGCAGTGCGCCTGGCGGCCGACCCGACCCAGCCTTATAGCGGCTATTTTCCCGAGTACCTCTCCGACACCCTGCCGACCCTGTGGCGCAGCTCCCCCAGCGTGGGCGACAGCGTGCTGGGCATGGCGCAGCGCTCAGGCCCCCCCATCCCCTGGCAGCAGCTCACGGATCTCGCCCCCTACCGGATCGGCGTGGTGGAGGGGTACGTCAACACCCGTGAATTCGATGCCCTGATGGCCAGCAAGCGCCTCAACACTGCCGCCGTCGATGCGGACCTGCTCAACCTGCGCAAATTGCAGCGCGACCGGCTCGATCTGGCGGTGATCGATCGGGATGTCTTTCACTGGCTCATCAACCATGATCGCAAGCTGAGCAGCGCCGGATTGCAATTTCACCCGAAGATCCTCGAACACAAGAGCCTGCACATCATGTTTCGTCCCGACCAGCAGGCGTTGCAGCAACGGGTGGCACAGGCCATTGCCAGATTGGATATTGCCAAGCTGAGCGAGGATTATCAGCGCCGCTATCTGCAGCAAGGCCCTGCGGCCAAGTGAGCCAACCCGCCGAAGTCAGCCCTTGCTGGCAAAAATAGCCTGAGCGCTGGCTTTTTCACCCTCTTCTGCCGCAATCGAGCCCTTTTTATGCCCCTCCCCTGCCGCCCTGTTACCGCTCTGTGCTGCCACCATGACCACCTGATGGCTTGGCCCCGAGTGATACCACTTGGTGACAAAAATGATGTTTTTGTTAGTACGTGGTTTTTAAGTGGTTTAATCAAAAATTCATCGAGTTATTGAAGTAACTCAATTTTTTCACTTTTTCAGGGGAGCAGAATAGCAACTAACCCTTTTGGGCTAAATAAAACAGACAATGACAATTCATGGTTCAGGCTACCCGCGGCAATATGGGTTGAATCACACGAGGTAACGGAATGATCTTGATGGAATTTTTAGTGGTACTCGGTTGCTTGCTGCTGGGTACCCGCTTTGGGGGCATGGGACTCGGTCTCATCAGTGGTATCGGTCTCTTCCTGCTGACCTTCGTCTTCGGCCTGGTGCCGGGCGAACCGCCTGTTCAGGTAATGCTGACCATTCTGGCGGTGATCGGCTGTGCCGCCACCCTGCAGACTGCCGGTGGCCTCAACCTGATGATGCAAGTGGCCGAGCGTCTGCTGCGCCGTCACCCGCAATACATCACTATCCTGGCGCCGCTGACCACCTGGACCCTCACCTTCCTGTGCGGTACCGGCCACGTGGTCTACACCATGTTCCCCATCATCGCTGACATCGCGCTGCAGAAGAACATCCGTCCCGAGCGCCCGATGGCCGTAGCCTCCGTTGCCTCCCAGATGGCCATCTGCGCCTCCCCGGTCTCCGTTGCCGTGGTCTCCATGGTCTCCATTCTGGCGGCCGGTCACGGTATCGGTCAGGCTTACGGCCTGCTCGACATCCTGATGATCGCCATCCCCTCCTCCCTGACCGGTGTCATCGTGGCGGCCCTGTGGAGCCTGCGTCGCGGCAAGGATCTGGACAAGGACGAAGAGTTCCAGGCCAAGATCAAAGACCCGGAGCAGCGTGCCTTCATCTACGGCGGTGGTGAAACCCTGCTCAACACCAAGTTCCCGAAAGAGGCCTACTGGTCTACCTGGATCTTCTTCGCCGCCATCGCTGCCGTGGTATTGCTCGGTGCCAACGAAGGTCTGCGTCCGGTGTTCACCATCAAGGACAAGACCGGCCCGCTCTCCATGAACTTGGTGATCCAGATGATGATGCTGATCGCCGGTGCCATCATCCTGATGCGCTGCAAGGTCAAGCCGGGCGAGATCGCCAACGGTGCCGTCTTCAAGGCAGGCATGGTCGCCATCTTCTCCGTATTCGGGGTTGCCTGGATGAGTGAGACCTTCTTCCAGGCCCACATGCCGCTGCTCAAAGAGACCCTGGCCCATGTGGTACAGGCCCAGCCCTGGACCTACGCCCTAGTGCTGTTCCTCATCTCCAAGCTGGTAAACAGCCAGGCCGCCGCCCTCACCGCCATCGCCCCCATGGGTCTGGCGCTGGGTGTGGAGCCGAAGCTGCTGATCGCCTTCCTGCCGGCGAGCTACGGCTACTTCGTGCTGCCAACCTACCCGAGCGATCTGGCCTGTATCGGTTTCGACCGCTCCGGCACCACCCGCATCGGCAAGTTCATCATCAACCACAGCTTCATCATTCCGGGGCTGATCGGGGTGGTGACCTCCTGCTCGCTGGGCTTTATCCTGACCAGCATCCTGCTCTAATCGCAGCGGCGTTTACCACGCTATTGCAATACAGGCCCCCGCTTCGGGGGCCTGCTTTTTTCCCAGCTCAGTTACCTCAACCCTTTCCCCGCCGCAATTTCCGGACACTATGCCTTTACCTCTGCCCCCGCCGCTGGGTAGCATGCCCCCTCGTTCACCATCGGAATCTCATCCATGTCTCGCGTCATCCTGCTCTGGAGCGGCGGCAAAGATGCCATGCTGGCCCTCTGTCATGCCCGCCAAGCGGGTCACCAGGTGGTGGCACTGGCCACCTTTGCCCCGCCAGAGCCCCGATTTCTCGCTCACCCCTTGCCGCTGGTGCGCCGTCAGGCGGAAGCCCTCGAGCTGCCCCATCTGCTGGTCACCATAGAAGCGCCGTTCGATCTCGGTTATGAGCGGGCACTGGCACGGCTCAGGGAGGAGTGGCAACTCGATGGCGTAGTCACCGGCGATATCGACAGCGTGGGGGGCGCACCAAACTGGATCCGCGAACGCTGCCAGCCGCTGGGGCTCACCGTCCACACCCCGCTCTGGCAGCAATCTCGTCAAGCCTTGCTGGCGGATCTGCTGGCCCGCGGCATCGTCGCCCACCTCTCCTGCGTCGATACCCGGGTGCTGGCTCCCGAGTGGACTGGGCGCACCCTCGATGCCGCCACCCTCTGCGAGCTACAACAACTGGCCGAGCGCGAGGACTTCGATGCCTGCGGCGAGCAGGGGGAGTACCACACCATGGTGACCGACGGCCCGGGCTTTGCCGCCCCGCTGCGCCTCGATGGCTGGCAGGTGGCGCGGCAGGATCACCTGGCCTATCTGGCCGAGCCACAGAGGTAACGGCCTCAAGCAAGCAGCCAACTCACTTAGCGCGCGAAAAATCGAGATAAAAAAACGGGAGGCAGCAGCCTCCCGTTTGGATTTGAGCGGACCAGTTTTGAGCGGGCCATGACGACCCGAACAAGGGATAAACCGGCTTATTTCGTCAGCTTGCCCAGCACCCGCTGCAGCAGGCGGATGCGCGGCTCGATGCTGTCGAGCAGCAGGAACTCCGCCTCCGAGTGGAAACCACCACCCATGGGGCCGAAGCCATCCAGCGACGGCACCCCCGCGGCGGCGGTGAAGTTGGCATCCGAGCCGCCACCGGCCTCCAGCCAGTTGAAGGGGATCCCCTCCTCCTTGGCTGCCGCCTCCACCAGCGCCATCAGCGCCTCGGTGTCACCGCTCGGGCGCATCGCCGGCTTGAAGGTCTGGCGATCTACCTCGACCCGACAGCCCGCAAGGAAGGGGTTGTTGGCCATAAAGGTGAGCCGATCGTGTACCGCAGCGGCCTCTTCGTTGCTCCAGAAGCGCAGATCGACGATCGCCTCGGCAAAGTCCGGCACCACGTTAACGCCGGTGCCGCCCTGTACCACGCCGACGTTCATGGTGGTGCCGGTCTCCATATTGACCTGCTCGTTGATGGCCAGCACCCAATGAGCGAGTTCTGTGATTGCAGAGACCCCTTCGGTCAGGGCCGAACCGGCGTGGGACGCCTTGCCATGGAAGGTGATGCGGTACTTGGCATTGCCCTTGCGGGCGCTGATAAGATCCCCGTTGGGACGGGCTGCCTCGGCCACCAGCACGCAGCCACTCTGTTTGGCTTTTTTCACCAGCCAATCCTTGGACCAGGGGGAGCCAATCTCTTCGTCGCAGTTGTAGCAGACCAGCACCTTAAGCTTGGCAAGCAATGCCGGATCCATCTCTTTGAGGGCATACCAGATAGAGAGCAGGCCGCTCTTCATGTCCGATACACCGGGACCAAAGGCTTGATTGCCTTCGATTTTCAGCGGGCGCTTGGCTGCAGTTCCCTCGGGGAAGACGGTATCCATGTGGCCGCACAGCATCACGTCGTAGTGATCGGCACCCGGCGCATTGGTGATCTCGAGGCAGGGGCCGCACTCGGCAGCGAACTGGTGGCGGGTCACCTGCCAGCCGATGGCCTCATATTTCTCGGTCATGATGTCGGCCACTTTCGCCACCCCGGCCGGGGTGCGAGTACCGCAATCGAGGTTGATGAGCGGGGCCAGATCGGCCAGATAGCTATCGAGGGAAAACGGGCTCTTTACAACTGTCATTATCTTCTCCATGCAACAATCAGCGTTGATGGCCGATCGTCTATTGCAACAATGCGACACAGTGAGAAAAAGGCGGGCAGCCATGCCACCCGCCCGACCGGTAAATTCCAAACACCACTACATAACCCACATCACTACATGAACAGCAGATAATTGAGGGTCAGCGCCGTCACCAGCGCCCCCGCCATCGGCACGCTGGTGCGCTTGACCACGGTAAAGGGCGATACCTTGGCAATCCCCGCACAGGCGATCAGCACAGCCGCGATGGGAGAGACGGTACGGCCGATACTGGAAGCGAGCTGCATCGGCAGCAGCATGGTCACCGCCGGTACGCCAAACTTGGCTGCCACCGCCGGTGCCAGGGTCGAGAAGCTTAGGAACGCCGCATTGCCGGAGCCCATGATGACCGCCGCCACCATGATCAGCGCCACCATCACCAGGGTCATCAGACCGCTGCCGATACCGGCATTGCTGGCAGAGTGCAGCAGGGTATCGATGGCGCCGATGGCCTTGAGAGATTCGGCAAACAGCTCGGCACAGACGATGAGCGCCACCACGGGGCCAAACACCTTGCCCATGCCATCGAGGAAGCTCGACAGCCCGGCAAACGCGGTACGCACCGAGCGGCTACGCAGCAGCTCGCACAGCATGCCGATAAAGACCGACAGCAGCATGGCCACCTCCACGCTCATCTTGATGTCGCTCACCAGCAGCTTGGAGAAGGTCATCATCAGCACGAAGGGGATGATCGGCAGCAGGGCATACCAGGTGGGCGCCTGCACGCTCTCGGTGCCCTGCTCGTCCAGCTCGGCGTGATCGCCGCGATGGAGCGCCGGATCCCAGCCATCCTTGCGATCGCAGTGACGCTGCCAGAAGAAGTGCAGCACCATGGTCACCAGCAGCATGGGGGCCACCAGCCAGATCTGGTAGTCGACAAAATAGCTGGTCGGATCCATGCCGGATTGACCGGCGGAGAAGATGGCGTTGGTCTGGGTCGGGCCAATCTCGAACGCCTGGGAGGTGGCGATGACGCCACAAGCGGAGGCCGGGCTGATGCCGAGGTTGCGCATCACCGGATACATGGTGACCATCAACAGCAGACCAAGGCCGGTAGCGGAGGTGACGAACAGGGAGACGAATACCGCCACCAGATAGCAGATGGAGAGCATCAGGTAGCTGGACTGGATGCCCGCCACCGGTTTGACCGCCACCCGCACCAGCGCCTGAGAGGCACCGATATGGGACATGTAGGTGGCAAAACCCGCCACCGCCATGATGGTGAGGCCGAGGCCCGCCGCGCGGTAGGAGAAGATCCCCTTGAACACTTCGAACAGGTCGAACAGGGCGAAACCGGTGCTCTTGTCAGCGGGGAGAATGGGGTGCAGCCCCAGCCAGTAGGCCACCGCAAAAATGGCCATGCCCGCCAGCGCCAGCACCGCCTGCGGGTTGTAATCCTTGATAATGCCGTAGACCACGGCGACCAGAACGAGCAAGACGAATAAAAGTTCCAATATTCACTCCTGATAAATTTATCGAAGAGCGAAATCTAGTGATCTGACCACTGTTTGCCTTTGATCCCTATCAATAAAGGTGCCGTCACCGTGATTCATTAGCATAATATGTCGGCCATGTAACAATTTTTCGTTATTTCAACTGCCGGAAAACCTTTATCACCCCATATCCGGGAATTGTGTGACGCGACTCCCCTCTTTTTTGCGTTGGATCAACATATGACGGCGCCGAACTGGCGAAGATGCGCTTCGACATATAGCGACCATTTCGCGCCGGAGAGAGTTATGACAAGCCAAGCCACCGCAGGTGCTTCGACCTGCGACTACAAGCTGTGGGACATCCTCGTCGAGTCTGCAAAGGAACGCACTACCATTCGTTACTCCAAACTGGCCAAGCAGGCCGGGCTGGAGCAGTGCCAGGATGAACTGCGCACCCTGCTGCAACGCATCCGCATGTACTGCACCGAAAACAACCTGCCGATCCTCTCCGCCATCGTGGTGGACGACGTGGGCAAATACACTGGCCTCTCTTCCAGCCTGCCTGATGCACCTTGGGAACGGGCCCGGGTCTTTGACCATGAGTGGACCACCCTGCACTGATTGAGGTGCTTGATCATGCCTACCAAAACGCGCCCGCTGGCGCGTTTTGGCTATCTGGCGTTTGTCCTTTCTCTTTTTCTCCTGCAATAGCGGCTTTTCTCCGCAATCACCATCCCATCGGGCATACCCACCGCACCGCTTCTGATCTTGATCTCAAAAACGCCGTTCAGGTGTGACCAGTTCCGGTAAAACCCGCGAGCCGGACCATCGGCGTTGCCATGGGATTGCCACAATGCCAGAATCGGGCCCTTGCACTCTGTTGATTCGGATTTTCGGGCGCAGCCACGGCCAGCGCCCACAAGAGAAGGACTCCCCATGGCCATCACCCTCTATGGCATCAAGAACTGCGACACCATCAAGAAAGCCCGCAAGTGGCTGGATGAGGCCGGTATCGACTACCGCTTTCACGACCACCGCGCCGACGGCCTGAACCCGGACGATCTGGACAGCTGGCTGGCACAACTCGGCTGGGAAGCCCTGCTCAACAGCCGCGGTACCACCTTCCGCGCCCTGCCGGATGAGGCCAAACAGGGACTCGACACAGCCAAGGCGCGCGCCCTGCTGCTGGAACATCCGGCCATGATCAAGCGCCCGCTGCTCGACCGTGACGGCGAACTGACCCTGGGTTTCAAGGCTGATCACTACCAATCCCTCTTCTCCCGTTAAGGACAACTAAGGACAACTGATGTCGGATGTCATCGCACTGGCCAAGGATCTGATCCGCCGCCCCTCCGTTACCCCCCTCGATGAAGGGTGCCAGACCCTGATGGCGGAGCGCCTAGCCAAGCTCGGGTTTGTCATCGAGCCCATGGTGTTTGAGGACACCACCAACCTCTGGGCACGCCGCGGCAGCGAGGGGCCGCTGTTCTGCTTCGCCGGTCACACCGACGTGGTGCCCGCCGGGCCGCTGGACAAATGGCACACCCCGCCGTTCGAGCCGACCATCAAGGATGGCGTGCTCTATGGGCGCGGCGCCGCCGACATGAAGGGCTCGCTGGCTTCCATGGTGGTGGCGGTCGAGCGCTTCGTCGCCCAGCATCCGGATCACACCGGGTCCATCGCCTTTCTCATCACCTCCGATGAAGAGGGGCCCTTTATCAATGGCACCACCCGGGTGATCGACACCCTGGAGGCCCGCAACGAGAAGATCCGCTGGTGCATCGTCGGCGAGCCCTCCTCTACCGCCGTGGTCGGCGATGTGGTGAAAAATGGCCGCCGCGGCTCCATCACCGGTGATCTGCTGGTGCGCGGGGTGCAGGGCCATGTGGCCTATCCCCATCTGGCGGACAACCCCATTCACAAAGCCGCGCCAGCGCTGGCGGAACTCGCTGCCACCGTGTGGGATGAGGGCAACGCCTACTTCCCCCCCACCAGCTTCCAGATCGCCAACATCTCGGCCGGCACCGGCGCCTCCAACGTCATTCCGGGCGAGCTGCAGGTGCAGTTCAACTTCCGCTTCAGTACCGAACTGACCGACATGGATATCCGTGAGCGGGTCGAGGCGCTGCTGGATAAACATGGCCTCGATTATCAGCTGAACTGGACCCTCTCCGGCCAACCTTTCCTCACCGATACCGGCGCGCTGCTCGATGCGGCTGTGGCAGCCATCGAGGCGGTGAACGGTCAGCGACCGGCCCTGCTCACCACTGGTGGCACCTCCGACGGGCGCTTTATCGCCCCCACCGGCGCCGAGGTGATTGAGCTCGGGCCGGTCAACGCCACCATTCACAAGGTGAACGAGTGCGTGAAGGCGGACGATCTGGATCTGCTGGCGGACATGTATCAAGGGGTGCTCGAGAGATTGCTGGCATGACGCAGGAACAACTGCTGGGGCTCGACGAGAGCCACCTTGTTCTGGTGGGGCGCGGCCCTCATCGGCTGACCGCCGCCACCGCGGCGGCCTTCAACGACATGCAGGTGGCGGCCGCCTATGAGGGGTTCAACCTGCAGGCGGCCTCCAGCTGGCGCAGCTTCGAGCGCCAGCTCGCCATCTGGAATGGCAAGTGGCGCGGCGAACGACCGCTGCTCGATACCAACAGTCAGCCCATCGATGCCCTGCAACTAAGCGAGGTGGAGCGGCTGCACGCCATCCTGCGCTGGAGTGCCCTGCCCGGCACCAGCCGTCACCACTGGGGGACCGATCTCGACATCTACGACCCGGACTGTTTGCCCGCCGATACCAAACTGGCGCTGGAGCCGTGGGAGTATGAAGCCGGGGGCTGGTTTGCTGATCTCAGCGAGTGGCTCAGCGATCATATGAGCGACTTCGGCTTCTTCCTCCCTTATGCCAAGCCGGTCGGGGCAGAGAGCGGCGTCGCCTACGAGCCCTGGCATATCAGCTTCTCGCTGGAGTCCGATGAGCAGCGGCTCGATCCCGCGGCACTGGCGCTTTGTCTGCAACAGGCGGATATTGAAGGCAAGTCGACCATATTGGCCAACCTTGATGAAATTTTGGCCCGTTATGTCACCACCTGTCCTGACGAAAGGAAAATCCCATGAATCTCTGGCTGTGGATAGGGTTGCCGCTGCTGTTCCTGCTCGGGCTGTTTCTCAATGCCATCAAAGACATGAAACGGCTGGAGAAGCAGTTGCCCAACTACAAGGACAAGATCCGCGAAGTGAAGGATGACGAGGACGACTGAATCCCGCCCCATCCCTTGGGGAGCGCCCTTGTGCTCCCCTCTCCCTCTGCTGTGCCGTTTCGCTTTTCCCCGCCCTATCCTCCCTGCGCATCCTTGAAATCGACGCTCCTTTGACTCCGCTTTCGTTAACCCCGTCACAGTCAGAATATGGCGCGGCCATGCTGAAAAAAGGGATGAAAAATGTAAGAAAGTGCAAATTGATGCACAAATAAGCCACACAAGGGGGGCCTAACTGCATATAATGTGCCTACTTTGCACATTACCAGGAAGGAGTTCGCCCTTGGATGCCGCTACCATCAACAGTTTCTTTTTTGTCGCTGCCCTGTTGGTGGGAGCCAGCGTACTGTTGAGCGCCCTCTCTTCCCGCCTCGGTATTCCCATTCTGGTTATCTTCCTCGCCGTCGGCATGCTGGCCGGTGAGGATGGCCCCGGTGGCATCCACTTCGCTGACTACTCCATCGCCTATCTGGTGGGCAACCTGGCGCTCGCCATCATTCTGCTCGACGGCGGCATGCGCACCCGGGTCTCCTCGTTCCGGGTGGCGCTCTGGCCTGCCCTGTCGCTGGCGACGGTCGGGGTGGCTATCACCACCGGCCTGACGGGGCTTGCCGCAGCCTGGCTGTTTGACCTCAACCTGATGCAGGGGATGCTGATCGGCGCCATCGTCGGCTCCACCGATGCCGCGGCGGTCTTCTCCTTGCTTGGCGGGCGCAGCCTCAACGAGCGGGTGAGCGCCACTCTGGAGATAGAGTCAGGCAGCAACGACCCCATGGCAGTGTTTCTCACCGTCACCCTCATCGAGGTGCTCGCCACCGCCCAGCAAGGGCTGGATGGGGGGTTCCTGCTGCTGCAACTGGTCAAGCAGTTTGGCCTTGGCGCCGGGATTGGCCTTGGCGGCGGCTGGCTGCTGTGGCGCCTCATCAACACCGCCCGCTTGGCGCCGGGGCTCTATCCGCTGCTCACCGTCAGCGGCGGTCTGCTGATCTTCGCCCTCACCACGGCGGTGGGTGGCAGCGGCATTCTCGCCATCTATCTCACCGGTCTGTTGCTCGGTAACCTCGCCCTGCGCAGCCGCAGCACCACATTGTCGGTGCTGGACGGTCTGACCTGGCTCAGCCAAATCGGCATGTTTCTGGTGCTGGGGCTGCTCGCCTCACCCCACAAGCTGCTGCCCATCGCCCTGCCCGCGCTGGCGCTGGCGATGTGGATGATCCTGTTTGCCCGCCCGGTGTCGGTCTGGATCGGGCTGCTGCCGTTCAAGAACTTCGCCCCCCGCGAGCGCTGGTTTATCTCCTGGGTTGGCCTGCGCGGCGCGGTGCCCATCATTCTGGCGGTGTTCCCGATGATGGCGGGGCTGCCCAACGCCCAGCTCTACTTCAACGTCGCCTTCTTCGTGGTGCTGGTCTCGCTGATTTTGCAGGGCAGCTCGCTACCGCTGGCATCAAAACTGGCGCGGGTGGAAGTACCTGCACCACCGTCGCCCATCAACCGCTCCGGACTCGAGATCGATCTCGACAGCCAGTGGGAGACCTTCGTCTACCAGCTGGGGGAGGAGAAGTGGTGCATCGGCTCGCCACTGCGGGATCTGCAGATGCCCGCCGGCACCCGGATCTGCGCCCTGTTTCGAGGCCGCGAGCTGCTCCACCCCTCGGGTAGTACCTGTCTGCAGGCCGATGACATCCTCTGCGTGATCGGTCACGAGCGTGACCTCCCCGCCCTCGGTCAGCTGTTCAGTCAGGCGCCGGAGCAGGATCTCGGCCCCCGCTTCTTCGGTGACTTCCTGCTGGAAGCGGCGGCACGACTGGTGGATCTCGCCCCTCTTTACGGGCTGGATGTGAGCGAGGTGGCGGATCAGACACTGGGCGATTTTATTGCCAGCCAGTTGGGCGATAATCTGGTGGTCGGTGACAACATCGAATGGCAGGGCCTGATCTGGACCGTGGCCGAAATGGACGAGAGCGTGCCGGGCAAGATCGGGGTGCGCTTTCAGGAAGAGGACCCGGTCTGACCGACCGTCCCGTATCAAGTCCCCAGCAAGAAGGGAGAGAGTTATGCCATATCAAAGTTTGCTGTCCGGCCCCCTGCCCCCCGCTGCCAATCTGGGGGTCATTGAAGGCTTTTTTGGCAAGGGATGGAGCTGGCAGGCCCGCGCCCGCTACGCCCAGTGGCTGCCGCGCCACGGTTACGGCTTCTATATCTACGCCCCAAAAGAGGATGGCTATCTGCGCAAGCACTGGGCCCTCCCCTGGCCCGAGCAGCAGCTGGCCGATCTCGCCGAGCTGGCGCGCCAGTGCCGCGCCAACGGGCTCGCCTTCGGGGTGGGCTTGAGCCCCATGGGGGCTCATCACGACTACGATCGCAAACGCTCGGCGCTGCTCGAAAAAGTGCGCCTCATCGACGAGATGCTGCAGCCCGATATTCTGGCAGTGCTGTTTGACGACATGAAGGGGGATACCCCGGATCTGGCCCGTCACCAGCTCACCATCGCCCACGACATCGCGGCCCACAGCAAGGCGACCCGCCTCATCTTCTGCCCCAGCTACTACTCGACCGATCCGGTGCTGGAGAAGGTGTTTGGCGCCATGCCTCCCCGCTATCTGGAGGAGCTTGGCGAGCAGCTCGATCGCCGTTTCGAGATCTTCTGGACCGGCCCCAAGGTCTGCTCCAGCGAATATCCAGCCAGTCACCTCAAGCAGGTGACCGAACTGCTCGGCCGCAAGCCCTTCCTGTGGGACAACTACCCGGTTAACGATGGCAGCAAGGCGAGCAGCTACCTGCACCTGCGCGCCTTCGAGAACCGCCCCGCCGAGCTGGCGGATCTGCTCGCCGGCCATGCGGTCAACCCGATGAAGCAGGCGGCGCTCTCCGCCCTGCCCCTCGCTACCCTGCCAATGAGCTACCGGCTCGGCAAACAGTACGACCCCGACAAGGCGCTGCATGCCGCCCTCAACGCCACCTGCGGCCCGCAGATCTCGGCGATGATCGAGGCCGACCTGCCGCTGTTTCAGGATCTGGGGCTGGCCCAGCTCACCCCCGAGCAGATTGCCGCCCTCAAGGCGCGCTATCTGCCGTTTCGTGACCAATCCTGCGTAGACGAAATCGTGCGCTGGCTGGACGGGGAGTATGTGTTCGACCCCGACTGCCTGACCGACTAAACCACCCCTGCGGGGGGCAGAAAGGAGGTTGTATGGATGCACACCTGCTTTACCAGAATCTGGCAGTGATCGCCGCCTTCTTGCTGATCTACAGCCTGATCGCGGGGCGCTTTGAATCAAAACTGGTCAATGGCCCCCTGCTCTTTCTGCTGACCGGCTGGTTGCTGGGGCCGGGAGGGCTGGAGCTGCTCTCCCTCTCTATCGACAGCGCCGGCATCAAGCTGCTGGCCGAGCTGACGCTGGTTATTGTGCTGTTCAACGATGCCGCCAACACCAACTGGCAGGTATTGCTGGCCAACCGCCAACTCCCCATCCGGCTTTTGCTGATTGGCCTGCCCCTCACCCTGCTTTGTGGCGCCCTGTTTGGCCACTGGATCTTCCCCGACTTGCCACTGCTGGAGATGGCCATCCTCTCCACCATTCTTGCCCCCACCGATGCAGCGCTCGGCAAAGCGGTGGTCAGTAACCCCGCGGTGCCGGCACCGGTGCGTGAAGGGCTCAATCAGGAGAGCGGCCTCAACGACGGCATCTGCGTACCGGTGCTGCTTCTGCTGCTGGCCCTTATCGCCCCCACCGAGCAGCACGCAGGCACCGCCACTCTGGCTATCACCCTGATGCTGGAGGAGATCGGCATTGGCCTGCTGGTCGCCTTTGTGCTGACCAGCCTCACCATCCGGCTGCTGAAGATCTCCTATCTCAATGGCTGGCAACTGCCACTCTGGCGTCAGCTCACCATGCCGGGCCTGGCCCTGCTCTGCTTTGCGCTGGCACAGAGTCTGGGGGGAAGCGGCTTTATCGCCGCCTTTGTCGGCGGCCTCTTTATCGGCCACCGCCTCGGCGAACACAAGCACGCCTATATGGACAGCTGCGAAGGCTACGGCGACCTGCTCTCCGTGGTGATCTGGATGGTATTTGGTGCAACCCTGATGCCCATTCTGCCGGAGCTGCTGCACTGGCAATACTGGCTCTATGCCATTGCCAGCCTCACCCTGCTGCGGATGGTGCCGGTTTGGCTGAGCCTCATCGGCACCGGCCTCAAGCCCGAGCTCAAGCTCTTTATCGGCTGGTTCGGCCCGCGGGGCCTTGCCAGTATCGTCTTTGCGGTGATGGTGCTGCAAAACGAGCCTGCCCTGATTGGCCAGCGCCCCATCATCGCCACCGTGCTCTGCACCATCATATTGAGCGTCATCCTGCACGGCCTCACCGCCAACCCATGGGTTGAGCGTTTCAAGCCTCGCTGAGCCACTCGGCGCCCATAAAAAATGCCACCGAGCGGTGGCATTTTTCTTTTGTGGCGAGGGTCACTGACGGCTCTTACCCGAGCGCCAGCCAGACTCCCACCCCCAGCATCAGGGTACCGGCGATGCGGTTCATCAGGGTGACGTTGCCGCTCTTGGCAAGGAAGTGGCGCAGGGTGCGGCCGCCGCTGGCGTAGAGCAGCAGGCAGGAGAACTCGATGACCAGGATCAGCGCCACCAGCGCGCTGATCTGCGGCGCCATCGGCTTGTCGGCAGAGATAAAGGGGGGCAGCAGGGAGATCATGAAGGCCCACCCTTTGGGGTTGGCGATGGCGGTGACAAAGCCCTGCAGCGCCAACCCCATGGCGCTGGTCTGTTGACCGGCCGAGAGATCCGCCGGAATGGCCATCTTCCCTTTAGCCTGCCACATCTGGATGCCAAGCCACACCAGATAGGCGCCCCCCACATATTTGAAGGCGGCGAAGATCCCCGGATAGTTGAGCATGATGGCTGCCACCCCGATCACCGACAGCACCGAGACCAGCCCGACACCGATCAGCTCCCCCCACATCATGTGCAGGGTGCGGCGCACCCCCAGGCTCATCCCCAGGGTCATCGACAGGGTCATGCACATGCCGGGGGTCACCGAGACAAAGAAAAAGGTCGGGATAAACAGAGCCAGAATGGCCGGATCGATCCAGCTGGACACAACACACCTCCATATGACGAGAGCGGGAAATCACGAAAACGGGACAGGATTGACACAACCCAGCCAGTTGTACCACATATTCAGGGGATAAAGCGCTCAACAATGCCTAAATGGCTCCTTTCTCACAAGAAAAAACCTTTTCTTCAGCACATTTCAGCAATAAAAGCCTGTGACAGCTCCTGACGTGCATGTGTAAGATGTCGGCTCCTCCAATTCCGGATTAGAGCCATTTATGTCATTGAATAATCTATCAATACGTGTCCAGGTCTTGATACCTTTGCTGCTGGCCAGCCTGCTGATGATGGTGATGATCGCCATCAGCAAACAGGGTTTGGATGAAGCCATCAATGACATAGATGAGACGACCCAGACCGTGGTCCAGCACAAGGACGATATTGCCAAACTGATCCACGCCACCTACCGGCTGCGCACCAGCGCCATCTATGGCCTCTACGATGCCAAGCTGTTTACCGCACTGCCCGCAAACCTCAACAGCGCCGAGCAGGAGATCAATACCATCCTCGGCCGTCTGGTGCTCCCCGGTGCCGAGCAGGATAACCGTCAGGTCGCTGCCGCCCTGCAGGCCTACCTCAGCCATACCCGCAGCAACATGCTGCCGCTGCTGGCGCAAAAACATCAGGGTGGCGGCGATCCGGTCGCCTACGAGGCGGCTCGCCTCCATTTCCGCGAGCTGGGTGAACAGCTGATCAAACAGATCGACAGCATGTCCGCCCACATCAACCAGCTGATCCAGCAAGAGCTGGCCGAAGAGCAGGCCCACTACGACGCCACCCTGCTGCGTACCCTGCTGCTCACCGCCGGTACCCTGCTGGCGGCGCTGATCTGTGGCTGGGTCCTCTCCGGCCGTATCGTCAGCCCCATCGGTCAGTTGCAAGAGGTGATGCACGCCGTGGCGCAAGGGCGCTTCAACGTGCGCGCCAAAGCGGAAGGCAACAACGAGCTGACCCGTCTGGCCAAAGATATCAACCTCACTCTGGGGCAACTTGGTAGCACCATCGAGAACCTGACCGGGATCAGCAACAGCGTCGCCTCCGCCGCCACCGAGCTGGCCGCCGTGATGACCCAGTCCGAGGCCAATGCAAAGCAGCAACACTGCGAGATCGAACAGGTCGCCTCCGCCGTGACCGAACTCTCCAGCACCGCTGACAACGTCAACCACAACGCAGCCATCGCCGATGAGCTGGCGCGGGATGCCAATGGCCGGGTCGAACAGGGGCTCGCCCTCTTTACCGAAAGCATTGCCGCCAACAGCCGGATGGCGAGCAGTCTGGAAGATGCCGCCGCCATCGTGGCTCAGCTCAAATCCCAGTCCGAGCAGATCGGCAAGGTAATTGAAGTGATTCAGGGGATCTCCGAGCAGACCAACCTGCTGGCGCTCAATGCCGCCATCGAAGCGGCCCGTGCCGGTGAAACGGGTCGTGGTTTTGCGGTGGTGGCCGACGAAGTGAGAATGCTGGCAGCCCGTACCCAGGACTCCACCAAGGAGATCCAGACCATCATCGAGCGGCTGCAGAGCCAGTCCCAATCCGCCAACAACGGCGTGCAGGAGACCCTGGAGATCCTCAGCCATAACCAGCGCTTGTCGGCTCAGGTGCAGGATCTGCTAAGCGGCATTACCGGTGCCGTGCGCCAGATCAACGACGCCAACGCCCAGGTCGCCACCGCCGCCGAGGAGCAGTCCTGCGTCACTGCCGACATCAACCGCAACATCACCAATATTCACGAGATCGTGAGCCAGAGCTCCGCCGGCATCAGCCAGAGCGCCAGTGCCAGCAACGAACTCTCCCAGCTCGCCGAGCAGCAACGCAAACAGCTGGCCCAATTCCAGCTGTAAGCGCACAAAGTGAACCAGACAAAAAGGCCCGCAAGGGCCTTTCTTGTTGATGGAGCAATGGCTTTGTCTCTGTTTTAAACGCCATTTTTTGGCCGTTGGTGCCATAAGGGGCTGGGCTGCCCTGTCAAATATCGGTATGGTAGAGGCACGTTACTCCCCCTCACGTGAGCACACCATGAGCCTGAGATTCAAGAAACCCGCTTTTATCGCACTGGGGCTCATCGCCCTCATTTCCGCCGCCTGGCTCGACTACTACCTGCCGGAGCACACCATCGCTACCATCACCGGGGTCGAGGTGAAGCGCACCGACAAGGATGGCCCCATCAGCCAGAAAAACCCGGCTGACGGCCCCACCACCGACGTCTATTACATCTACACCGAGCGCCCCGGCGAGAAGATCCGGGTGTTTCGCAATGAAGATACCGAGTGGGGCTGGCCCCTCTACTTCAAGTTCAACGCCGCCGACGTCCAGGCCAAGGCCAAGTCGATGGAGTTCGAGAAACGCCTGGCCATCATCACCTCCTACGGCTGGCGCGTGAACATGTTCTCCATGTTCCCCAACGTCACCAAGATCGAGAGCACGGAACCTGACGCCTCCACCTGGAGCTTCTTCCGCTGGTTCTGGTTCGGCCTCTGGGCACTGGTGATGGGCAAAGCAGCCATTGCGACCTGGCGCTACTTCGATCGTCTTGAGGACGAGATATGAGTGAGCCGAGCAAGACCCGCACCAGCTTTTACCGGCGGCTCTACGTGGCCTGGCTGATCAGCCAGGGCACAGATACGGTGCCTGCCATCATGGAGGCGACCGGCATGCCGCGCCGCACCGCGCAAGATACCCTGAGCGCGCTGGCCGAACTCGATATCAGCTGCGCCTTCGAGCAGACCGAGGGAGCTCGCCACCTCCAGGGACACTACCGTATCAGCGACTGGGGCCCCATCAACCCGGCGTGGATCAAGGCTCAACTGCCGCTTATCAAAGAGACGTTGAGCTATCCCTGAAATGATGTCGAGTCAGGCCTGCGACTGGGGGACCTATTGCAATCCGGCATGGATCAAGGCTCAACTGCCGCTTATCAAAGAGACGCAGAGCCATCCCTGATCAGGGCGCTAAGCAACAATAAAAAAGAGGGGCCAGCCGACAAGGCTGGCCC
>NZ_JBFODO010000007.1:0-162436 GCF_040908365.1 Aeromonas sp. R2-4
AGCGCCGATGGTAGTGTGGCATTCGCCATGCGAGAGTAGGACACTGCCAGGCACCCAAGTTAAGAACCCCGCTCATCGAGCGGGGTTTTTTATTGGCTGCCATTCAGAAAGTTGGCTGATAATTGACCTTTTATTCTCTCTTCCCTGCCGTTTTCTCTGTTTTTCCTCCCCGATTTTCTCCGGTTATGCCATCGCCGCTGGCGGTGGTTGTCGCTATAATGGCCGCCCTCAAGCAAGGTGGTGGTATGAAAGCAGAATATCTACAGCGATTCGGGGGCATTGCCCGTCTTTATGGTCAGAGCGCGCTGCGCTCCTTTAGCCAGGCCAAGGTCTGTGTGGTGGGGATCGGCGGTGTGGGCTCCTGGGCAGCCGAGGCGCTGGCCCGTGCCGGTATCAACCAGATCACCCTGATCGACATGGACGATATCTGCATCACCAACACCAATCGCCAGATCCACGCTATGCAGGGTACGGTCGGTCGCCTCAAGACCGAGGTGATGGCCGAGCGTATTCGCGCCATCAACCCGGATTGCGAGGTGATCGAGGTGGATGATTTCGTCACCGCCGATAACCTGGCCGAGCATATCAAGCGGGAGTTTGACTATGTGGTGGACGCCATCGACTCGGTCAAGGCCAAGGTGGCGCTGATTGCCTTCTGCAAGCGCAACAAGATCCCGGTGATCGTCGCGGGTGGTGCCGGCGGGCAGATGGATCCGACCCAAATCACCGTGGCCGATTTGGCCAAGACCATTCAGGATCCGCTCGCTGCGAAGGTTCGCTCCGACCTGCGCCGGTTGCACAACTTCAGCAAGAATCCGGCGCGCAAATTCGGAGTGGAGTGTGTCTTCTCAACCGAGCAGTTGAGTTATCCGGATGGCAATGGCGGTACCTGTCAGGCTAAGGCGGCCAGCGATGGCACCATGAAGATGGATTGCGCCTCCGGTTTTGGCGCCGTGACGCCGGTGACGGCAACCTTTGGGCTGGTTGCCGCGTCCCGGGTATTGAAGAAGATTGCCGAGCGGGGCGCCCGAGCCGAGAAAGAGGCAGGGAATGAAGATGCAGGGTCGATTGGCGAAGCCTAATCGACCACTGAACAAGGCGGGTTAGACCGCTTGTTCCCGGATCGCCAGTACGATCGCTCTGAGCCCGTTACCTCGTGACGGGCTCAAGTGTTTCTCAAGTCCCAGTTCGGTGAAATACCCTTCCATATCAAAAGCCTGGATCGCCGTAGACGATTGGTGGTTGAGTGCCGCCAGCACGATGACGATAAGGCCACGCACGATGCGGGCATCGGAATCACAGGCAAAGTGCCAGCAGCCATCCTCGCTTTGTTCTCCCTTCAGCCAAGCCTGGCTTTCACACCCCTTGAGGCGGAACTCCTCCTGCTGCCATTCGCCGGGTAGCACCGGTAACTGCTTGCCGAGCTGGATGATGAGCCGGTACTGGTTCTCCCAGCCGTGGGCGGCGGCAAACAGTTGGCGGATGTTGTCGGCGTTGGGCTCAAGGCCAATCTGGGTATAGCTTGCGAGGTCACTCATTCGGTTATCTGCCTTAGAAGAAGTCACTGAGTTTGTGCAGGGCGGCCAGCAGGGCGTCGACATCATCCCGATTGTTGTAGCAAGCCAGCGAGGCACGCATGGTACCGCCGATCCCGAGCGATTCCATCAGTGGCATGGCGCAGTGATGGCCGACTCGCAGGGCGATCCCCTGCATGTCGAGCAGGGTAGCAGCATCTTGCGGGTGGATGTCGTCGAGCAAGAAAGAGACAGCACCGGCGCGTTGGCTGGGTTCGCCGACCAGACGCAGCCCCGGCACCTGTTGCAGGCCAGCGACCAGATAGTCGGTCAGTGTCTGCTCATGGCTGGCGAGCCATTGCCGATCTTGCGCCATCACAAAGTCGATGGCGGCGGCGAGGCCGATTGCGCCAGCGATATGGGGGGTGCCCGCCTCGAATTTGAAAGGCAGGGTATTGAAGGTGGTGCCGCTGAAACTGACTCGATCGATCATCTCGCCACCGGCTTGCCAGGGCGGCATCCGCTCCAATAGCTCGGTGCGGCCCCACAACACACCGATGCCGGTCGGGCCATAGAGTTTGTGGCCGGAGAAGGCATAGAAGTCGCAACCGATGGCTTGCACATCCACCTCGAGATGAGCCACCGCTTGGGCGCCGTCGATCAGCGTCACGGCGCCAACCGCTTTGGCGGCCTCTACTATCCAGGTGACCGGATTGACGGTGCCAAGGGCATTGGATACGTGGGCCACGCTCACCAGCCGGGTGCGTGGCCCCAGCATGGCGTGATAGGCGGCCAGATCGAGATCGCCCCGCTCATCGAGGGGGATAACCCGGATGACTGCGCCTGTGCGTTGGGCGACCAGTTGCCACGGGACGATATTGGCGTGGTGCTCCAGCGTGCTGAGGATAATTTCGTCCCCTGCCTTGAGCTCGCTCATCCCCCAGCTCTGGGCCACCAGATTGATCGCCTCCGTGGTGCCGCGGGTCCAGATCACCTCGTGGCTGTGGGGCGCATTGATAAAGCGGGCGACCGTCTCGCGGGCCGCTTCGAAGGCGCGGGTTGCACGGCCACTCAGGGCGTGGGCGGCGCGGTGCACGTTGGCGTTGTCGGCCCCATAGTAGTGAGCGATGGCATCCAGTACCGCGCGCGGCTTCTGGGTTGTGGCGGCGTTGTCCAGATAGACCAGAGGGTGGCCGTTTACCTCCTGCGCCAAGGCCGGAAACTGGCTGCGCAGTTGGTCGTGCTGCTGCTGATTCATGCTCCCCTCATCATCTGGAAAAAGTCATCATCTCGAAAGGTCGGCCATGATCCTGAAAATAGCGCCCGAACACAAGGCGCGATAAGCCCGATGGGCGGTTGCCTGCCGTGCAGCAGGTACGGCTCATCGAGTGATTTCTGGTACAATGCCGCCCCTCATCATAAGCCAAGAGATCCGGCCCATGAAGCTCAACCCCAATCAGAACGAAGCGGTCAAGTATGTCTCCGGCCCTTGCCTGGTGCTGGCGGGTGCCGGATCGGGCAAGACCCGCGTCATCACCAACAAGATTGCCTATCTGGTGCAGCAGTGCGGCTACAGTGCGCGCAACATCGCTGCGGTCACCTTTACCAACAAGGCGGCGCGGGAGATGAAGGAGCGGGTCGGCCAGACCCTGGGTCGCAAGGAGGCGCGGGGGCTGATGGTCTCCACCTTCCATACCCTGGGTCTCGATATCATTCGTCGTGAGCACAAGAGTCTGAATCTCAAGGCGAACTTCTCCCTGTTCGATGACACTGATCAGCTGGCGCTGCTGAAAGAGTTGACTGAAGACGAGCTCGACAACGACAAGGACAAGCTCTCGGCCCTTATCAGCCAAATCTCCAACTGGAAGAACGACCTTATCCTGCCAGCCCGCGCCATGCGCATTGCCCGCGGGCCGGAAGAGGTGCTGATGGCCCAGCTCTATGAACGTTATCACCGGCAGATGGTGGCCTATAACGCGCTGGATTTTGACGACCTCATCGTGATGCCGACCCTGCTGCTCAAGAGCAATCAGGAGGTGCGCGAGCGCTGGCAGAACAAGATCCGCTATCTGCTGGTCGATGAGTACCAAGACACCAACACCAGCCAATACGAGCTGGTGAAGCAGATCGTCGGCGAGCGGGCTCGTTTTACCGTGGTAGGGGACGATGACCAGTCCATCTACTCCTGGCGAGGTGCCAAGCCGCAGAACCTGGTGCTGCTGAGCGAAGATTTCCCCAGCCTCAAGCTGATCAAGCTGGAGCAGAACTACCGCTCCAAGCGGCGGATCCTCAAGTGCGCCAACATTCTGATCGCCAACAACCCGCACGTCTATGACAAGGCGCTCTTCTCCGAATTGGATGAGGGGGTGAAGCTCAAGGTGCTGTTCGCCAAGAACGAGGAGCACGAAGCGGAGCGGATCGCCGCCGAGATGATGGGACACAAGTTTATGAACCGCACCCGGTTCAAGGATTACGCCATCCTCTATCGGGGCAACCATCAGTCGCGCATCTTCGAGAAGGCGTTGATGACCAACCGGATTCCTTATCGCATCTCCGGCGGCACCTCGTTCTTCTCCCGCACCGAGATCAAGGACATCATGGCCTACCTCAAGCTGCTGGTGAATCCGGATGAGGACACTGCCTTCCTGCGGGTGGTCAACCTGCCGCGCCGCGAGATTGGCCCCACTACCCTCGAAAAACTGGGTCAGTATGCCAATCAGCGCGGCAAGAGCCTGTTTGCCGCCAGCTTCGAGCTGGGGCTCGAGCAGCACCTCTCCGGGCGGGGCCTCGTGGCCCTGCAGGCATTCACCAACTGGTTGGTACGCCTTGGCGATCAAGCGCTGCGTGGCAATCCGGTGGAGGCGGTGCGGGACATGATCAAGGAGATCCACTACGAAGAGTGGCTCTACGAGACCTCCCCCAGCCCGAGAGCGGCCGAGATGCGGATGCAGAACGTTTCTACTCTCTATCGCTGGATCACCGAGATGCTGGAAGGGGATGAGCTGGAGGAGTCGATGACGCTGGCTCAGGTGGTCACTCGCCTCACCCTGCGCGACATGATGGAGCGCAACGAGGGGGAAGATGATGCGGATCAGGTGCAGTTGATGACGCTGCATGCCTCAAAGGGGCTGGAGTTCCCCTATGTCTACATGGTGGGGATGGAGGAGGGCTTGCTGCCCCACCAGACCAGCATAGATGAAGACAACGTGGAGGAGGAGCGGCGTCTCGCCTACGTGGGGATCACCCGGGCTCAGACCGAACTGACCTTCACCCTCTGCAAGGAGCGGCGTCAGTTTGGCGAGTCGGTACGGCCAGAGCCGAGCCGCTTCTTGCTGGAGCTGCCGCAGGATGACCTTGAATGGGAGAACCAGAAGAAGGTGACTGCCGAGGAGCGCCAGCAGAAGGGGCAGGTCGGTGTTGCCAACCTGCGGGCGTTGTTCAAGAAGGATTAACCCTAAGGATTGGCCGGGGTCAGTAGCGGTACTATGTCTGCTCCCGGCATGGGCGGTGAGATATAGCGCCCTTGCCCCATCCGGCAGCCGATATCAATCAGCTTCTGCAACTGCTGCTGGTTCTCGATCCCCTCGACGACCAGGGTGTAATCGAGATCCTGACAGATATCCCGCATGGCGCGGATCAGCGCCAAATCTTTGGGCGATTGCAGCATCCTCTGGGTAAAGCTGTCATCCACCTTGATGTAATCCACCGGGAAGTGGAACAAGGCGTTGAGGGAGGAGAAGCCGGTGCCGAAATCATCGAGGCTGATCTGGATACCCTTAGCCCTCAGGTCATGCAGGGATGCCAGCGCATCGGAATCTTGCCGCGACAGCTCCCGCTCGTTGAATTCAAAAATCAGATAGCCGGGGGCGACCCCTTCCTCTTCGATAATTCCCATCAGCCGCATGATGTGGTCATGGTTGACCAGATGCTTGCCCGACAGATTGATGGCGACCTTGAACTTGCTCTGCCCGGAGATTGGCAGCCAGTTCTTCAGTTGCTGACAGGTGTGGCGCAGGATCTGGTAATCCAGCTCCAGAATCAGGCCGCACTGCTCTGCCAGCGGAATAAAGTCGAACGCATCCTTCAGAATCCCCTCCTCGGTCAGCCAGCGCGCCATCACCTCCAGTCCGGTCAGGCGGCTATCCTGCAGCCGGATCACAGGCTGGAAGTAGGGGACGATACGCCCCTCCCGCAGGGCTCTGGCCAGCATCTCTTCCGGCGAATTCCAGTTCTGGTTGATGCAATCATCCGAGTAGCTGACGATGCGACTGCGACCATTGCGTTTGGCCTGATACATGGCCAGATCGGCCTGATGGAGCAGCTGGCTGATATCTGAGGTTTGCTCGGATACGCTCGATACCCCAAGGCTGACGGTAATGCTCAGCTCGTTGCCGAGTAGCCGGAACGGGTAGGAGAGACGGCTGATAATGCGGTTGAGCACCGGGCTGATGTCATCGTCGCTCTTGCTGCTGTCCAGATAGATGACGAACTCATCGCCCCCCAGTCTGGCCACCAGATCGTTTTGCCGGATGCAGGTCTGCAGGCGGCGGCTGACTTCCTTGAGCAGCTGATCGCCAGCACTGTGGCCCAGGGTGTCATTGATCTGCTTGAAATGATCCACATCGATAAAAATTACCGCGAATCCCGGCGACTTGTAGCGGTTGTAGTGGGTCATGGCGTGGTTGAGGTGGTTCATCAACAGCGCGCGGTTGGGAAGTTGGGTCAGCGGGTCGTGAAGCGCATCGAATTGCAGCCGCCGTTCCAGCTCCTGATGCTGCTTGAGCTGCTTTTGCAGCCTGAGGTTGGTCTGACGCAGCTGTTGTAGCCGCTGGTTGATGGAGTCTTCGGTATTGATGTCGTTGAGCTGCTGGCGGATCCGTCTCAGCTCCAGCAGCAGGGTGAGCTGGCCACGCAAGAAGTCGAGAAACAGCTTGTCGTCGGTCTCCAGCGGTTGAGCCGTGCTGATGATGAAGTGGGCGAAGTACTGTTGTTGCAGCCGCAGCGGCATGCTGTGCCAGTAGCGTGACTCCCTGCTCACCTCGATATTGCTGGTGCTGTGGCACAAGCCGCTGATGAACTCGTCTCCCTGATGGGGATGGGCGGGGTAGATCTTTTCCAGCTTCTGACTGGTTAACCTGACCAGCAGCATGTCCTCGATGGTGAGCATCTGGCGCAGTACCGCTTCCAGCTGGGAGAAGAGCGCCTGAGCCGGCAGGGTATTGGCGAGCCGCATGATGCGGCTGATGCTCTCGATTTTCTTTTTCCAGTTCGGGTCTTTGCGAATCAGCGGCGAAGGGAGCTCGGTGAGATGGGAGCCCGCCTGGGTTTCAGTCAGCCGTTTGGCCAGACACTCCAGCAGCAGACGCAGGGTCGGCAGGTCGGCTGGGGTGCCACGCGCCAGCAACCACTGTATCTGGCCATGCTCGATGGGGAAGACGCACCACCCTTCGGCTTCATCCAGCTGGGTGAGTTGATCGGTGATGCGGGACTGCTCACGGCCCAGCTGTTGCTTGAAGATGTCGCTGACCTTGTAGGCGTAAAGCCAGTTTAGACCGGTATCGGAGAGGCCCAGCATGCCGAAATGTTGCAGCGGGCAGAGTTGGTCAATCTGCTGGATCAGGGCATCGTAATCGTCAGACGTGGCGGTTTGTGGCGCCGGGAAGTCCATAATGGCAGAGACCAACGCCAACAGAGGAGTTGAGTAGTGGGGTTCGATGGATTGGGCCGACATGTGCAACTCCCGATATGTCTACCTTACAAGAGTAGTCGGAAGCCGATAGATTGAAAGGGCCGCAATTGCGGCCCTTTCAAATACTTACAGCTTGTCGATCATGTAGTGAATGGCGTTTTCAATCTCTTCATCACTACAGTTCGCACAGGTGCCGCGTGGAGGCATCATGCCGGACTTGCCGGTAAAGCCTTCAATGGCATGTTTCTTGAGAGTATCAATGCCCTGGGCGATGCGAGGATCCCAGGCTGCCTTGTCACCCCGTTTGGGGGCTCCAGCGGCGCCAGTGTCGTGACAGGCAAAGCAGGCGCCCTTGTATACCGTTTCGCCATCGCGGGGACCGGAGGAGGCGGTCGCAGCAGGAGCAGCACTCGCGCCGGCAATACCTTCCAGATCCTTGGCGGTATAGACCTGACCGATTGGTTTGATCCGCTCGGCAATGGCCTCCGGTGACATCTCATCGGCAGCAAGCACTGCCCCAGACAAGCTGGCGGCCGTCATCCCGACAGCCAGCAAATAGCTCAGTTTTTTCAACACGCTCATATACTCCCAGCAGTCTTTTATTATCCATGTAAACGACGGGATTATAACCGAATAGTTACAGCCATTTAAACGCTTGTGTGTGAAGTGTTAAACACTCTGCGTACAAAGTTTTGGCCGATATCACGGCAATTCGGGTGGTGGAGATAAAAAGAAACCCGGCATTCGCCGGGTTTCGAGTAACCAAAGGGTGAAAAGGGTTATTTATCCCAGCTCAGGATCACCTTGCCGGAGTGGCCGGAGCGCATCGCATCGAACCCCTGCTGGAATTCGTCGATGTGGAATCTGTGGGTGATGATGGGGGAGAGATCCAGCCCAGACTGGATCAGGCTGGCCATCTTGTACCAGGTCTCGAACATCTCGCGGCCATAGATCCCTTTGATAAACAGCCCCTTGAAGATCACCTTGTTCCAGTCGATGGCCATGGTGGAGGGGGGAATGCCAAGCATGGCGATCTTGCCGCCGTGGTTCATCTTGTCGATCATCTCCTGGAAGGCGCTCGGGACGCCTGACATCTCCAGCCCCACATCGAACCCTTCGGTCATGCCCAGCTCGCTCATCACGTCAGCCAGCTTCTCCTTGGCCACGTTGACCGCGCGGGTGGCGCCCATCTTGCGGGCCAGCTCCAGCCGGTATTCGTTGACGTCGGTGATCACCACGTGGCGCGCACCCACATGGCGGCAGACGGCGGCGGCCATGATGCCGATGGGGCCTGCCCCGGTGATGAGCACATCTTCACCCACCAGATCGAAGGAGAGGGCGGTGTGCACCGCATTGCCAAACGGGTCGAAGATGGCAGCCAGCTCGTCCGGGATGTTGTCCGGCAGCTTGAAGGCGTTGAATGCGGGGATCACCAGATACTCGGCAAAGGCACCCGGGCGGTTGACGCCAACACCAATGGTGTTGCGGCAGAGGTGAGTGCGCCCGGCGCGGCAGTTGCGGCAGTGACCGCAGGTGATGTGCCCTTCGCCGGAGACCCGATCGCCGATGGCGAAGCCGCGCACCTCCTGACCGATGGCGACTACTTCGCCGACATATTCGTGGCCGACCACCATGGGTACCGGAATGGTCTTCTGGGACCACTCGTCCCAGTTGTAGATGTGGATATCGGTGCCGCAGATGGCGGTTTTGCGGATCTTGATCAGCAGGTCGTTGTGACCGAGCTCGGGGGCCGGCACATCCGTCATCCAGATGCCGACCTCTTTGTGCAGTTTGGTGAGTGCTTTCATGGCTGTTCCTTCAATATGAATGCAGAAAAAAGGGGCTGCAGCCCCTTGATTCAAATCAGATAACGCCGAGTTCACGGCCGATGCGGATAAAGGCGTCGATCGCCTTGTCCAGCTGCTCGCGGGTGTGAGCGGCAGACATCTGGGTGCGAATGCGCGCCTGACCCTTGGGCACGACCGGGAAGGAGAAGCCCACCACATAGATGCCGGCTGCCAGCATGCGGCTCGCCATTTCGGAGGCCAGCTTGGCATCCCCCAGCATCACCGGAATGATGGCGTGGTCGGCGCCAGCCAAGGTGAAACCGGCGGCACTCATCCGCTCGCGGAAGTAACGGCTGTTCTCTTTCAGACGGGCGCGCAGGTCGTGACCTTCCGCCAGCATGTCGATCACCTTGATAGTGGCGGCAACGATGGAGGGAGCCAGTGAGTTGGAGAAGAGGTACGGGCGGGAGCGCTGACGCAGCCAGTCGATCACCTCTTTCTTGCCGGAGGTATAGCCGCCGGATGCGCCGCCGAGCGCCTTGCCCAGAGTGCCGGTGATGATGTCGACCCGATCCATCACGCCACAGTATTCGTGGGTGCCGCGACCGTTTTCGCCGATAAAGCCGACGGCGTGGGAGTCATCTACCATCACCAGCGCATCGTATTTGTCTGCCAGATCGCAGATGGCTTTGAGGTCGGCGATGACCCCATCCATGGAAAAGACGCCGTCGGTGGCGATCAGCTTGAAGCGGGCGCCGTCGGCATCAGCCTGCTTGAGCTGGGCTTCCAGTTCGGCCATGTCGTTGTTGGCGTAGCGATAACGCTTGGCCTTGCACAGCCGCACGCCGTCGATGATGGAGGCGTGGTTGAGGGCATCGGAGATGATGGCATCTTCGGCGCCGAACAGGGTCTCGAACAGGCCGCCATTGGCGTCGAAGCAGGAGGAGTAGAGGATGGTGTCTTCAGTGCCGAGGAAGGCAGACATCTTCTGCTCCAGCGCTTTGTGCTGATCCTGGGTGCCGCAGATGAAGCGTACCGAGGCCATGCCGAAGCCGTGGCTGTCGAGTCCCTGATGGGCGGCGGCGATCAGATCCGGGTGGTTGGCCAGCCCCAGATAGTTGTTGGCACAGAAGTTCAGTACCTGCTCACCGCCGACGGCGATGCTGGCCTGTTGGGCGGAGGTGATGATGCGCTCCTGCTTGTACAACCCTTCAGCTTGCACCTGGTTCAGTTGCTCGGTCAGGTGACGATAGAATCCGTTAGACATCCTCGATCCTTAGTGGCTATTTCAGCTGCGTATCAACAGAGGGCGACATTTTACTGCAATCTGTTGCGGTAAATTCAAATGATTGTGCTGATATTCAACAAATGTGAAACAGATCTCACCCAGCTGGTTGGGCCAGCTGACGGTAGTGCTGTTCCAGTTGCTGGATCTGTCCGGCCACCTGGGGTTGCACATAGGGGCGCAGCAGGAACAGCACCTTTAATACGCCCTGATAGAGCAGCGGTTTGGTGATGCGGGTGTTGGGGGCCTGGGCAATCTGGAACGGGATCCAGCAGGTCACCACCATCTTGATGGTCTGGCCCAGATCCGGCAGGTCTTCATCGCTGACATCGATAATGCCGCCTTCGCGCAGGCTTCTGAGCAGCGCGACCACGGAAGAGCGCATCTGCTCCTGGGCCTTGAGGTACTTCTGTTGCAGCGGTTCGTCACGGCTCAGGATGTCCGGCAGGTTGGCGTAGAAGAAGCGGAACTGCCACATCAGATAGAAGATGGCATCGAGATAGCCCATCAGATCCTGCAGGGTGATTTCACGGTTGCGGGTCGGCACGAAGCTCTCGCTCAGGTGACGGGCATACTGGTCGAAGATGGAGTGGATGATGTCTTCTTTATTGCGGAAGTGGTAGTAGAGGTTGCCCGGGCTGATGCCCATGTGCGCCGCAATATGGTTGGTGGTAATGTTGCGTTCACCCTGATCGTTGAACAGCTCGGTCGCGCTGTGAATGATCCTGTCTCTGGTTTTCATCACTCATTCCTCCAACAGGTTCCGCTCGGGGCAGTTTTGAACAAGGTCGAATCCCCGGACGGCCCGTGATAAACTTTTCGGCAATTTCAAATTGGCTCACTATACACAGCTTTAACAAGCAGTCACATGTAGCCATCAACGTACGAGAGGCAAACTCCATGATCGTAGTAACTGGCGGTGCTGGCTTTATCGGCAGCAATCTGGTCAAGCAGCTGAACGCTCAAGGACGGACCGATATCGTGGTCATTGATGACCTGACCGACGGCACCAAGTTCGTCAACCTGGTCGATCTGACCATCGCTGACTACATGGACAAAGACGAGTTTCAGGCTCGGATCGTCTCCGGCGACGAGTTTGAAGAGTGGGACAACGGTATCGAGGTGATCTTCCACGAAGGCGCCTGCTCTGCTACCACCGAATGGAACGGCAAGTTCATCATGGAGGTCAACTACGAGTACTCCAAGGATCTGTTCCACTACTGCATCGAGCGTGAAATCCCGTTTATTTACGCCTCTTCTGCCGCGACCTACGGTGGCCGCAATGACAACTTCATCGAAGATCCCAAGTTCGAACAGCCGCTCAACGTCTACGGCTACTCCAAGCAGCTGTTTGACCAGTACGTGCGCCGCTGGATGCCGGAGATCAACTCTCAGGTCGTTGGCCTCAAGTACTTCAACGTCTACGGCCCGCGCGAGCAGCACAAGGGCTCCATGGCTTCCGTTGCCTTCCACCTCAATACCCAGGTGAAGAAGGGCGAGAATCCCAAGCTGTTTGAAGGCTGTGACGGCTTCCCGAACGGTGGCCAGATGCGTGACTTCATCTATATCGACGACGTCTGCAAGGTAAACCTCTGGTTCTGGCAGAACCCGCAGCACTCCGGCATCTTCAACTGTGGTACCGGCCGTGCCGAGCCGTTCCAGAACGTGGCCGAAGCGGTGATCAAGCATCATCAGAAGGGTGCCATCGAGTACATCCCCTTCCCGGATCACCTCAAGGGCCGCTACCAGAGCTTCACCCAGGCTGATATGACCAAGCTGCGCAGCGTGGGTTATGACGCCGAGTTCAAAACCGTTGCCGAAGGGGTAGCGGATTACATGGCTTGGCTCAACCGCTAACGGGTGAGCACAACGCGGCAGTTTGAGCGCAAAACCGGAAGTGGGCACTCGCCTGCTTCCGGTTTCTGGTCTCTGTGGCTGCTTGCCGTTCCTCTCTTCTCTACCGGGTAACCGCGCGATGAATATATTGATGGCACTCTCCCAGCTCGAAGTTACGGGAGCTGAGGTCTATGCCACCACGGTCGGTAACGAACTGACCCGGCGTGGTCACAACGTCTTTTATGTGTCAGATACCCTGACCAAGCCAACGCTTGGCCCCGTCTTCAAGCTGAGATTCAACAAGCGCAGCATCTTGCGCCGTTTCTGGCACGTCTTCTACCTCATTTATCTCATCAAAAAGCACCATATTCAGTTGGTGCATGCTCACTCTCGCGCTTCCGGCTGGAGCAGTTATGTGGCCTGCAAGCTGACTGGCACCCCGATGATCACCACGGTGCATGGTCGCCAGCCGGTACACGCCTCGCGCAAGGCGTTCCATGCTCTCGGCTATCGGGCAGTTGCCGTTTGTGAAGATATTGCCCATCAGATTGTCGACAATCTGGGGGTTGATCCCGCCATCGTGCAGGTGCTGCGCAATGGTATCGAAACCGACAAATTCCAACCTGTGCCTGCGCCGGACAACCCCAAGCCGGTGATCGCCATCATTGGTCGCCTGAGCGGCCCCAAAGGGGAGCTCTGTTACCGCCTGCTCGACGAAGTGCTTGATCTTGATGCTTGTCGGGTGCGGATTGTCAGCGGAACCAAGGTGCCGGAGCGCTTTGCCCGTTTCGAAGGCCGTGCCGAGTTTGTTGGTTATGTCGATGATGTGCCTGCTCTGCTGGCGGGTAGCGATTTGGTGATAGGTGCCGGTCGGGTGGCGATGGAAGCACTGCTCTGTGGTCGGCCCGCCTTTGCCATTGGTGAAGCCAAGGCAGTTGGTCTGGTAACCGAACAGAATCTGGATGATGCTCTGGCGAGTAATTTTGGCGATATCGGCCCCAAGGATCTGGCCATCGATTTTGCCGCGCTGAAGGGCGAAATCGAATCGGCCCTCACAAGCAAGGTGGTGCCGGAAGCCATTCGCCAACGCATTCAGGATGAGTATGGCTTGCAGGGGGTTGTCTCCGGGCTGGAGTCCATCTATCAGGATGCGGTAGTGGAAACCCTGCGCCGCGAGATGCCGGTCATCATGTACCACCGCTTTATCGAGCAGGATAGCGAGAAAGGGGTACACGGCACCTGGATGCCGATCGCCATGTTCGAGAAGCATTTGCGCCTGATGAAGTGGCTCGGCTACGAAACCCTGACTTTTCGCGATCTGGCTGAGAAAGGTTTTATCCACCGTCTGCAGTTCGGCAAGAAGTACCTGATGATCACCGCCGATGACGGTTATCAGGACAACCTGACTCGCATGCTGCCGCTGCTGGAAAAATATGGTTACAAAGCAGTGGTATACGTGGTCACCGGTGAAGGCTATAACCGTTGGGATGTGGAACATCCGACCAATCCGGATACCAAAGTTTCGCTAATGAGTGGTGACCAGGTCAAAGCGCTGGCCGCCAGCGGTCATGTGGAGATTGGTGGTCATACCCTGACCCATCCCCGCTTGAGTCAGCTTTCACCCGAGCAACAAGCCCATGAAATTCAGGAGAATAAACGCCAACTGGAGGCCCTGCTTGGCCATCCGCTGCTCTCATTCGCCTACCCTTACGGTGATATGAACGACAGCGCCAAGGAGCAGGCTATTGCCGCCGGGTATCGTTTTGCTGTCGCTACCAACAGTGGCCCCAAAGCTATGCACCAGGACCCTTTCCAGATTCGCCGGATCGCCATTTTCCCTCGCACCGATGTGTTCGGGTTATGGCGTAAAATCCGTGGGAATTATGTTTTTAGAAAGTGAGAAAAGAAAAAGAATGATGGTCTTAGTGAATAAAGAGAGGTTTGTACCTCTTGTGGTGCAAACCTCGGCTTTTTTGTTTGGCGCGCTTGCTCTTGCTGTTCCAAGTGGATACTCATATGGCCCAGCGTTGCTGGCAATAGTGAGTCTTTTTGTCTTTTGGCGTAAAGAGTACCTCTCTGCCATGGAGAAAGAACATAAAATAATTGCATCGTTGCTTTTATCATATTTCGTTCTTTTTTTTATATCTGTTATTGTCGATGGTAGTTCATTTAGCCAATTAGATAGACCAAGTCGGGCATTAATGGCTGCTCTAGTGATCCCTACACTTGCTAAACATAAAGTTAAGTTGGAAGTTTTACTTTGTGGGTTCGCTTGTGGTGCGTTAATAGCAGCCGGTATCGCAATTTACGATAAATTCTATCTCGGATATGAGCGAGCATTCGATTTTTATTCAATGCCTATACAGTCCGGAAACATTAGCATGTCACTTGGCATTTTTTGTCTATGTGGCTATTTTTGGTATCGAGCTAAAAATGCTAAGTATTTTTCTTACCTTTATATGCTAGGTGCAATTTCTGGTTTTACTGGGAGCTTCTTATCCGGGGCCAGAGGTGGTTGGGTATTGCTTCCAGTCGTGATTATTTCGATATTAATGCTGTATAGAAAAATTATTACAAATAATGAAAAAAAGGGATTGTTGTTTTTGTTTGCAATTATTATGGCTATGGTGCTGACACCTCAAACAGGTATGTTGAAAAGATTTGATGCTGCGAAAACTGATATAGAACAGTACATCGATGGTACTAACTTGGATACATCTCTTGGCATTCGTTTTCAATTGTGGGGAAGCGCTTGGGATTCATTTAAGGAGAGGCCATTTTTCGGGTGGGGACAAAATGGGTTACGTGAGTCACAGAAACAACAATTAAAAGAAAATAAAATCACTAGTTTCATATATAACTTCAACTATCACGCCCATAACCAATATCTTGAAGAGATGGCAAAACGTGGAATTATAGGGTTGTTAGTACTGCTTGCCATGCTGTGTGTTCCTATCCTCTTGGTGAGGAAAAGGTTCTCGATTATGGCACAAGAGTCGCTTGCATATAATGGAGGTGTTCTCGTTATTGTCACTTGTTTGACAACAGCTGACTATCATCTTAGCCAAGCCTATTTTTCTCATAATTCAGGGATCTCGTTTTTTGTCTTCTCTTTAGTGTTGGCACTATCAGTTTCAATTAATAATGAGAATCAACAATGAAGATATATGTTGTTAGTCTGGAACGTTCCAGTGAGCGTAGAGAGCGAATCACAAAGCATTTTTCTGGTTTAGGCATTGCATTTGAGTTTTTCTCTGCAGTCGATGGGCGAGCAGAGCAAACACCAGGATATGATGATGAGCAGAGAATAAAAGAGAAGGGGCACTCGCTGACTCTGGGTGAAAGAGGCTGTTTTGCCAGTCATAGGGCATTGTGGGAAAAATGTATTTTATTAAAAGAACCTATGTTAATTCTAGAAGATGATGTGGATTTTTCTGATGCGTTTATAAATTGTCTCAAAGGCCTTGACGAAGTTGTATCACGCTATAGTTATGTGCGATTAGGGCGAGGGCCGCTCAAAACAATGCCAATATTTGGTGCGCATTATTCTATGCAACATCTTGATGGAGTGAATGGCCATGCAGTTGTCAAGTATTTGAGAGGGCCGAGTTGCTGTCATGGATACGCGCTGTCCCCTGCTGCTGCGGAAAAATTTCTAAGTTACTCAGAGTCATGGTGGTGGCCAGTGGATGACTATATGGATAGTGAGCATATTCATGGTGTTTGTGACTATGGTATTGAGCCACCGATCGTATTACAAACAGACCTACCATCTGAAATTGGATATTCTGAACGAGAAAACAAAGGAAAACGCTCTCTATTTTCGAGAGCGAGAAAAGAAGTGTTTCGTTTTCGCGGCGATTTATTAGGCTATTTATTCAATATTGCTATCTATATTAAAAATTCGCGACGTTGATTATGTTTTAACTAAAAATGGTGGTTTAAATATAAATCACCATTTTTTATAGAGACATAAAAGTAGTGATTGTTTCTTTTTTGGAGAACGTTTTATATAAGCTGCCATTTATAATAGCACGGTAGCCATCCATATCAGAAATAGCCAGAGCTAGTTTATGAACATCGTCTAAAGGAACTAAATATTTCTCTATATCAAAGGTGATGATCTCAGCAGGCCCAGATGGACAATCCACGCTGATCACTGGCGTATGGCAGATGAGTGCCTCAATGAGTACTGTTGGCAGCCCTTCAGCATCTGATGTCAGGATAAGTGCTTGGGCAGCTTTGATATAGGGATAGGGATTCTTCTGAAAATCGATGATTTTCACCTTGCTGGCAAGGTTCATCTCCTCGATCATGGCTTCAATGTGAGGACGCCGCTCCCCTTTGCCCATCAGGACGAGTGGCGTATCAACGCCACTTAGCTGATATGCCTGCAAGAGACGATCGTGGCGTTTTCGCTCTTCGAAGGTGCCGACATGGATAAAGTACTTGTCGAATGGCTTGCTGAAAGGCTCATCGGCCAACGCCTGAATTTTCTCGATATCAAACGGATTGTAGATAACCTGACACGATTTGGGGGTGGCTTTTACATTGTGCAAAATATCATCTGCTATGCCACGAGATACGCAGATCAGTTTCTTGCCATTATAGAAGCGTTTGAATTTTTCATATCCTTTGGCGTTGTTTTTGGCAAAGCCAGTGATATTACCGTGGATCCAGTAATAGATATTCAATGTATCAGGCAGGTGTCTGGTAATTTTATCACATGAGCATGAGATGATGACGTCAGGTGAAATCTCTTTGATTCTTTTCAGGATCAGCGACGCTTGTATTTTTTCAACCGCAATATTGGATATGGCTTTGGTCAGTTTTGTGACTATGCCAAGGTCGATAGGATGAATATTGTCGGGCAACGTATGATCTATTTTTTCCCGCAAGGTAAACAAGGTTACATCTGCACCGGCATCTTTTAGCAATGATGCGGTATTGAGCAAAACCTTTTCCGCACCACCACCATACAAGTCTTCAACAATGAATAAAAACTTTTTAACTGGTGGGGTCATAACTGCTCCGCGGGTCTCATAACTGACTGGTAAATCTACTAAAAATGTGAATCGTAAACGAGCAAAATCAGGTGGCAACTGTTAAAGTCGTTAGCAATTTTTTCAATAGGTATGGATCAATGATTGGTCTTAGTGGGCGCTACCATAACGCATTATTCGCGGCCTGTATATTTGCCGGGCTGCTGCTTTCTTGGTTGTTTTCCGATCACCAACTCCTCACCGGCGATCAGACCCAGATGCTCTACAAGGGTTACTTGGGGGCCTATGAGGGGGTCTGGCTCAGTTATGGCAATGCGGCGAGCGCGGTGGGCAATGTGCCGGGGAGTTTGTCGGCCTGGCTGATTGGCGGGCCGCTGCTGCTGTGGGATTCTCCCTATGCCCCTATGGTGTTGCTGCTGGCGATGCGGTTGGTCGGGTTTCTGCTGTTTGATGCAGTGATCCGTCAGGTGTTTGATGACAGGGTACGTCTGCTGTTTCTGGTGCTCTGCTGGCTTAACCCCTGGTTCCAGTACGAGAGTCTGCTCTACAACCCCTCCTATCTGTTCCTCTTCTCGGCCATGCACTGCTGGTCGGCCTGGCATATGCGCGAGCGGGCCTCCTTCTGGCACATGATCGTCCACCTGCTGGCTATCGGCATGGCGATGCAGCTGCACTACTCTTGGCCGCTGCTGGCGGTAATGTCCACCTATCTGTTCTGGCGCCGCATTCTCAAGGTGAGCTGGAGCGGGGTGGTGGTGGCTACCCTGCTGATCGGTGCCTCCCTGATCCCTTACGCCATGGAAGTGATGAGCAACAGCCACATCACCCAGAACGTCGATCCCGAGGCGCGTCAGCGCTATATCGGCTGGGGGCTGGTGCATGTCTATCCGGTGTTGAAATCGGTGCTCTACTGGCTGCGTTACGGCTCCTGGCTGTTTGCCAGCAAGCTGGTCAACGATACCCAGTTCATCTGGCTGGCAGGCCATGAATACTTGCAGATGGCGGCAGTCTGGCTGTGGCGGGTGGTGATTTACGGGGTAGGCTCGGCGACTGTGCTGCTGGCGGCCAAGGCCAACTGGCAGCTGTGGCGGGAACTCAAGCCGCGTCTGCTGCGCAGCGACCGCGCGCCTGTGGATGGCGAGAGCTGGCTCGGTCTCTATGCGCTGGCGGCGGTGCTGGCGGTGCTGGTGAGTGCGGCGCTCTCGCCCATCATCTTCAACTACTGGCACCTGATGCTGATATTCCCCTACGCCCTGTTCCCGATCCTGCTGTTACTGGTGCGCTGGAGCCGCCGTTATCCGCAGTGGATTGGCAAGGGGCTGCTGGCAGCCACCCTGTTCTGCACCGCTGTGAACCTGATCGCGGCGTGCGACAGCACCAAGTTCTCCTATCAGGCGGACTACAAAACCCAGGTGCTGGAGTATCTGCAAGAGATGAAGCTGCAACCCAAGCAGTGAGTCATCCACGGCCAGCTCCCCGATCTCGGTGGGCTGGCTGTCACTATTCGAAACGGTCCATATGGGCGAAGTTTTTGGTTTCGGCAACCCAACCCTCACGCCCCTGCTTGTCCCGAATTTTTACCCACCACTGGTTCTGCGGTGACCGGCCGTATCTGATCTCTTTGCGCGCATAGTCATAATCGAGAATGTAGGTTTTGCCCTTGTACCAGAACAGGCTATTGCCTTCGCCCAGTCCGCCGAGGATATAAAGCGTTTCCCCTGCCTTCATATTCAACAGCGGCCCTTTTCCCTCCTTGCTGTAGCCCAGCTTGACCGATCTGAGTATCTCGACGATCCCAGGTTGTTCGGTAATGACAACCCCGGTCAGTCCTTCCACCTGTTGGCCGCGGGGTAGCCGGAACAGCGCTTTGGCCGTCAGGGATGGCTCGGCTCTGACGATCACCTCTTGCTTGGTGGTCCACGCCTGATAGGTACAACCCTCAAACGGGCAGCGACCCCAGTCGTAATAGGGCAGGCGCGGCTTTTCATCAGAACTTACGGTCGCAGCAAACAACGACAACAACAGCAAAAACAGTCTCATGAATCTACCTGTCCGGCGGGGCGCTCATCCGCCGGTTTAATGAATGGGGCCGCACTATATCTCAAAAGACCAAAATCCATCAAAGCAGCGGAATTATTGATTTTCACTTCAATAAAACGGGGCCCATTGGTCATGGGAGTAGGGGCGCAAGAGGTCGAAGCGCGGCATGAGCGGATAGCCCGCTCATTTGCCTTGTGCCATGCTGATGGCTATCAGGGCATCGGGTCGGCACTTATGGGCATCTCTCGTTCGGGCACGCGTTTGGTATTACTGCTATCGGCACTTCTTCTCCCTCTTATGACCATCAGCCAGGCTGTGGCGATCAACGCGCCACTGCGGGGATGCGTCTTTCAGCTGGCGCCGCTGGTCACCATCGATCAGCAGGGCGAGGTCTCCGGGCCGGTGATCGACTACTTTCGCCGTCATATCGAACCCGCGATCGGGCGTACCATCGAGTGGCAGGGGCTCAATGTGGCGCGGCTGCTCAGCAACCTCGAGAGCGGCGAGTGCGATCTGACCCCGCTGCTGAGTTACAATCCCGAGCGTGCTCGTCACTTTCGCTATATCGACCCCCACCTGTTGCTGCTGCGGCCAGTGCTGGTGGTACTGGTGCCATCGCGACTTCACTCGGTCGAACGGCAGGAAGATCTCTTCGGCACCACCATCGGCTGGTCGAGTCAGGCGATCGTGCCGCTGCTGTTGCAGCATCCGCAGATCCACATCGACACCCTCTCCCAGCTCAGCTGGGAGCATGGCAACATGCAGAAGTTGCTGCGTGGGCGCATCGATGCCGCGCTCTTCTCCAACGATATTTCCGCCAACCATTTTCGTGCCAAGCTCCCTGCGGCGACCCGCCTCATCTACCTGCCGGTCACCCCGCTGCAGGTGCATATCGTGCTGAACAAGTCGCTGGGGGATGGCAATCCCGAACTGGTGCAGCGTATGCGTCAGATGGTGGAGCGGGTGCCGCTCGCCTCGCTGGTGGAGCCAACCCCGCGGCTGTGGGGGCGTTGAGAGGGGCTTGCGTGCAATAATCTACAAGTCCAAGGCCCGCTTCTGGTGTATCTATAACCCATGAATACCACCGATTCCCTTATCCGCTACTGGCAATCCCCGCACCTGCCGGGGGTCGAGCTGTCACACTCCCACCACAGGGCGTTCAGCTACGGCCGCCATGTCCATCTCGACTACCATATCGGGCTGGTGCAGCGGGGTGGCCAGAAGTTTATCCACAAGGGGAACAGCCACCATCTGGTGCGTGGGGTGCTCTCTACCGTCAACCCGGATGAGGTGCACGACGGCCTCAGCCTGCTGCCGGAAGGGTATGAGGTACGGGTCTTCGCCATCGATCCGCAGCAGCTGGCGCTCTGGCTGCCGGAGCAGCCGGAACCCTTCTTCGACAAGGGATTGCAGAGCCGCCCCGACCTCTACCAGGGCTTTGCCCAGCTGCACGGCTATCTCGACAACCCCAAGGCCGATGGCCTGCTGATCGAGAGCCAACTGCTCGCCCTGCTGGGGGAGCTGCTGCATCTGGCCCCCGAGGTACACCAGCTGGCCGATCCCCAGTTGCGATTCCTGCGCGACTACCTGATGGCGGCCCTCGACGAGCCCCACTCGCTGGAAGAGCTGGCGGGGCTGCTCGGGCTCGACCGTTTCGCCTTCCTGCGCCAGTTCAAGAAACGCAGCGGCATGACCCCCTACGCCTGGCTGAAACGGCTGCGGCTGGAGCAGGGCAAACGGCTGCTGGCGAGCGGGATGGCGGTGAGCGAGGTGGCGCTGGCGGTCGGCTTCTTCGATCAGAGTCACTTCCACCACGGCTTTCGCCAGGCATTCGGTCTGACACCCGCCGAATTTCGTGCCCAGATGCAATCTTTTACAAGCCGCGCCCCCCGCTGATCCGCCATGCTGGCTCTCCGTCGTTAAAGCGAGAGTTGTTATGCTGACCAGTCTGTTCGTTACCCTCGGCCTGATGCACCTGATTGCACTGGCCAGCCCCGGCCCCGATTTCGCCCTGATCCTGCGCACCAGCCTGCACCGGCCGACCGCTCTTGGTGCGGCGCTGGGCATCTCGCTGGCGATCATGGTGCACGCCACCCTGAGTCTGACCGGGATCAGCATGCTGATTGCCAGCCATCCGCTGCTGTTTATGGTGATTAAGTGCTGCGGTGCCCTCTATCTGGGCTGGTTGGGGTGGGGTGCCCTGATGGCGGCTCGCCAGCAGAGCAGTACCGTGATGGCCAGCGCCGCCAACGAGCTGCGCGGCTGGGGCAGGGGCGTGCGCACTGGCCTTGCCACCAACCTGCTTAACCCCAAGGCGCTGGTGTTCTTTATCGGTCTGCTGGCCGCCATGGTGACGCCAGAGGTGGACGGAATGACCCGCAGCCTGCTGGTGGGCGAGCTCTTCATCATCTCCCTCTGCTGGTTCGGGCTGCTGGCGTGGAGCCTCTCCACCGATCGTGCCCAGCGCTTGCTGCTGCGGGTGCAGCGGCCGCTCAATCTGGTGACCGGCGTGCTGTTTGCGGTGGTCAGCCTCTCCATTCTGGCGAGCATGGGGGCCGAGCTGGTGGCCTGACGAGTCGGCGCATGGGCCTATACTCCAACAAGGTTTACCTGTCAGGAGTGCCCGGCCATGCGTCTACTGCCTCTTTGCTGGTTGTTGGGGATGACCCCGGCGCTGGCGGCCCCGGTTCAGCTCAAATTGCTGGAGTGGGGCTATCTGCCTGCGGGTTATGAACAACAGTTTGCCGACTACGCCAAAGCCCATGGGGTGGAGGCGACGGTCAGCCGGATCGAGCCACTGCTGACCGATTTCGACAGCGTCTACCGCGCCCTGCGCACCCGCAGCGCCGATGTGGTGCTGCCGACCAGCTACTTCTACAAGGCCCATCACCAGCCGCTGTTCAAACTGCTGCTCCCCATCGATTTCAGCCGCCTGCAGCACTACCCCGAGGTGAAGCCCGCCCTCAAGAACACCGAGTATGACAAGCAGGGAGAGCGCAACTACTCGGTGCCCTTCTCCTACGCCATGTTCAGCCTCGCTTATGACAGCAAGCAGGTGCCGCAAGCGCCCACCAGTTGGCAGGTGCTCGCCAACACCTCGCCGCCGGGCCAGTTTGCCGAGTTCTGCGACCAGTTCGAGCCGCTGCTCTTTTCGGTGCTGCTCTCGCTGGGCAAGTCGCCCGCCCTGTTTGCCAGCGGCGAGATGCTGGCCGACAAGACCTTGCAGCAAGAGGTGGAGCAGCAGCTCTCGCAGCGGCTGCGAGCCAGTCGCGGCTTCTGGTTCAATCAGGCCAACCGCTGCGAGGATCTGCGCCAGCAGACCTTTGCCACCACCTGGGGGTTGGAGCTGGTGGAGTGCAACAAGCAGAACGAGCAGCTGTGGCGGATCGCCATGGTGCAGGAGGGGGCCATCTATGCCCTCGATGCGATCTCTATCGCCCGTCATGTCGGCGATGATCCCGCTCGGCTCAAGGCCGCCTACCTGCTTGTGGATTTTCTGCTGAGCGCGCCGCTGCAACGCCAGATGCTGGTGGGCACGCCCACCATCTCGGCCAGCAATATTGCCTCCCGGCCGCCCCTCAGCCCGCAGGAGCAGGCGGTGCTGCCGGATCGCCCGCTGCCGGAGTTTGACGAGCGGCTGCTGGTGCCCGCGTTGCCCGCCCATATCAAGAATCGCTACAAACGGATGGTGCAGCAGGCGATCGTCGCCAGCGGCAAAGAGGGGCTGGTCAAGCTGTGCCCCTGGGATCTCGATAACTGATGAATGAGCCTGCCGCTTCTCCGGCGGCAGGCAAGTTTGCGCAAGATGGCTGATGATCGGTCATCGCCCGTTCCATGGCATTTCCCCGTTCAACTCACGCCGCTCGCGGGCCCCCATCGTTTGAAAAAACTGTGCGCTTACCGCAGTCCCATTTAGCCGGATTAAACAACCGAACCCTCGCCAGATTGCCGTTCATACCCTGGCTGACCCTGTACAAAAGTGCCTCAATTGTGACAACTTGGATGTGAGCTGAACAATCCTGATCTGTCCCTTGTGGGAAGGTGATGAATAGGTTATTTCTCTGTGACATTGGTGGCATCCGGCACGGGTTCTCCAGCCATGTGGTGCGAAATCCACAGCAAAAACAAACAGTAAAATGCAGGAGCAAATATGAAAAAGGTCGTGATGGTTGCCGTGGCTGCGGCCCTGCTGGGTGGCTGCGCCGTCAAGAATCAGGTATCCCACAGCTTGCAGGCGATCCCGCTGACAGCCTTCCAGCAGAGCGAGAGCAACCCCAATCAGCGCGTCTACAAGGAGCCGGGCGTTGACCTGCGCCAATACAATGAAGTGCTGCTCGATCCGCTGCAGTTTATCCGGCAGGAGAACGGTCAGTGGTATCTGCTGACCGCCAACGAACAGAACCAGATGGGCCGCTATTACCACGACAAGTTCCAGAGCGAGCTGATCAAGCAGGGCGTCAAGATCGCCACCGCACCCGGCCCGAAAGTGATGCGGATCCAGGCAGCTGTCACCAACTTCGACCTGACCCGCCCCGACCCCAAGCTGCGTGACCTGCTGCCGGCCAAGATCGCCATCAACGTCACCCGCGAAGTGATCGGCAAGGAGCCTTACCTGCTCAAGGTGGGCAGCATGGCCCAGCTGCTCGACTCCCAGAGCGGCAAGCTGCTGGTGCGGGTGATGGATGCCCGCGAGAGTACGGATACTACCCACAAGGATGAGCCCATCACCGCCGAGGAGATGGAGAAGATGATCGACCAGTGGGCGGCCAGCCGCGCCAAACAGCTGGCGGATAATCTGGGGCGCTGAACGATTGGTGCGTCCAAGCGGGGCGCAGCGGGAGCCTTTTGGGCTGCAATAATGGCAAGATGTTGATAAGGTGGTCATTTTGCAGGCAGGAGAAAATGATATGAAACGCGTGTTGTTACCCATCCTTGTTGCTGGCCTGTTGAGTGCCTGTAGCACCTCGTCACCCACGCCGGAGTGTGCGCCGATGGCGGGTGGCTGGCAGAGTCAGCCGTTGCCCAATGCTGAAGGGGAGGCTGCGTTGGCCAGCGTGCTGGCTCGCATGAACACGGCCGCCAAACTGCAGAGCATCCGCGAGGTGCGCAGCCAGGTGGTCTCCGGGGTCAACTACGACATCGAGTTCCAGCTCGACAACGGAGAGGTGTGGAACACCCGTGTCTATCGGGATCTTGCTGGCAACTACCAGATGACCCGCCCGGCTGCACAGGGCGAGCTTCCTCCCTTGCCTTGCGTCAAGGCCAAGTAATTCCTGCTTGTTGAGCCCCTCGTCAGAGGGGCTCATCTGACCAGAAAATTTCTGCTTTTCTCCCCGCATTCTGACAGTCAGGATGCCCCTTCCCGTGACTGCATCCTCATGGAAAAGGAACCGCTATGAATCGCCACCCCTGCATCAAACACTGGCGCGAGCTGCAAGAGCAGACGCCGCGCTACTACTCCGGCAGTCAGGAGCCCCTGTCGCGCGGCTGCGCCCTCGGCAAGCACTTCGGCTTTAGCCGCATCGGCATTCACCACGAAATTGTCGAACCCGGCCATCGCACCAGTTGGCCCCATGCCGAGAAGACCGAAGACGAGTTTGTTCACGTGCTGGAAGGGACGCCGGATGTCTGGCTCGACGGCGTGCTCTATCGGCTGCAACCGGGGGATTCGGTAGGCTTCAAGGCCGGTGACGGGCTGGCCCACGCCTTTATCAACAACACCGAGGAGACTGTCCGGCTGCTCTGCATCGGCGATACCGATCGGGAGGACAACCGCATCCACTACGCCGTTCATCCCGAGCGCAATATCACCCTTGGCAAGCTGCACTGGGATGATGTGCCCGATCGTGAATTGGGTGATCACGACGGCCTGCCCGACAAGCTGCGCGAGCGCAACGGCCCCTTCTAGGGCGCAGCTCTTCTGCGCTCCAGCCCAGCGCCACCCGATATAAAAAAGCCTGCCGCGTGGCAGGCTTTTGCTATCTGTTTGCCGCCTGTGGCGCGCAGCGCTTATTGCAGGTTGAGCCCGCCCAGATAGTCGCGCTTGCCGAGATCGACCCCGGCGCGGCGCAGCAGGGCGTAGGCCATGGTGAGGTGGAAGTAGAAGTTGGGAATGCCGTATTCATGGACGCAGGTATGGCCATCCATCCCCTTGCCGCCCGCCCAGTGGGGCACGTAACGGCCGCTGGCGTACTGGCTGTAGTCCGCGTCCAGCTTGCCTTGCAGATAGCTGATGGTCTTGCCGATATGGGCGCGCAGATCCGCGATCGTTTTAGGGTCATCACCCAGCACCGGCAGTTCGCTGTGGCTGGCGGTGGCGACCACGGCGCGGGCCGAATCGCAGCAGATCAGCACCTGCTTGGACAGCGGCAGCATATCGACGATCAGCCGCTCGCCGAAGAAGTTCTCCACGTTGAACTGCTTCGCCGCGGCGTGGGCTTCGGCCTTGGCCAGACAGTGGTCGAGGTTGGTCAGCATCTTGATGAACTGGGCGGTGATATCGCGATTCATGAGCACTCTCCATCTTGTTGAAACAGCGGCCCGCTTGCGCGGCCACAGTGAATGAGACTGGCTAATCGGCCACCAATATACCCCAACCGCTGCCGAGTTCGAGCCCGCTACGATGAAAAGGGCAGGGCTGCGCTACTTCGCGCGACAGCCGCTGGCCAAGCAGCCCTGCTCGCTTTTTGAACCTGCGAGTCCCTTATCGCCCCTTTTTTGATCTGTGACATAAATCACCTTTTTTCAGGGGCGTAGGCTGAATGCCGTTGTCCTGGACAGACGCCTGCGCATTTGCCAGGACACAAGAAAAGGAGAATGAAATGAAGATCTATGACCGTAACCGCAATGTGCTGAACCTGGGTCAGCGCGTCATGATTGCCGCCACTGGCGCAGTCGATTTTCTGAAAGAGGCCAACACCGACAATATGACCCCCTATCAGGCGGAGCATGAGAAGTGCGTGCTGCTGGCAAACTCCGGTGAGCGCTACGCCCCCATCGAGTTGATTAGACTAGGCTGATCCCTTTCCCTGTCACCCTACTCTTTACAATTCACCCGGCCGCCGCGCCCCATCTGGCGGCCGGGTTTCTGATTTCCTCCTTCATCCCACCAAATGCTGAAAAATTGAGCCGGGTCACACCCCGCTCGATTTGAGCGATTGTCAGCCAGTGCAGGCTCATGCGAACCTTTTAATCCCGTTAACTCACTAAAAAATAACGACTATGTTCAGGCAAATAATGATGAGTGCCGCCCTGCTATCGGCGGCGCTGCTTTCCGGTTGTGCTTCCGTACCCATGGCCGATGCCACCGCAGACGCGCAGGCCAAGCAGTTTGTAGCCCCCAAGGATGCGGCCAACCTCTATATCTATCGCAACGAGACCTTCGGTGCGGCGGTGAAAATGCCGCTGCTGGTGGATGGTTCTGCCGTAGGCGACACCGTGGCCCACAGCTATATCCTCAAGCAGGTGACACCGGGCAGCCACACCATCACCTCCAAGTCGGAAAACGATGCCACTCTGACCCTTAGTACCGAGGCAGGTAAAAACTACTACGTCTGGCAGGAGGTCAAGATGGGCCTGCTGATGGCCCGCTCCAAGCTGAGCCAGGTCAGCGAAGAGGAGGGCAAGCAAGGGGTAATGGAGAGCAAGTTGGTTAAGTAATCAGAAAGCATTATCGGAAACGGGCGTAGCCTCACCAGCTACGCCTTTGTCAGAAAGGAGTGATGGAAAACAAGGCATGGCTGTAAAAGCTCCATCTTGATTAGAAAGATGGAAGCGCAATATTGTGCATTCACATTCTGTTTCGCATTTGATTAAGCCGTTTTAGGTCTTCATCAACTTCTGCAGCAGATATTACTGGTCTAACATTACCAAAATACTTTCTACTATTATTCTCAGCAAAATAATCTGCACCTGTTTCATTCTTAAATATACGTATTTGACATACTTTTGAACCAACAATTAACTCTATAGGGCTATTCCCATGATTAAATAACTCTAAAGAAATGCAACCGTGATAACCAGGTTGAATCATAGTATTTACTGATAAACCCAACCTTGTATAACTACTTCTTGATAAAACATCAGCATAGCAGTCACTAGGGAGGCTAACATATTCTAAAGTCGTCGTTAATACAACTTGATGTGGGTGAAGCAAGAATCGTTCTCCCATATCCCGCCTAGTTTCTTGGAAAAAAGTTCGAATAGGTTGATGAGTCTCAACGGTATCTGAAGGATGTAGTTTGATCGATGGTTTTCTTGTCATCACAGAAACTAGAAAATCATAACCAAGCCGCAAGTCAATAGTGAAACTACCAATTTGGCTAGTATCAAGAAGAGGTTCAATAAAAAGTGAGTCAGGATCTGTGGACTCGTAAGATTTTAGTATTTCATTTTTATTCAGTAGGTGCATGCTGTCCCCACTTTTCCATCAGTATATAGTTGCGTATTGATTTTTCTACCAAATCATTAATTTTACCTTCTACGAGATCCGGAGCGAATCCAGACCAGCACCCACTAGGCGTTGTCTTCGTGCTACACAAGTACTCCCAGCCACTATTAACAAATGCGTGCATCTCATCTCTACTATTTATGCGATAAGGCCTTGCATTATCAAAAGCATCTGATATGTCAGGGGTTAATTGACACGCTGTCAATGACGGTAAGCGTAATTTACCATGGCTATGCAGGATGCTAATTGTAAAATTAAAAAGTTCAATGATAGAGTTTTTATTTCCTTGTAAGAAGTCGCTTACAATGGAAACCCTATTACTTGTAGATGGGTGTGTGAAACTTGCATCATGGTCACCAGCTATCTCTTGCAATAATTTTATTCCAGAATAACCAATGAATTGAGCGCTAAATAGGTCAGCAAAATATTCTCTGCAGTGGCTCATTAAAATTCTGTTTTTATCTTGCTCCGATATTTCCTTTGGTAGGTTGGGAGGGTACAGATCATTAATTACACTGAGGCCATCACGCTGACAAATAAGGAAGGCAATATCAGATATCCCGATGGTTATATCGATAAAATGCCCTAGCTCATGATAGAGAGGAGTAACGAAGAGAGGTTTTCTACGGTACATCTCTGGAAGAGAGATTTGAATTAATTTATGCTCAAAATCAATGCCAAACCTTTTGGATGATAGATCATAGAAAGTTCTTTCGACAGTGCTGAAATAGAAACCGTGTATATCAGGAGATAGTGCTGTTGTAATTATAGTTTTCTCATCAATCCATTTTTCACAAGCATCTTCAAGACAAAAAACAATCTCATATGGAATTTTTTTTGTAGTGCTTCCGGTAAAGAAATTTGTTGCACTAGTTATATTTTGAATAAAACTTTTTACAATATGATTTTCTATTGATGTGTAGTCTCGAAGGAGAATGGCAGCAAGTCCATTCAATTTCCTAACAAATGAGTTTAAATTAGTCGAAAAATAAGGAGATTCTGAGATCTCCTTAAGTTTTATATTTAGAATATTTAACTGGACTTGATCAAGCATAATACGCCATATGTTTTAAAGCATTATTAGCTACATTTTGGTTAAGCATATCTTTGCTTGTCACCGTTTCCAATAAATGAGCAAGATCTTCTTGTTGAAGTATCTCTACAGCTAATGAGATAGCCTCTCTATGATTCGGTATTGAATAATTGCCATCTTGCTGTTTAGACAATGAATTAGCCTCTACGATAACATCGTAAATGAATGTTTTGAGGGCGTCATTCACTTGCTCTTGAGATGCAATCATCTGTAAGACTATTTTGACTAACTCCAATGAGTTAGCTGATGTTTGAGGTACGGCATAAAGCATATTGTCCCTCCTGTTTCCTCTTAACTGTTGATCCAACAGAAGTCATACTGATGACATCCGCAGGTCTTTTTATGTTGCAAAATACTATATGTAGTGTCTTTCTGTATAAAAACCACAATATATAGTTATTCATACTGTTCTAAAGAGCAAAAAGCTCTGAAAAATCAGAGCTAATAATGTGCAGTCTAGGGGAATAAGCCTTATTAAACAAGATATTCAAGTGAATATGAGAGCTAGATCATGTCCCTAGAGAATGAGATTACAAGGACTGTCGCAACCCGGCCTAAGCCGGGTTGGTTGTATCAAAAGGCGGGAAAAATCAGAGTGCTTCTAATCTCGCATACGCCGTCACCAGCCACTTGGCGCCGACGTCGTCGAACTGGATCTGCACCCGGCTCTGCTGGCCGACCCCTTCGAAGTTGAGTACCACCCCTTCGCCGAATTTCGGATGGAGCACCCGCTGGCCGAGCTTGATGCCGCTGGCATCGAAGCTCTGCTGCACCTCGTTCTGGCTAAAGCGGCCGTACTGGGTGGGGCGGCTGACCTGAGTGCGCAGCCGGATCTCTTCCAGACACTCGGCGGGCATCTCGCGGATAAAGCGGCTCGGTTTGTGGAACATCTCGCGGCCGTAGATGCGGCGGCTCTCGGCATAACAGATGTAGAGCTTCTCCATGGCGCGGGTCATGCCGACGTAACAGAGGCGGCGCTCCTCTTCCAGCCGGCCCGACTCCTCGGTGGATTGCTGGCTGGGGAACATCCCCTCTTCCACACCGACCAGCAGCACCAGCGGGAACTCCAAGCCCTTGGCGCTGTGCAGGGTCATCAGCTGCACCGCATCGGCATATTCGTCCGCCTGATTCTCGCCGGATTCCAGCGCCGCGTGGGCGAGGAAGGCGGAGAGATCGCTCATATCCTCCAGCTCGTCCGGGCGCTGGTACTGGCGGCAGGCGGTGACCAGTTCGTCCAGGTTCTCTACCCGCGCCTGGGATTTCTCGCCCTTTTCTGTCAGATACATCGCCTTGAGGCCGGAGTTCTGGATGGCGATATCCGCCTGCTGGTGCAGCGGCAGCAGGGAGACCTGTTCTTCCAGCGCGTCGATCAGATCGACAAAGCCGCGCACCGCATTACCGGCGCGACCGGTCAGCACCTTGTCGTTGAGCAGGGCCTTGGCCGATTGCCACAGGTTGAGCCCCTGATCGCGGGCGTTGCCGCGCAGGATCTCGAGGGTGCGATCGCCGATGCCGCGGGTCGGGGTGTTGACCACCCGCTCGAAGCTGGCGTCGTCGCCACGGTTGTTGATAAGCCGCAGGTAGGCCATGGCGTCCTTGATCTCTTGCCGCTCGAAGAAGCGCAGGCCGCCGTAGATGCGATAGGGCATGGCGTCCTGCATCAGCGCCTCTTCCAGCACCCGCGACTGGGCGTTGGAGCGATAGAGGATGGCGCAGTCGGCCAGGAGGCCGCCCTTTTCCTTCCAATCCTTGAGACGGCCGACCACGAAGCGCGCTTCGTCCACCTCGTTGAAGGCGGCGTAGAGCGAAATCGGCTCGCCCTCGGCCCCTTCGGTCCACAGCTCCTTGCCAAGGCGCTCGGCGTTGTTGGCGATGACGCTGTTGGCGGCCTTGAGGATATTGGCGGTGGAGCGGTAGTTCTGCTCGAGGCGGATGGTTTCGGCGCCTTGATAGTCGGTCAGGAAGCGCTGGATGTTCTCGATCTTGGCGCCGCGCCAGCCGTAGATGGATTGGTCATCGTCGCCGACGATCATCACCTTGCCACTGTTGCCCGCCAGCATCCGCAACCAGGCGTACTGGATGCCGTTGGTATCCTGGAACTCGTCCACCAGGATGTTCTGGAAGCGATCCCGATAGTGCTCGAGGATGTGCGGCTTGTTGAGCCACAGCTCATGGGCGCGCAGCAGCAGCTCGGCAAAGTCCACCAGACCGGAGCGATCGCAGGTCTCCTGATAGGTCTTGTAGATCTGCTGATAGGTGCGGGTGACGGGGTCGCCGTAGAGGTCGATGTCGCCGGGGCGCAGGCCTTCGTCCTTCTTGCCGTTGATGTAGCCCATCACGGCGCGCGGGGCCCAGTGCTTCTCGTCGAGGTTGAGCGCCTTGAGCACCCGGCGAATGAGACGGTACTGGTCGTCGGAGTCGAGGATCTGGAAATCCTGCGGCAAGCCCGCATCCAGATGGTGGGCCCGCAGCAAACGGTGGGCGATACCGTGGAAGGTGCCGATCCACATGCCGCGCACGCCGTCGCCGATCACTTTTTCGACCCGGCCGCGCATCTCGGCCGCCGCCTTGTTGGTAAAGGTGACCGCGATGATGGAGAAGGGTGAACAGCGTTCCACCTGCATCAGCCAGGCGATACGGTGCACCAGCACCCGGGTCTTGCCCGAACCGGCACCGGCCAGCACCAGCAGGTTGCTGCGGGGCGCCGCAACGGCATCTCTTTGCTTGTCGTTGAGCCCGTCGAGCAGGGTTGAAACGTCCATCACCACTCCTGTTTATTTATACAGGCGGGGATTATACGGCCATGTGAATGGAATGGCTAACCTGTTGCGTTAGCGAAGAGAGAGTTGATAGCTGCGTTTGTGTGCAAACGCGTGGCCATTGGTATCAAACAGCATGGTTCGTCCGGCTTGCAATTGAAGGTCGCTTGGGCGAATGCGGACTTCATGGCTGGAGAAACAGTTCGACTGGTTACAACCATAGGCATTGAATAACACAATGTTACCGCGACTATAGGTGCCATGTGTGAATCTAATATTGGTTGATAAGGTTTCAAATGTTCCTTGGCCAAGAGCAACGCTCTGACTCTGCAAACGGCTAATTGACATCAGACTTAGCCAATTGGCGGATTTGATCGCAGAAAAGTCTTCTTTGTATTTCTTGACAGTAATGCGGTATTTGAATTTTCCATCAGCATCAAAATAAGACTGCCGCAAATCTGAATATTGCGAAATAACCCCGATGGCGTTAGCCATCGGGGTGAACAGGCATATAAATATAATGCCTTTAATCATTATTCAGAAAGGCTGTTGGAGAGCAGCCAATCACAAGGTTTCTCTTGCCACTCTTGGCCGGCTGCAGGTAGACGAGCTTTACAAGAGACGAATACCTTGCCAAAATTCCCACCCTGTTTTGCTCGGATATCTGCAAACCAGCGCATTGGGAAGCCTTGGGCATAATGAGGTGTGTAGTCTGGATAGCCAGTCTCAGGGTTTATTTCCTGGCTTACCCGAAGGAAATAAAATGGATAATATGAGTGATGGGTATCAAATTGTTGATAAATGTATTTAACCTCAGATTCAGTCAGGTGACACATGGCGGTGTCGAGGGCTTTGGATAGATTAACGTCATATTCGCCAATCGTCTCCCCTCTGTATTTGCAATATTCCGTCACACCAATGTCTATTGCATCGCGGTCGATACCGGACGAGAAGTAGCTGTTCAGGTTGACGGTGTACTTGGTCTCGACATGTTGGCCCAGCCACTCACCTTCATCATCGATCAACACATAGTCGTTGAGTTCAACTGTGCTCTTGTCGCCAGTAAGGTGTTTTTGCAGGTCTTTCAGCATCTCCCGGTTCAAATCAGAGTCTGACTCTGGCAACGATGTGGCGAGCGTCAGCTGGATGGCTTGTTGCAGCTGCGTTTTGGCTTTTGCCAGTAGGGTTCCATAGTTCGAATTGAACTTGAAGAAGTTGTTGTCTTTTAGCAGTTCGGCGGGGCGAATATTGATATTCAGATATTCTGCGTCAACAGTCTCGGTGCCAAAAGTAACTGTACGCTCAGACTGACCTGGATTACCAGGTATCCAGTTGTATTTGGTACTGAATTTGTCAAAGGTGACATTTTCTTGAGCAACTTTAAACTGGCTGGCAGAGCCATATTGATATGCAGAGATCACATTCATTGCCGATGACATAGCCAGGGCCGTTGCGCGTAACTCTTGCACTTGGGCAAAATTCAAGGTCAGCTTGTCATCATCACCATATTTTGCGAGATAATCAGGCTTGACAATATTTGTCAAGGTATTGTTGATACTTTCCAGCTCCAGCGCATATTTACCCATTAGACGAGAGATATCATCGGTCTGGGTGGGCTGCTCCTTGATAGCAAAAGTGATCATATCGGATGGATTGACGATGATATCCAGAATTTTAGCCAGTGAGGTCTGGTATCCCTGGCCAAGAGCCGAAGGGGGCTGGATATCAAAGCGGTTGCTGACGATGGGGTCATTGGTGATTTCCATCAAGGTAATGACAGATTTGACCACCTCGCGATCGGCTTTGCCCTGATCGCCGGTTTCTGCGTTCAAGATATCCTTGTATTCACGCAGTTTGTTTTCAAAGTTGGTTTTTTGCCAATCTTGGCTTTCTTCGAGCAGGCTTCGCAGGACTTTATCTACAGCAACTGATTGACCATTAATCACTGCCAGCGAGGCATTCATATGTGCTGCGGCAGCTGTTGTATCAACAACTTTTTTGTCGAGCTGTGCCTGTTTCAGGGCTTCATTCAGGCTGGTGTTAAACTCATCATCGTTGCCAAAACGAAGAGTGTTGCCTAGCTTGACCACATCCTCTGTTTTCAGAGTAATCCCGTTACTTGCATCACCGTCAGCATCCATAGTTTGCAGCAGTGCAGCGATACGAATGGCGCGACCTTTGTCACCCTTCTCGGCGATGGTGTATGGGGTCACCAGGGTCTGACCTTTTTTAACCTGAGTTTCCCCAAGCGGGATTGAACCCAGTTTGAATGCACAGGTGTCACCGTCATTAAAGAGGAACTGGCCTTGCCCATCGGTGAGGGCGGTGTAGTTGCCGCAGGTGTAGTTCAAGCCTGCTACTGCACTATCAATAAAGGTAGCGGTCAAAGTCGGCTTGGTGACGTTTCCACCATTGCCGCCATTATTGCCATTGTCAGTGCTGGCACTGTCGCCACCACCGCCACAACCTGCCAGCGTCAAGCTGGATAACGCTGCCACAACCGATAAAGCCAGAACATTTTTTTTCATTTTTATTTCCCTGAAACAACGATACATATGCCACCTGTACCAAGCTGAGGAAGCCAGATAGGAGAGAGTGGCATGGATTGATATGCAGTACTCAATTGACATTGTTGTTAGTTGCATTTGAGCCCGTGCGGTAAGCATCATACAGGGGCTCATATGGTTTTCATATTGATCTGGATCCCGCCTATTGATGAATTGTGAGATAGCCTAAGTTTCGGATGTGTGAAGTATTGCTGTGACGACCAGAGAGGGGATGGGCGATCCCTTTAACCGCAAAATAGGTAAGCGTAGTTTTGCGAGCCGGATCACGGGCTTGCCGGGGGGCTGGATGAATAAGAGGGGAAAACGGTTTACAGTAACTTGCTGAACAATAAGAGAAATGTCGTTTGGGTCTTTTGGTTGTTAGCATAAAAAACTGAAAAGTAGCTAAAAAACAACTGCTTATAATGTTATTTGCTTAGAATTCAAACCGTTAACGCAAACGTTTTTCCCTTATCATTTGCTTGACCCGCATCGGGGCTGACTTAGAGTAAGCCTGCGTGCTAGATAGCCTGCTCTGACAGGCAAGCAAGTTCCCTCACTTAATAACAATCAAGGATACGATCGTGACTAAAGTGCTCAAGCTGGCCACCGTGGCCTCCCTCACTCTCGCTGCTCTCTCTGCTCAGGCTGCTTCCGAGCCAGCCGTCATTTATGACACCGCGGGCAAGTATGACAAATCATTCAACGAAGCCGTGTTCCGTAACGGCGTCGAGCTCTACAACAAGGACAAGGGCGTCAAGGTCAAAGAGTTTGAACCCCAGAACGAAGCCCAGCGCGAGCAGGGTCTGCGTCGTCTGGCCAGCCGTGGCAACGGCCCGATCGTGGCGGTCGGTTTCAACATGGGTTCTGCGGTAGAGAAGGTTGCGACCGAATTCCCGAAAACCCAGTTCACCATCATCGACATGGTGGTCGACAAGCCGAACGTCCAGTCCGTCATCTTCAAGGAGCATGAAGGTTCCTTCCTGGTGGGCGCGCTGGCAGCCATCGCTTCCAAGAGCGGCAAGGTCGGCTTCGTGGGTGGCATGGATATCCCGCTGATCCGTAAATTCCAGTGCGGTTACGAGCAGGGTGCCAAGTTCGTCAATCCGAAGATCGAAGTGTTCCAGAACATGGCGGGCTCTACCCCGGCCGCGTTTGCTGACCCGGCCAAAGGTGCCGAGCTGGCCAAGTCCCAGTTCGCCAAGGGCGCTGACGTGGTTTACGCCGCAGCTGGCGGTACCGGTATCGGTGTCTATCAGGCAGCCAAGGACAGCGGCAAGTTCGCCATCGGGGTGGACTCCAACCAGAACCACCTGCAACCGGGCACCATGCTGACCTCCATGGTCAAGTCTGTGGGTCTGGCCGCTTACCAGACCTGGGATGACGCTGCCAAAGGCGAGTGGAAGCCGGGTATCAAGAACCTGGGTCTGGCTGAAGGCGGTGTGGATTGGGCGCTCGACAAGGACAACGAGAAGCTGATCACCCCGGAAATGAAAGCCAAGGTGGATGCCATCAAGGCTGAAATCATCGCTGGCAAGGTCAAGGTTCATGACTACATGAGCGATAACACCTGCAAATACTAATTAGATAGTTGCTACGACTCTCAACGCACCACCGGCCCGCACGGGCCGGTTTTTAGTCTTATTTCATGAAACGCAGGGCTGCATCATGGACCAGACAGATCGCTATGCCATCGAATTAAGAGGTATCGATAAGCGGTTCGGCGAAGTGTACGCCAACAAGCTGATCGACCTTAAGGTTCGCAAAGGCAGTATCCACGGCATTGTCGGCGAAAATGGCGCCGGTAAGTCCACCCTGATGAGCATCATTTATGGTTTCTACCATGCCGACAAAGGCGAGATGCTGATCGACGGGAATCCTTTCAAACCCCATGGCTCACAAGATGCGATTGCCGCAGGCGTGGGCATGGTTCACCAGCACTTCATGCTGGTCAATAACTTCACCGTATTGGAAAACGTCATCCTCGGCGCTGAGAACGGCTGGCACCTTCAGCAGAGCGTGGCGTCAGCCGAAAAGCTGCTGGGCGAACTGGCGCGGGATTATGGCCTCGACGTGCCGCTACACGAGAAGGTCGAAGATCTGCCGGTTGGCTTGCAACAGCGGGTCGAAATTCTCAAGGCGCTCTATCGCGGCGCCCGCATCCTGATCCTCGACGAGCCGACCGGGGTACTGACCCCGCAAGAGGCGGATCACCTGTTCGAGGTGCTGAAAAAGCTGCGGGATCAGGGGGCAACCATCATCCTTATCACCCACAAGCTGCGGGAGATCCTGGCCATTACCGATCAGGTTTCCATCATGCGCCGTGGCGAGATGGTGGCACACGTCGCCACCAAGGATACCGACAAGGAGCAGCTGGCCGAACTGATGGTGGGCCGCAAGGTGCGACTCAAAGTCGACAAGGGGCCAACCCAGCCCGGTGAAGCCAAGCTGAAGATCGAAGGGCTCAGCTATTTCGACGCCAGCAAGGTGGAGCGGGTCAAATCGGTCAGCTTCGAGGTGCGGGCCGGTGAAGTGGTCGGCATCGCCGGGGTCTCCGGCAACGGTCAGTCCGAACTGCTCAGCCTGCTTGGCGGCATTCTCAAGCCGAGCAAGGGGGGCTTTACCATCAGCAGCCGCAGCGGCGTGCACAAGGTGAGCGCGGAGCACCCGGCCGATCCCGAGCTGGTGCGCAACTACGGCCTCGGTCATGTGCCGGAAGATCGCCACAAGATGGGGCTGATCAACCGCTTCGAGGCGAAAGAGGCCTTTATTCTCGGTTATCACCGCCGCCCGCAATACAACAAGGGTTGGCTGCAGAACAAGGAGGCGATCCAGCAGGATTGTCAGGCCAAGATGGAGAAGTGGGACGTGCGCCCGCCCCATCCCGATCACAAGACCGCCAACTTCTCCGGTGGCAACCAGCAGAAGCTGGTGATCGCCCGTGAAGTGGAGCAGGACCCGGATGTGCTGTTGATCGGCCAGCCGACCCGCGGGGTCGACATCGGCGCCATCGAGTATATCCATCAGCAGATCATCGCCATGCGCGACAAGGGCAAGGCGGTGCTGCTGGTCTCGGTGGAGCTGGACGAGATCATGAGCCTCGCAGACCGGATTCTGGTGATTGCCGATGGTCGCATCGTCGGCGAGCTGGATGGTGCCAAGGCGGATGAGCGTACCATTGGTCTGATGATGGCGAATATCGTTCCCGATGACGTTGCCAAGGAGGCCCACTGATGAGCCAAGTACGTATTCCTGCCTGGGTCTCCGTAGGCGTCTTGTCTGCGGTCAACATCCTGCTGGCCTTCCTGGTGTCGGCCATTCTGTTCTACTACCTCGACATCAACCCGGTCGATGCCGCCAAGATCATGTGGTACGGCGCGTTCGGCACAGGTGAAGGGGTCGGCTTCACCCTCTACTACGCAACCGGCTTTATCTTTACCGGTCTGTCGGTGGCGGTCGCCTTCCACGCCGGTCTGTTCAACATCGGTGGTGAAGGTCAGGCCTATATCGGCGGGCTCGGTGTCGGTCTGGTCTGTCTGATGCTCGGCGATGTGCTGCCGTTTGCCCTGCTGTTGCCGCTCTCCATCATAGCCGGTGGTCTGTTCGGGGCGGCCTGGGCCTTTATTCCGGCCTGGCTGCAAGCCAAGCGCGGCAGCCATATCGTGATCACCACCATCATGTTCAACTTCATCGCCGCCTCGCTGATGGCCTATCTGCTGGTGGAGGTGTTCAAGCCGCCCGGCTCGATGGCGACCGAGAGCAAGGTGTTTGCCGAAGCAAGCTGGCTGCCCAAGATGAGCGGGCTGGCGAACCTGTTCGGGATGGAGATCCCCAACAGCCCGCTCAATATCAGCTTCTTCTGGGCGCTGATCTGTGCGGCGCTGGTGTGGGTCTTTATCTGGCACACTCGCTGGGGTTACGAGATCCGCTCGGTCGGCGCCAGCCAAAGTGCCTCCGCCTATGCCGGTATCTCCTATCCCAAGGTGGTGATCCTGGCCATGGTCATCTCCGGCATGCTGTCGGGCTTCTTTGCCCTCAACGTGCTGCAGGGTGAGCTGCACCAGATCAAGCTCAACTTCGTGGAAGGGTTCGGCTTCACCGGTATCGCGGTGGCGCTGATGGGGCGCAACCATCCGGTGGGCGTCATCATCGCCAGCCTGCTGTTCGGCTTCCTCTATCAGGGGGGCGCCGAGCTCAGCTTCGAGTTCGGTGTCGACCGCAACATCGTGGTGGTGTTGCAGGGTCTGGTGATCCTGTTCTGTGGCGCCCTTGAGCACATGATGCGTCCGCGCATCGAGCAGCTCTATCTGGCGTTTGCCAACCGCTCAGCCGCACAAGCTAAAGGAGTCTGATCATGTTTGAAATTCTGATCCTGATGCTGGATGCGACCATCCGTACCGCGCCGCCGCTCATTCTCGCCGCCATGGCGGGCATGTTTTGCGAGCGCTCCGGGGTGGTCAATATCGCGCTGGAAGGCAAACTGCTGGCAGCAGCGTTCGCCAGTGGTGCGGCTGCGGCGGTCTCCGGTTCTGCCTGGATAGGTCTGGGGGCCGGGGTGGGTGTCTCCATCCTGTTTGCCCTGATGCACGGCTTTGCCACCATCACCCACCGCGGTGATCAGGTGGTGAGCGGGATGGCCATCAACATTCTGGCGGCCGGTCTGACCGTCACCCTGGGCCGTTACTGGTTCGATCAGGGTGGCCAGACTCCGGCACTCTCCGGCGATGCCCGTTTCGCCCCCATCGACCTGCCCTATGCCAAGGAGCTGTGGGATGTGCCGGTGATCGGCCAGCTCTACAGCGAGCTGCTGAGTGGCCACTCCCTGCTGGAGTACGTGGCGTTCGCCTGCGTACCGCTGGCCTGGTGGGTGATGTTCCGTACCCGCTTCGGTCTGCGTCTGCGGGCGGTGGGCGAGGCGCCTGCTGCGGTCGATACTGCCGGTATCTCTGTGGTGCGGATGCGCTACACCGCGCTCCTCATCGGCGGCCTGCTGGCTGGTATCGGTGGCACCTATCTGGCGGTGGCCCAGACGGCCCAGTTCATCCCCAACATGAGTGCGGGCAAGGGCTTTATGGCGCTGGCGGCGCTGGTGTTCGGCAAGTGGCGCCCCTGGAATGCCATGGCTGCCTGTCTGCTGTTCGGCTTCCTCGATGCAGTCGCCATCCGCCTGCAAGGGGTCAGCATCGGTGGCTTCGCCATTCCGGTGCAGGCCATCGAGGCACTGCCCTACATCTTGACCGTGTTCCTGCTGGCCGGTTTTATCGGCCGTGCCGTGGCGCCGAAGGCACTTGGTACACCTTATGTGAAGGAGCGGGAGTAGCGCCTTTTATCGCGATATTCCCGATCACACAGATAACAGCAGGCCCACTTCGGTGGGCCTGTTTTTTTATGGGCGGTATGGGGCAGACCAGCCGGGATCTGGATGGTTCGACAGAGGGAGGCGATGGCGTGAAGGGATAAACGGGCTGCGTGAGTTGCTGCGGGTAGCGGCTGGCGTACAAGAGCTGACCCTCTGCCTGCACCATCAAAAACCCCCTCGTATCAGGAGGGGGTTGCAGAGGTTATTGCCTGATGAACTCTGAGGCTCAGGGAGCCAGCACCAGCTTGTAGACACCAAAGCCGGGGTGTTTGGCATCGGTGGGTGGCAGGGTCTCTACATAGTTCAGCTTGCCACCGGTCAGGGCTTGCGCCTCGCTGCGTGGCGAGCTGTAGATGCGCAGATCCAGATTGGCGGGCAGGGGGGCCAGCTGCCAGTTGTTGTCTGCCGGGGGCTCGAAACCGGCCGGATTCTTCTCTGCCAGATCCTTGAGGTATTCGGAGAGCACTTCGCGGGTTTCGAACTGATCTTCATGGACGATCACCTTGGCGTTGATGCCCGGGAAGTTGCCACCACCGCTGGCGCGGTAGTTGTTGGTCACCACGTAGAACATCTGGGCCGGGTCGATTGCCTTGCCCTGATAGGTGAGGTTGGTGATGCGATAGCTGTCGCTCACCTTGTTGCCATCCACATCGTAACGGGCGGGTTTGGTAACATCGACCTGATAGTTCACCCCGTCGATCACGTCGAAGTTGTAGGTGCGGTACTTCTCGTTCACCAGCCACTGGGTGGCGGTGCTGGCGGCATCGATCTTGTTGAACTGGACGGCGCTCTTCTCCAGCCACTCCTGTACGGTCGCGCCATTGATGGCGACCACCTGCAGGGTGTTGGGGTAGACATAGAGGTCGGCCACGTTGCGCAGGGAGATATCGCCAGCCGGTACATAGGTGAAGTCGGTCGGACCGTTGCGACCGCCACGGAATGGCGCGGCGGCGGAGAGGATGGGCCATTTCTCCTTGAGCTGACCATCCTGTTGCAGCTTCTTGGCATGCCACAGCTGGGCGTCGCTGACGATCTGGATGGAGGGGTCATCCTGTACCAGCGCGAAGAAGCTGTGGATTGGCTTGGTGATCTTGCTGAGGGGCTCGTCCAGCCACTGGTTTGCCTGCTCGTGCTCGGCAATGACCTGATCGACCACCGCCTGATCTTCGGTGCTGCTGGCGCTGCTGTCGATCTTGCGCAGCTGGGACTGGCTGGAGGCCACTTCCCAGCGACCCTCTTTCCAGGTCATGTGCAGGTCGATGATGCCGAGGTGGTTGCCCCAGACGCCCGGCATCACGGTCGGTACGCCCGCCAGGGTGCCTTTCTCGTTGTCCACGTCGGTCATGTTGGGGTAGTCACCCGGGAAGGTGCGGTGGGCGTGGCCCAGCAGCAGGGCATCGACCCCCTTCACCTTGGCCAGCGGCAGTGCGGCGTTCTCCATCATGGGTTCGCGCGGGTCACCTATGATGCCGGTATGGGCCACGACCACGACGATGTCTGCGCCCTTGGCGCGGATTTCGGGTACATAGTGCTCGGCGGTCTCGACCATATCGGCCACCACCACCTTGCCTTCCAGATTGCGCTTGTCCCACTGGGTGATCTGGGGCGGGGTCAGGCCCAGCACACCGACCTTGATGGTCTGGGTATTGCCGTTGGCATCCTTCACCTGACGATCCAGCACCACATAGGGTTTGAACTTCTGCTTGCTCCAGTCGATGGTGCCCTTGCCATCACGGCTGAAGGCATCGGCCTGGAAGACGTTGGCGTTGATGTAGGGGTAGTTGGCCCCTTTCAGGGTCTCTGAGAGGAAGTCGAGACCGAAGTTGAATTCGTGGTTGCCCAGGTTGCCGACATCATAGCTCATGGTGTTGAGCGCCTTGATGGCGGGGTGGGTCTGCTTGCTCAGCCACTGCTGTTTGACCTGCTGGTCGTGGATATAGTCGGCCAGCGGGGTGCCCTGGATCAGGTCGCCGTTGTCGATCAGCAAGTTGTTGGCGTTCTCTTCGCGGGCCTTGCGGATCAGCACAGCGGTGCGGGCAAAGCCCAGCGAGGCATCCGGCTTGTTCTGGTAGTAGTCGTAACTCAGTAGGTTGGAGTGGATATCAGAGGTTTCGATCAGCCGCAGGGTGAGATCACCGGGGGCCTGAGAGTTGTTGTCGTCACAGCCGGACAGCAAAAAGATAACTGCCACCGCGCTCAGTTTGAGGGTGGTTTTCATTGTTGGATTCTCTTGTTATGGGTATGCCAGCGTGGTGCATTCTATCGACAGCAAAAGAATCCGATTGTGAGCAGGCTGGCAATTCGGGCTAATTACCCTCCTGTTAATAGAGTTATGACTCTGATTTTCATCTGTTTTTTCGGGTCGCTACCCTCGCTGCTTTTCCGCCGTGAGTCACCCTGTAGTCACCGCAGTGCGGTCGGGGCAAGCTGCGCGGCCTGCCGTTCCTGCGAGGCTGTAATGGTTGGTTACAGATCTCCATTCGACTGATAGATGACCTTTCCCTTAAATTCAGCGGCGATTGATTGCATCTAAAAATTACAAAGCGACAGCAAGGAATAAAAACTCATGAAAATGCACAACAAAGCGCTGCTGGCCATCGCCTGCGCCGCTGCCCTGTCTGCCTGTGACAGCGAAAAAGCTGCCAACAGCATCGCCAAGCGGGTGCCACTGGCCCTGCCGGAGGCGGGTCTTTACCAAGCGAATCTGATGAGCCGCGACGGCGACAAGGCGACGCCGCGCATGATCAAGGATCTGGATGGTCTGGCGCTGGTCTACCCGAAGGGTGAAACCGTGCAGCACTGGGGTGTCTGGGTGGATCATCAGGTGGGCAAGGTCGAGACCAACAGCCAGTGGTTGGGGCAGGCTGACCAGAAAGCCGACAAAGACGGGATCTACCCGGTGCAGTTGATCCGCAACAGCGAACGGCTCGGCACCAGCACTGCGCTCAGCTCGGTGACCAATGACCACAACCTCATCACCTTCCAGGATCAGCCGGTCATCGATCTGCAGGGCAAGGAGAGCAAGCGCTGGGTTTTTGATTTCACCCGGAGCGGCACCAAGTTCTCCGACAACTCCCCCATCTATTCCGGTTTCAGCGGTCATGTGGCGGTGACAGCCCTGACCACCAAAGCGGTGACCACGGCCAGCTGGAGTGCTACGGGCAGCGATGGCTTCAGCAGCGACATGGTGGGCAAGGTGGATACCACCAACAACGGCGGCAAGCTGACGGTAGCGATCGAGTTCCCGGCGGCAGGTTGTACGCTGGTGGGCGAGGGGAGTGCGACGGCCGGGTTGAGCAAGCTGACCATGAGCGGGTTTGGCAAGTGCAACTTCAAGCAATCCGCTGCCGCCACGCCGATCGAAAACCTCTGGAATGCCGCTCTGGCCCGGGCGATGGATAACCGCGTCGCCTATATCACTACCTTTACCTCGGATGCCAAAAAAGAGGCGCTGATCATCGGCTTCCCCGACACCAATGGCTTGCTGATCACCGCTGACAAGCGATAAGCAGCCCAACGGCAGGGGCGGGAAAACGCGCCTGAAACAACAAGGGAGCCAGTGGCTCCCTTGTTGTTTTCAACGCACGGTTTACAGCAGGAACAGGGTCGCCAGCCCGAGGAAGATAAAGAAGCCGCCGGTATCGGTGATGGCGGTGATCATCACGCTGGCACCGACTGCCGGGTCGCGGCCGAGGCGGGTCATGGTCATGGGGATAATCACCCCCATCAGGGCGGCCACCAGCAGGTTGAGCATCATGGCCAGGGTCATTACGGCGCCGAGCGCCGCATCCTGATAGAGCAGATAGGTGGCGATGCCCATGGTGCCGCCCCACACCAGCCCGTTGATAAAGGCGACGCCAAGTTCCCGTAGCAGCAGGAAGGAGAGGTTGCCTGCCTGAATGTGCTGCAGCGCCAGCGCCCGCACTATCATGGTGATGGTCTGGTTGCCGGTGTTGCCGCCGATCCCGGCGACGATGGGCATCAGGGCCGCCAGTGCCACCAGTTGGGAGATGGTGTGCTCGAACAGGCCGATCACCCGCGAGGCGACAAAGGCGGTGCAGAGATTGATGGCGAGCCAGGCCCAGCGGGTCTTGACCGCCTTGGAGACCGGGGCGAACACGTCTTCATCCTCGCTGATACCCCCCATCCGGCGCAGGTCGGTGTCACTCTCCTCATAGACCAGATCCACCACCTCTTCGACGGTGAGGCGGCCCATCAGCTTGCCCTTGCCATCCACCACGGCGGCGGAGAGCAGGTCATCCCGTTCGAAGGTGCGGGCGGCCGCTTCGTCGTTATCCTCCGGATCGAAGGTGACCGGATCACGCTCCATCACGTCGCTCACCAGGGTGGCGGGCTTGTGCAGCAGCACTGTGGTGAGGGCCAGCTCCCCCAGCAGGTGGTTGCGCCGGTCGATGACGAACAGCTTGTCGGTGTTGGCGGGGATCTTGCCGCGCAGGCGCAGATAGCGCTGCACCGTGGCCAGACTCACCTCGGGGCGGATGGTGATGATCTCGAAGTCCATCATGGCGCCGACGGTGTGCTTGCCGTAGCGGATCACCTCCCGCACTCGATCCCGGTCGGCGGGGGCCATATAGGTGAGCAGCCGCCCCATCAGGTTGCGCGGCAGGTACTGGCCCAGATAGATCTGGTCGTCGATATCCAGGGTGCGCAGGGCGTGCAGCAGCTCCTTGTCGCTCATCCCGCTGATGAGGCTGTCCCACACCGTCTCCGACGCTTCGACCAGGATCTGGCCGCGCTTCTCCTCCTCCACCAGCGCCCACAGGGCATGACGCTCATCGGGCGGCAGCGACTCCAGCGCATCGGCGACGTCGGCGGCGGGCAACCCGTTGACCAGCGCAGTGAGTTCGCTGGTCTGATCGCGCTGCTCGGCATCCTGCACCACCTGCGGATCGAGCAGGCTGTCGGTGAGGGCATCATCGCGCAGCAGCAGGGTGAGAATGCGGGATCTGTCATCCGCGCGCTGCCGGGCGCTGTTCTTGATGGGAAGAGACATGGGATGAATTCCTGAGATGGTAGCCAAGGGCTCAATGTCCATAGGATACCAGACTTAAAACAACAGGTTATGACCGTGATGGGAGAAGAGGGAGGTAAAAGTGAGGCCACCTGCTGGTGGCCTCATGGTGAGTTGCCGAGTCTCCCTCAGGCGAGGGCTCGCTGGCGCTGTGGTGCCTCGCCAAACCAGGCGAGCCGGTCGGCCAGCGTTACTACCGAGCCCACCATGATCAGGGCCGGGCTCTCGACCCCCACCGCCAGCGCGGGCAGCTCATCGAGGGTGCCGCGAATGACCCGCTGGCAGGGCTGGGTGCCGCGCTCGATCAGCGCTACCGGCGTATTGCTTGCCTTGCCGTGGGCCAGCAACTGCTCGCGGATGGTGGCGCAGGAGGAGAGCCCCATGTAGAACACCAGCGTCTGCTTGTCTTTGGCCAGCAGCGGCCAGTCGAGATCCCGGGCGCCACCCTTGCCGTGGGCGGTAACGAAACGGACGCTTTGGGCGTGGTCGCGGTGGGTGAGCGGAATGCCGGCGTAGGCGGCGCAGCCACTGGCCGCGGTGATCCCCGGCACCACCTGAAAGCCGATGCCGCTGCCAACCAGCGTCTCCAGCTCTTCGCCGCCACGGCCGAAGATGAAGGGGTCGCCCCCCTTGAGCCGAACCACCCGTTGCCCCTTTTTCGCCTCCTCCAGCAAGAGCTGGTTGATCCCCTCCTGCGGCACGCAGTGGTTGCCCGCCTGCTTGCCGACGAAGATGCGTTTGGCATCGCGGCGTACCAGCGCCATCACCTCGTCGGAGACCAGCCGGTCATAGACCACCACGTCCGCCTGCTGCATCTGGCGCAGGGCGTGTAGGGTGAGCAGGCCCGGATCGCCGGGGCCCGCTCCCACCAGCACCACTTCGCCAGCGGTGTTGCATTCGTCGGCAAACAGGTTGTCGGCCAGCTGGTGGGCAGAAGCGTGATCCCCCCGTGCCAGCGCCTGCCCGAGCCGGTCCGCCCCGAGTAGCCGCTCCCAGAAGCGGCGCCGCTCCCCCATGCTGGCGAAGCGCGCCTTGACCCGCTCCCGCAGGCTGCCGGCGAAGGCCGCGACGGCGCCCAGATGCTGGGGCAGCAGGGCTTCGAGTTTTTCTCGCAGCAGGCGGGCCAGCACCGGCGCCTTGCCGCCGGAGGAGATGGCTACCATCAGCGGCGAGCGATCGATGATCGATGGCATGATGAAGCTGGAGCGTTTCGGGTCGTCCACCACGTTGGCAAAGATCCGCGCCCGGTTGGCGCTCTGGTAGACCAGCGCATTCACCTCGCGCCGATCGGTAGCGGCCACCACCAGCCACTTGCCCGCCAGTTGCTGCGACGCAAATTCACCGGCCAGCCACTCGATGCTGCCGTTGGCCGCCAGTTCCGCCAGCTCGGGGTCGAGCTCGGGCGCTACGACTGTGAGGTGGGCACCGGCATCCAGCAGCAGGCGCGCCTTGCGCTCCGCTACCTCGCCGCCGCCGACCAGCAGCACGGGTTTGTTGTCGAGTCGGCAAAAGATGGGCAAGTAGTCCATGGGGCCTCCGGATCAGGCGGTTCGGGTCTGGTTGGCGGTGCTGGTGGTCTCGCTCACTGCAACCGGGCGCTCAGCTTTCGGGGTGGCATACCAGTAGCCGAGGCCCATAAAGAGGACGCCGGAGACGGTGTTGCCCAGGGTCACCCACAGCAGGTTGTGGCCGATGCCGCCCAGGGTGTAGGCATCCGAGTGGGCGCCAAACCAGGAGAGGGCGAACAGGGTCATGTTGGCGATGGAGTGCTCGTAGCCGGAGGCGATAAAGGCCAGCAGGCACCACCAGATGGCGATGAAGCGGGCGGCCCCTTCGGTGCGCAGCGCCATCCAGATGGCGAGGCAGACCAGCCAGTTGCACAGCACGCCCTTCATAAACAGGGTCAGGGCCGGAGCCTGGGTTTTGGCCAGCGCTACCTTGTGGGCCAGACTGCCCGCATCCGGCAGCAGGCTGCCGCCGTAGGAGTAGATGAGCGCCACCACAACGGAGCCAATCAGGTTGCCCGCCCAGGTCTGCGGCAGGATACGCAGCAGGTCGGCCATGGTGATTTTGCCCGTCTTCACCCCGAAGGTGAGGAACATGGTGTGGCCGGTAAACAGCTCGGAGCCGGCGATGATCACCAGCGTCAGGGCGATACCGAAGGTGGCCCCCATCACCAGCGGCCGGATGGCGGGATCCACCAGATTGCCGAGGGTGAAGATGAGGATGATGCCGAGGCCCACATAGGCCCCCGCCATGGCGGAGCTGAGCCAGAAGCCGAGCTTGTCGCTGCGCTCGAAGCGGTTGATGCGGGCCGCGTTGGCGGCGCACTTGTTGATGGTTTCCGTGTACATCTTGTGAGTCCTTGAAAGGGCTGCCCACAGGCAGCCCGAAAGAGAGTGAATTTGTCTTTAGACAGCGACCCAGACCTGCTGGTCGCGCACTTCAACGGGGTAGCTTTGAACCGACATGGCGGGGTTGTCGAAACAGTGGCCATCGCTCAGACGAAAGCGCTGCTTCTTGAGCGGGCTGGCGACCCAGAGCTCGCCGTCGTGTTCGCAGATCAAACCCCGCGACAGCACGTTGGCGGCGAAGAAGGGATCCCGGTTGTCGATGGCGAACACCTCGGCGGCCGCGCTCGGGCGGAACAGGGCGATCTGGCGACCCTCAATGAGTGCGCAGACGCCGGTGCCCGGCAGGATGTCGTTGAGTTGGCAGGCAAGTTTCATCATTTGGTTTCCACTTCGATCTGGTAGACGGGGATGCGCTCGGCCGGGGTCGCCGGTCGGTGCTGGTCGCGTTCGCTGACGAACTGGACGTCCGGGTCACGCTTGTCGCTGTTGATGAAGTGGCTGAAGCGCTTGAGCGCCTCCTCTTCATTAAGGGTGCGCGACCATTCGCACTCGTAGCTGTCGATGAGGGTCTGGATATCGCGCTCCAGCGTCTCGGCCAGCCCCAGCTTGTCGTCGACGATCACCTCGCGCAGGTAGTCGACACCCCCTTCCAGATTGCCGAGCCAGACCGATGTGCGCTGCAGTTTGTCGGCGCTGGTGACGTAGAACATCATAAAGCGGTCGATCAGCTTGATGAGGGTTTCGCGGTCAAGGTCAGAAGCCAGCAGATCGGCGTGGCGCGGTTTCATGCCGCCGTTGCCGCCCACATAGAGGTTCCAGCCCGCATCGGTGGCGATGATGCCGACATCCTTGCCCTGGGCTTCCGCACATTCGCGGGTACAGCCGGAGACGCCGAACTTCATCTTGTGCGGGGTGCGAATCCCCTTGTAGCGGTTCTCGAGGAAGACCCCGAGGCCAACGCTGTCCTGCACGCCGAAGCGGCACCAGGTGCTGCCGACACAGGTCTTGGCCATACGCAGCGCCTTGGCATAGGCCTGACCTGTCTCGAATCCGGCTGCCAGCAGCTTGCGCCAGATGGCGGGCAGATCATCCTTCTGGGCCCCGAACAGGCCGATGCGCTGGGCGCCGGTGATCTTGGTGTAGAGCTTGTAGTCGCGGGCCACTTCGGCCACCGCCAGCAAGCCTTCCGGGGTCACTTCGCCGCCGGCCATGCGCGGGATGACGGAGTAGCTGCCGTCCTTCTGCATGTTGCCGAGGAAGATGTCGTTGGTGTCCTGCAGCGGGATGTTGCGCGGGCTCAGCACATGCTCGTTCCAGCAGGAGGCGAGGATGGAGCCGACGGTCGGTTTGCACACCTCGCAGCCATAGCCTTGGCCATGCTTGGCCAGCAGCTCGTCGAAGCTCTTGATCCCCTCCACCTTGACCAGATGGAACAGCTCCTGACGGGAGTGGGGGAAGTGGGCGCAGAGGTGGTTGTTGACCTCGATGCCCTGCTTCACCAGCTCGGCGTTGAGCACCTGACTGATGAGCGGCACGCAGCCGCCACAGCCGGTACCGGCCTTGGTGTGCTGCTTGATGGCGGCAAGGGTGGTGTGACCCTCGGCCACCGCCTTGGCGATGTCGCCCTTGGAGACGTCGAAGCAGGAGCAGATCTGGGCGCTTTCCGGCAGGGCATCCACCCCCAGCGTCGGTTTGGCACCGGCGTAGGCGGGCAGGATAAGGGTATCCGGGTGGCTCGGCAGCGGCAGGGCGTTGAGCATCATCTGCAGCAGGTTGCCGTAATCTTCCACGACACCCACCAGCACGGCGCCGAGCAAGCGGCTGTTGTCCTCGCTCACCACGATCTTCTTGTAGACGCCAGCCTGATCGTCCTGAAACACATAGCTGTGGCTGCCCGGGGTGCGGCCGTGGGCATCACCGATGGAGCCGACGGAGACGCCGAGCAGCTTGAGCTTGGCGCTCATGTCTGCCCCTTCGAAGCGGCTGTCGCCGCCGAGCAGATGGTCGACGGTGATCTGGGCCATCTTGTAGCCCGGTGCCACCAGCCCGAAGAAGCGGCCCTGCCAGGCGGCGCACTCGCCGATGGCGTAGATGTCGGGGTCGGAGGTGAGGCAGTGATCGTCGATGACGATGCCGCCGCGCTCGGCGATGGCGAGATCACCGTAACGGCCCAACGTATCTTGCGGACGAATGCCGGTGGAGAAGACCACCACGTCCACTTCCAGCTGGCTGCCGTCGGCGAAGGCGAGGCGGTGTTTCGCCTGTTCGCCGCCGTGCATCAGGATCTCGCTGGTGCTCTTGCTGGTGTGCACCTGCACCCCCATGGATTCGATCTTGCGGCGCAGCAGCTGGCCGCCCTGACCGTCGAGCTGCTCGGCCATCAGCACCGGAGCAAACTCCACAACGTGGGTCTCGAGACCCAGCGCCTTGAGGGCACCGGCCGCTTCGAGGCCAAGCAGGCCGCCCCCGATCACCACCCCGCTCTTGCCACTCCTGGCGGCGCTGCGAATGGCTTTCAGATCCTCGATGGTGCGATAGACGAAGCACTCGTGGTGCTGACTGCCCGCAATGGGCGGCACCCAGGGGTAGGAGCCGGTGGCCAGCACCAGCTTGTCGTACCCGACCACAGTGCCCTTGTTGGAGTGCACTTCGCGGTTGGCCCTGTCGATTTTTTTCACCGCTTCGCCGAGCAGCAGGCGGATGCCGTGCTTGTCGTAGAAACCGGGTTTGACGAGGGAGAGATCTTCGCTGGTGTGATGGGAGAAGTAGGAGGAGAGATGGACGCGATCGTAGGCGGGACGGGGTTCTGCACCGAAGACGGTGATCTCGTAGCGGCCCGGGTCGGCCCGCTCGATCAACTCTTCGATGAAGCGGTGCCCCACCATGCCGTTGCCCACAACGACCAGTCTGACTTTGCTCATGATTGCCTCTAGTTTGGAGTAATAAAACATCATTCTGGGGCTAGGCTACCCAGTCAGTCGGGGCGGGCAATTGATGCAAATCAAGTGTCTATTTATATATCTCGTCAGGGGTAATTCGATAAAATTCAAAGATATACAAAAATAGGTATACCAGTTGATGATTTCTGCGCTGGCTTTGGGTGAGGGATGGTGGAGGGAAAGCCTGCTTTACCCACGGCCGGGGAGTGAAAACTTATGTCGGAAAAAGGCCGGTCTCACACTGGGCGAGACCGGTATCAATGGGCATCAGCTGAACAAGGTGGCGCGTCAGGCGATATGGCGGCGGAACATGGCGAGCGCCAGCGACAGGGTGACGCCGGCGATGGCGAGCAGCGGCCAGAGCAGGGGCCAGGCGGCCGACCAGTCAAACCCCTTGAGGAAGACCCCCTTGAGCAGCACGATGAAGTGGGTGAGGGGGTCGATGGCCGCCAGCCACTGGAATACCTGCGGCATGTTCTCCACCGGCGAGATGTAGCCCGAGAGGATTACCGCCGGGACGGTGAAGGAGAAGACTCCGAGAAAGGCCTGCTGCTGGGTCGAGCAGAACGACGAGATGAAGAGCCCGATCCCTGCCAGCGCCAGCCCGTAGCAGACCATGCCCGCCATCAGCAGGCTGAGGCTGCCGGCAAAGGGGAGGTGAAAGACAAAACGGGCGGCCAGCGCGACTATGCACCCTTGTCCCACCGCCACCATGATGCCGGGCACCGCCTTGCCCGCCATGATCCAGCCTGCGGTGAGGGGCGAGACCAGCAGCTGATCGAAGGTGCCCTCTTCCCGTTCCCGCGCGACCGAGAGGGCGGTGACGATCAGGCAACCGGTGGTGGTGATGATGGCCACCAGCGCCGGCAGGATATGCCAGTGGAACTCGACGTTGGGGTTGTAGAGGTTGCGTACCGCCAGCTCGGGTTGCCCCTTGCCCTCACTTTGCCAGCGGGCGATCACCTGACTGATGTAGCCAGCCGCCACCTGACCACCGTTGGAGCGGCGGCCGTCGATGATCAGCTGTACCTTGGCCGGTTCGCCGCGCGCCAGCCGGCGCGAGAAATCCCCCGGAATAATCAGCCCGAGCAGTGCCTGTTGCCCGGTGATGGCCTCGGTCATGCCCGCCTCGCCCTGCACCGGGATGATGGTGGTAAAGGCGGGCATATGGGTGAGGCGCTCCAGCAGCTCGCGGCTCTGGGCACCGCCATCCTGGTTGTAGATGGCCAGCGTGTTGCCGGTCACCTCCAGAGTGGCGGCGAACGGGAAGAGGGCGGTTTGCAGCAGCACCGGCATGATGAGCAGAAAGCGCCCCTGGGTATTGCCCATCAGGGCCTGCAGCTCTTTTCGGATCAGCCACCAGAGTCGGATCAGCATGGGTTACTCCAGAGTGCGCCGCGTCTTGCGGGCGGTCAGGGCCAGCCAGAAACCGGCCAGCAGCAGCAGACAGAAACCGTTGACCAGCAGGATCGAGAAGACGCTGCCCGCCTGATAGAGGGTCTGCAGGGAGCTCGCGAAGTAGCGGGCCGGAATGAGGTGGGTGATGGCCCGCAGCAGCGGCGGCATGCTGGCGATCTCGAACACGAAACCCGACAGCATCACCGCGGGCAGAAACGCGGCGATCAGCGCCGCCTGCGCGGCGTTGAACTGGCTGCGCATCACGGTGGAGAGAAACAGCCCGAGCCCGAGGGCGCTGCCGAGAAAGACGCTGGTGACCAGAAAGAGCAGCAGTAGGGAGCCGCGCCATGGCACGCCCATCACCGCCACCGAGAAGAGCAGGCAGAGCAGCATGGCGATGATGCCAAGGCCATAGTAGGGCAACAGCTTGGAGAGCAGCAGCTCCCCCTTGGTGACCGGGGTGGCGAGCAGCGCCTCCATGGTGCCGCGCTCCCACTCCCGCGCCACCACCAGCGAGGTGAGCAGGGCGCCTATGATGGTCATCACCACCGCAATGGAGCCCGGCACCAGAAAGTTGCGGCTCACCAGCGCCGGATTGAACCAGGCGCGGCTCTCTATCGACACCTGCATGGCGACCCCCTCGCCAGCGAGCCATCCCTGCCAGATCCCCTGCACATAGTTGGTGACGAAGTTGGCGGTGTTGGGCTCGGAGCCGTCGGTCAGCAGCAGTGCCTGCGGCGTGCCATTGCCCTGACCGGCCATAGTGCGGGAGAAGCCGTCATCGATCACCAGCAGGCCGCGGATCTCGCCACGGGCCAGACTGGCGAGCAGGGACTCCTTGCTCGGCCCGCTGTGGATCTCCAGTGCGGTAGAGCCGCGCAGGGCCTGCTCCAGCCGCACCGCCGGGGCGCCGCTGTCGGTGCGCCAGATGCCGAGGCGCAGATGGTCCACATCCAGATTGATGGCGTAACCCATCACCACCAGCAGCACCACCGGCATGATGAAGGCGATGAGGATGCTGCTCGGGTCACGGACGATTTGCAGCGTCTCCTTGCGGCAGAGGGCCAGCAGTCGCCGACGGTTGATGCTCATGCGTCCTCCTCGCTGGCCCGCTCGACTAGCGTGATAAAGGCCTCTTCCATTGTTGGCAAAGAACAGGTCGGCAAGGAGCCTGTTGGCAAAGAGGTCGCCGCCTCTTTGGCCGCCAGCCCCTTGAGATCGTCCGGGGTGCCGAGGGCCAGCAGCTTGCCGCGATAGATGAGAGCAATGCGGTCGCAATACTCCGCCTCATCCATAAAGTGGGTGGTGACCAACACGGTGACGCCGTGGTCGGCCAGCGCGTTGATGTGCGACCAGAACTCGCGACGGGTTACCGGGTCGACCCCGGAGGTGGGCTCGTCGAGAAACAGCAGCGGCGGTTCGTGCAGCAGGGCGCAGGCGAGTGAAAGACGCTGGCGCAGGCCGAGCGGTAGGGATTCCGCTTTCTGATCGAGCCAGGGGGTGAGGGCAAAGGCAGTCACCATGGCGTCGATCCGCGTCTGCTGGTGGCGGCCGAACAGGCCGTAGATACCGGCGAAGAAGGAGAGGTTCTGGGCCACGGTGAGCTGCTTGTAGAGGGAGAACTTCTGCGCCATGTAGCCGAGGCGCTGGCGCGCCGCTGAGGGGCTATGGGCCAGATCGATGCCGGTCACCAGCGCCTGTCCCTCGCTCGGGCGCAGCAGGCCGCACTCCATCTTGAAGGTGGTGGACTTGCCCGCCCCGTTGGGGCCGAGCAGGCCGAAGATCTCGCCGCGGCGCACCGCAAAGCTGACATCATCGGTGGCGGCAAAATCGCCGAAGCGTTTGGTGAGGTGGCGCGCCTCGATCACCGCCTCGGGGGAGACCCCCTGCGGCAGTTCGGCTTCCCGCATCCCGGCCGCCAGACTCGACTCCCCGCCGGGGCCGCCGCCGAGCAGGTCGATAAAGGCATCCTCCAGCCGGGGCTGGGCCGGTTGAAAGGCGCCGTTGGCCAGTTGCAGCTCCGGGAGCGGCGGGGGCGTCATGCCAGGGTGCAGCAGCAGGCGAACTCGCTCCCCCGCCACCGCGCCATCCATCACCGCCGGGTGAGCCAGTGCCCGGCGCAGCAGTGCGCGCCGCTCGCGGCCATCCAGTTGCCCCGCCTCCAGCAGCCAGCAGCGGCTGGCCATGGCCCCCATCAGATCGGCCGGCGTGCCGCTGGTGCGCACCTCGCCATCCGCCATCAGCAGCACGTGGTCGCACAGCTCCGCCTCGTCGAGATAGGCGGTGCTCCAGAGCACCGTCATCCCCCCCTTGGCCAGCTCGCGCACCATCTGCCAGAGGGCGCGGCGGGAGATGGGATCGACCCCGACCCCCGGTTCGTCGAGCAGCAGCACATCCGGGGTGCCGAGCAGGGCGCAGGCCAGCCCGAGCTTCTGCTTCATCCCGCCAGAGAGCTTGCCTGCCGGTCGTGCTGTGAAGCGGGCGAGATCGGTGAAGGCGAGCAGCCGCGCGAAGGTGGGCGTGCGTTCGGGCTCCAGTACGCCGCGCAAGTCAGCGTAGAGGGTGAGGTTCTCCTGCACGCTGAGATCCTCGTAGAGGCCGAACTGCTGGGGCATGTAGCCGAGGCGCTGGCGCAGCAGATCCCCCTCGCTCACCGGATCCAGCCCCAGCACCCGGATGGTGCCCGCTTCGGGGATCAACAGACCGGCCAGCAGGCGCAGCAAAGTGCTCTTGCCTGCACCGTCGGGGCCCACCAGTCCGGTGATGCCGCCAGTCGGAATGGTGGCCGAGATGGCGTTGAGGGCGACCCGCTCGCCAAAGCGTTTGGTGAGCCCCTCAAGGGAGATAGCGCTGTTCATGGCGCCAGCCTGACGGTGACCGGCATCCCTTGGCGCAGGGCTGGGTCGGGGTCCTGCACCACGATGCGCAGCCGGTAGACGAGGTGAGTGCGCAGGTCCGGTGTCTCCACCGATTTCGGGGTGAACTCGGCGGTGGGCGAGACAAAGCCCACCACCCCGTGATAGGGCTGATCCGGCCGCGAGTCGGTGGTGAGGGTCACCCTGGCGCCGCTCGGGAAGTGGCCGAGCCAAGGCTCCTCCACATAGGCGCGCACCCAGACTGGCGCGGTCAGGGAGAGGTTGAAGGCGGTCGCTCCGCTCTGCACCATGCTGCCGTTCTCGATGGCGCGGCTGATGATGATGCCGTCGCTGGGGGCGGTCAGGCTGGCATCCGCCAGCGCCAGTTCGGCACTGGCGAGCGCCGCTTTGGCTCCTTCCAGCTGGGCATCGGACTGGGCTATCTCTTCCGGGCGGTAGCCGGTTTCGAGCTGGGCGAGCTGCTCGCGGGCGGAGCGTACCTGCGCCCGGGTCTGATCTCGCTGGGAGCGGGCGGTATCGAGCTGACCGCGGGAGATGGCGCCGGTGGCTGCCAGTGCGCTCTGGCGGCGCCACTGCTGGTCGGCTTCCAGCGCAGCGGCTTCGGCGGCGGCCAGTGCGGCCCGGGCGCGGTCGGTCTCTTCACTGCGATAGCCTTTGTGGATCAAGGCGTTGGCGGCAGTGAGCGCGGCCAGATTGGCGCGGGCGCTGTCGCGGCTGTGGGTGAGGGGAGCCGGATCGAGGCGGGCCAGCAGTTGACCGGCTTTTACCCTATCCCCCTCATCGACCAGCACCTGATCGACGCGTCCGCCGACCCGAAAGGCCAGATTGACGTCGCGAATATCGACGTTGCCGTAGAGGATGGAGCCGTCGGCCGGGCGCCCCTGCCACCAGAGGTAGCCGCCGATAACGGTTAGCAGCAGGGCTACGATTGCAATGCGTTGTTTCATGCCGCTTCTCCTTCCTTCATGTCGGTGGGGCGCAGGCCGCGCAGGGCCCATACCAGCCGCTGTCTGGCGGCCTCGGGGTTGTCTATCTGGCTGATAAAGGGGGCGGCCTGTTCAGGCAGCCAGCCGAGCTGACGACCGCTGCCGGCGATAACCAGCGGTAGGCCGACCGACCCCATGATGAAGATCATCAGCTGGAGCGGGTGACCCGCGACCAGCGACCCTTCCGCCTGTGCCATCCGTACCTGTTCGATCAGCAGCAGGGGATGGCGGCGCGGCAGGCTGAGCAGAAAACGCTGGGCCGCCCCTTCGCCTGCCAGCGCATCGCCAAACAGGTGGTTGATAAAGCCGCGCTGGCGCGCCACCAGCCCGATCAGCGCCTCCATGGTGGCCTCGAACATGGCGATGGCAGAGGGGTAGGAACCTTTGGCTGCCACCGATTTGAGCTCGTCATAGAGGGGGGCGTACCAGAGCTCTACCAGCTCATCGATAAAGGCGTCGCGGTTGCCGAAGTGGTAGACGAAAGAGCCAAGGTTCACCTCGGCCGCCGCCGCCAGCTCGCGTACCGTCAGGCCGCGCAGCCCCTTCTCGGTGGCGATGGCGAGGCCGGTATCGAGCAGTTTCTGCCGGGTTGGATTCATCTCTCTGGTTCCTGTTGCGCAGCTTTCGATCTGATTTATACGTATGTATAAATCAATCGCACAGAAGTTGATAGATCTTTTTTTGAGCAGATTTCAGCAGGGATGAAAAACGGCGGACTTTCGCAAGGGGCGGGATGAAATGGGTGGCAGGGAAATAAAAACGCCTCCACAAGGGAGGCGTTTTTGATCGTGATGGCTGGGCGTGCTTACAGAATAAAGCGGCTCAGATCCTCATCCTCGACAAGCGCACCGAGGTGGGCGTTGACGTAGTCGGTATCGATGACAAAGGTCTCGCCGGATTTCTCGGAGGCGTCATAGGAGATATCTTCCATCAGGCGCTCCATCACGGTGTGCAGACGGCGGGCACCGATGTTCTCGGTACGCTCGTTGACTTGCCAGGCCGCTTCGGCCAGACGGCGGATGCCATCCTTGGTGAACTCGATATTGACCCCTTCGGTGGCCATCAGCGCCTTGTACTGATCGGTCAGCGAGGCGTTCGGTTCGGTCAGGATACGCTCGAAGTCATCTGTGGTCAGTGCGGTCAGCTCGACCCGGATCGGCAGACGGCCTTGCAGCTCGGGGATGAGGTCGGACGGCTTGGCAATCTGGAAGGCGCCGGAGGCGACAAACAGGATATGGTCGGTCTTGACCATGCCGTGCTTGGTGTTGACGGTACAGCCCTCGACCAGCGGCAGCAGGTCGCGTTGTACCCCTTCACGGGAGACATCCGGGCCCGAGCTCTCGCCGCGCTTGCAGATCTTGTCGATCTCGTCGAGGAAGACGATGCCGTTGTTCTCGACCGCTGCGATCGCTTTCTGCTTCAGCTCTTCCGGATTGACCAGACGGGCTGCTTCCTCTTCGATCAGCGCCTTCATGGCCTCTTTGACCTTGATCTTGCGCTTCTTCTTCTGGTTCTGGCCCAGATTCTGGAACAGCCCCTGCAGCTGGTTGGCCATCTCTTCCATGCCCGGCGGGGTCATGATTTCGACGCCCATCGGGGAGGCGGAGAGTTCCAGCTCGATCTCCTTGTCATCCAGCTGACCTTCCCGCAGTTTCTTGCGGAAGATCTGGCGGGTGTTGGAGTTGTCGGCTTTCTCTTCCTCACCCCAGGTGTTGCGCGGGTTGGGCAGCAGGGCGTCGAGGATGCGCTCTTCGGCGGCTTCCTCGGCGCGATATTTCATCTTCTCCATCTCGGTTTCGCGCACCAGCTTGATGGCGGCATCGGTCAGATCGCGGATGATGCTGTCCACTTCCTTGCCGACATAGCCCACTTCGGTGAACTTGGTCGCTTCTACCTTGATGAAGGGGGCGTTGGCCAGCTTGGCCAGACGACGGGCGATCTCGGTCTTGCCGACACCGGTCGGGCCGATCATCAGGATGTTTTTCGGGGTCACTTCATGGCGCATCTCTTCGTTGAGTTGCATCCGGCGCCAGCGGTTGCGCAGGGCAACGGCAACGGCGCGCTTGGCATCGGCCTGACCAATGATGTGTCTGTCCAGCTCGTGGACGATTTCTCTCGGGGTCATCTCGGACATGATGGTGTTCCTGTATCCGGGGCGGGCAGTGCCCACCCCTTGGGAAATTGGGTTTGGCTGGTGGCCTTATTTCGCCGAATAGTCCAGCACTTCGATGGTGTGGTTGCCGTTGGTGAAGACGCAGATGTCGCCCGCAATCTTGAGGGACTTCTCGACAATGGTCCTGGCATCCAGCTCGGTGTTTTCCAGCAGCGCGATGGCGGCGGACTGGGCAAAGTTGCCGCCGCTGCCGATGGCGATGAGATCGTGCTCCGGCTGTACCACGTCACCGTTGCCGGTGATGATGAAGGATTTGTGTTCGTCGGCCACGGCCAGCAGCGCTTCAAGGCGGCGCAGGGCGCGATCGGTGCGCCAATCTTTGGCCAGCGCCACGGCGGCGCGCTCCAGATTACCCTGATGGGCCTGCAGTTTTGCTTCGAAACGTTCGAGTAGGGTGAAGGCGTCGGCGGTACCGCCAGCGAAACCGGCCAGCACCTTGCCGTTATAGAGGCGATGAACCTTGCGGGCGTTGCCCTTCATGACGGTGTTGCCAAGAGAGACCTGGCCATCGCCACCGATGACGACCTGACCGTTGCGGCGAACTGAAACTATGGTAGTCACTTTACTTACCTCGCTTGAGCCGAATGACGGCCTGACTGTGCATGGCAAGAAAGATGGGGATGGCAAACGGGCTTTTCAACCCTGCCCTTGGTCGGGATAAACGGGGTAGTAAAGAGCGTGGGTGCGAGTGACACCAAAAGAAGTGACACCAAAAGAACAGGGCCGGGTGTTGCCACCCGGCCCTGCGTCATCGGTAAGCGGATTACCCTTTCTTGGGAATGCAGCCGCTGATGCCGGAGCTCTGCAGCTTGCTGTTGGCCGCGTCGGCGGCCGCCTTGCCGTTGAAGGGGCCCACCATCACCTTGTAGACGGTGCCGTTGGCGCCATTGATCACCTGCAGGCTGGAAGAGAGGCCAGCGGTGAAGGCGATACGCGCCTTGAGCGACTCTGCGGAATCCTGCGAGCGCAGGGCGGCGCACTGCATCATATAGCGACCGCTGTCGGCGGCTGCGGTCTGGGCTGGCGGAGTGGCCGCTTTGGCCTTGGCCGCTTCGGCCCGCTCCCGTTCCAGCTCGGCGCGGATCTCCCGCTCCATCCGTTCCCGTTCGGCCTTGCGGTCGATCACCTGCTCTTGCGCGCTGGCAACCGGTGCTCCGGAGGTGGAAGGGGTGGTCGCCGGATTGGGCTGATAGGGCTTGGGCTGGCCGATGGGCGTTCCCGGTTGGGGAATGTCGGTCGGCACCGGTTGCGGCAGCTTCTCCGGCTGCAGGGTCATGGTATCTGCCGGTGGTGGCGGCAGCACACCCGGCTGGGTCGGCGGCTCTATGATATCGACCTGCTTGTTCTCAAGCCGTTCGATGTAGCTCCACTTCTCCTGAGGCAGCCCGTTATTCTGCGCTTTTGGCTTGTTGGCCTTTACCTGCTCCTCAATGGTGGGGGCGTCGTTGCCCTTGCCATTGATCATGTAAAGGAAGCCACCAAAGCCTGCCAGCAGTGCCACGACCAGCAGCACTGGAATAACAGGAAAGCGGCGAGGGGCCGCTTTCTTGGTATTGCGGCCACCCGCCCGACGTCGCGGGCGGCTGCCGACATAATCCCGGGTTGCCATCTATTACATGCGCTCCAGGGTATGGATGCCCAGTACGCCGAGGCCCAGTTTCAGCACCTTGGCGGTGGCGGCGCACAGCAGCAGACGGCTCTGACGGGTTGCTTCGTCCACGCCATCCTTGTTGATCGGGCAGGCTTCATAGAAGGTCATGAAGTTGCCGGACAACTCGTACAGGTAGGTACAGAGCAGGTGCGGCATCCCCTTGTCCGCCACGCCGTTGACCGCGTCGGAGAACTGGATCAGCTTCTGGGCCAGGGTCTCTTCCGCTTCCTCGTTCAGGGTCACATTGCCGGTCAGGGTAGCGGCATCGACGCCGGCCTTGCGGAAGATGGACTGAATACGGGTGTAGGCGTATTGCAGGTAAGGAGCTGTGTTGCCTTCAAAGGAGAGCATCAGATCCCAGTCGAAGATGTAGTCGGTGGTGCGGTTCTTGGAGAGATCCGCATACTTGACCGCACCCATGGCGATGGCGTGCACTACTTCGGCCTTCTCTTCGGCAGAGAGGTCGCTGTTGCGGCTCTCCAGCAGGGCGGCAGCGCGCTCTTCCGCTTCGTTCAGCAGGTCAACCAGCTTGACGGTACCACCGGAGCGGGTCTTGTAGGGACGACCATCCTTGCCCAGCATCATGCCGAAGGCGTGGTGCTCGAGGGGGACGGATTCCGGCACATAGCCCGCCTTGCGGGTGATGGTCCAGGCCTGCATCAGGTGCTGGTGCTGACGGGAGTCGATGAAGTACATCACCCGGTCGGCGCCCAGGGTTTCGTAACGGTATTTGGCACAGGCGATGTCGGTGGTGGTGTAGAGGAAACCGCCATCGCTCTTCTGGATGATGACGCCCATGGCCTCGCCATCCTTGTTCTTGAACTCATCCAGGAAGACAACGGTGGCGCCTTCGCTCTCGACCGCCAGCCCCTTGGCTTTCAGGTCGGCCACGATCTCCGGCAGCATGTCGTTGTACATGGACTCGCCCATGATGTCCTTGTTGGTCAGGGAGACATTCAGGCGGTCGTAGTTGCGCTGGTTCTGCTCCATGGTCATGTCGACCAGCTTCTTCCACATGGTACGGCAGTACTCGTCGCCACCCTGCAGTTTCACCACGTAGTTACGGGCGCGCTCGGCGAAGGCTTCATCTTCGTCGTAGCAACGCTTGGCCTGGGTGTAGAAGGCTTCCAGATCGCGCAGCTCCATGTCGGAGGCGTTTTCGTTGGACATCTTCTCCAGATAGGCGATCAGCATGCCGAACTGGGTACCCCAGTCACCGATGTGGTTGGCACGGATCACTTTGTGGCCGAGGAATTCCAGCGCGCGCGCAGCCACGTCACCGAGTACGGTGGAGCGGATGTGGTGCACCGCCATCTCTTTGGCCACGTTGGGGGCGGAGTAGTCCACCACCACGGTTTGTGGCGCGGGCAACCGTACGTTGGCGTTGGCAGAGGTCACCATGGCCTCGACCTGACCGGCCAGCCAGCGTTGGTCGAAGAAGAAGTTGATGAAGCCGGGACCGGCGATCTCGACCTTGGCGATCAGGTCGGAGGCGGGCAGGTGCTCGATGATGGCAGCCGCCAGCTCACGGGGATTCTTGCGGGCCGGTTTGGCCAGCAGCATGGCCAGGTTGGTAGCCAGGTCGCCGTGAGCTTTTTCCTTGCATCGGTCTACTTGCACGCGGGCTTCCAGGTCCGCCGGCAGGACGCCTGCTGACTTGAGATTGGCTACCGTTTGTTCAAGTAGATGATGAATATGCTCTTTCATAACTGACCACCAAGGTTGCGCGTCGAAAAATGACTGATATATAAGGGCGTGAATTTTACCCGCATCGGCCCGAGAAAACTATAGGGATGACCCGCCGCTCGCTGTCGGGCGGATATTTCACTGCGTTTGGCGCCATATTCCAGAATATTGGGCGGAAATTACGGTGCTTATCCATTTCTACTGCATATCGAAGCGGCTTGTCCAGGCTATTTTCCCCTGATTGTTAAGGGTTTTTCCTTTCCGCTGACGGGAATGATCTCCTCCCTCTGGCCCGGCGTATCAACATACGTTCCCAACCGAGGAGTTTGCGATGCGACTGGCGCTGTTTCCCCTATCTGCCCACCTGCTGCCCGGCGGCGTCATGCCGCTGCGGATCTTCGAACCGAGATACCAGCGGATGATCGCCGAGGCGGGGGAGTCCGGCTTTGCCCTCTGCATGGTGGACCCTCGTCAGCCCGACGCCCTGCGCAACATGCTGCCCATCGCCACCCGGGTCACCATCATCGATTTCGACCGGCTGCCGGACGGCATGCTGGGGATCACGGTGCAGGGGATGGAGCGGGTGCAGATAGAGGATCTGTGGCAGGAGCAGGATGGCCTGCGTATCGGCGAGGTGACGCCGCTGACGGCCTGGCCGCCCCGCCGGCTCCATCCCGATCAGCAACCGCTGGTCGAAGCATTGCGGGAGGTGTTTGCCGACTATCCCGACTATGCTGCCCTCTATCCCGCCCCCCGCTGGGATGATGGCAACTGGGTGGCCCAGCGCTGGTTGGAGGTGCTGCCGATCCCCCCCGAGCAGAAGCAGCTGCTGCTAGCCGCCGCCGACAATCAGCCCGCCATCGCCCTGCTCAAGGGGGTGCTGGTGGCCAGCCACTGATTTTTTCATGAACTGCTGATCTGCCAGCGCCGCAGGGCCGTACCAGTCATTACCACAGCATGTTCGACAGCACACCAAAGGGATGGCGCAATGGCATATACTGGCCAACCACACTCGACCATACGCAGGACCTCGCCCGTGATGGATAACCCGGATGGCGACCTCAAATCTCTGCTGATCAGGGTGGCAGAGCAGGCCGACAAGGCTGCTTTTGCCCGCCTGTTCCAACACTTTGCGCCGCGCATTCGCAGCTACGGCTTGCGCCACCTCGGCAGCGAGGCCAACGCCATGGAGCTGGTACAGGAGACCATGCTGCTGGTGTGGCAGAAGGCGCGCCTCTACCACCCCGAGAAGGGGGCGCCGACCACCTGGATCTACACCGTGATGCGCAACCAGTGCTTCGACATGCTGCGCCGTCGTCGCGCCAGCAAGGAAGATCTCTGTGCCGAGGAGCTGTGGCCCGTGCTGGAGTTTCAGGCCGAAGAGGAGCATCTGAGCGGCGGGGAAGATGCGGTGCTGACCCGTCAGATGGCCCACTATCTGGGTACCCTGCCGGAGCCGCAACAGCAGGTGGTGCGCGGCATCTATCTGCAGGAGTTTTCCCAGCAAGAGCTGGCGGAGCGACTCGGCGTGCCGCTCGGTACCATCAAGTCCCGCCTCCGGTTGGCGTTACAGAAACTGAAAGAGCAAGTGGAGCAAGGCCATGATTAAAGCCCATCCGACCGACCCTATGCTGCGCGCCTTCGCCGCCGACGAGCTCCCTCTGCCGCTGGCGGTGGGGCTCTCCGCCCACTGTGAACTCTGCCCCGATTGTGCTGCCCGACTGAAGACATTCGAAGAGGAGCTGGCGCAGCAATATCTTGCCTCGCCAGCAGAGCCCGAGCTGGACTCTCGGGATGAAGTGGGACTGGACGCCGGATTCGACGCCATGCTGGCGGATATTCTGGCCCAGCCGCTGGCAGAGCCCCTCTCCGAGCCAACACATGACCAGCCCCGAGCCCAGCCCCGAGCCCAGCCCGGCGAGCTGGAGGTAGCCGGGCACGCCTACCGTTTGCCACGGGTGCTGGCCCGCTATCGTTCGTCCAAGTGGCGCCATATCGGGGCTATTCGTCAGCATAGTTTGCCGCTGGACGAGATGGGCGCGCGCGCCAGTTTGCTCCATATCGAAGCGGGCGGCCGCATCCCCGAGCACACCCATCAGGGTTATGAGCTGACCCTGCTGCTGGCGGGCAATATTCAGGATGGCGATACCCTTTACAAGGCGGGGGATTTCATCTGGCGTGATGCCAGCCACTCCCACAGCCCGCATACGCCCGATGGCTGCCTCTGCTACACGGTGCAGGATGCGCCGGTGCAGTTCACCAAAGGGCTGTCGCGGCTGCTGAACGGCATCAGCCAGCACCTCTACTGAGCACCATGACGCCATAGAAAAGGGACCAAGTTGGTCCCTTTTCTCATTTCATTGCAGGCTGCCGGTCAGGCGACAAACACCAGATAGACGGCGAACGCCACGATAAAGCGGTAGATGGCGAACGGGATAAAGTCGATGCGGCGGATCAATGTCAGGAAGGTCTTGATCGCAAACATCGCTACAACGAAGGCGGTGATAAAGCCCACAGTAAACATCGGGAAGTCGGCCATGGAGAGGAAGTCGCGGCTCTTGTAGAGATCAAGCCCGCTGGCCGCCACCATCATGGGCACCGCCATGATGAAAGAGAACTCGGCGGCGGCGTGACGGCTGATCCCCATCAGCATGCCACCACTGATGGTGGCGCCGGAGCGGGAGAAGCCGGGCCACAGGGCCAGACACTGGAACAGACCGATGCCGAACGCCTGCTTGTAGCTGATGTCATCCAGGGTTTCAGCTGTGACGGCCGGGCGGAACTTCTCGGCGATGATGAGCAGGATGCCCCCCGCGACCAGCGCGTACATGACGGTCTGTGGGCCAAACAGGTTGGTCTTGATCCAGCTGTGGATGGCCAGACCGACCACGATGGCGGGCATCATGCCGAGGATGACATGCACCAGCGACAGGGTGGCGTGATCCCGGGACGGCTTCTGGCCGAAGTGGATGCCAATCAAGCCAAACAGGCGGCGCCAGAAGACGGCGACCACGGCGAGGATGGAACCAAGCTGGATCACCACTTCGAAGGTGGCAGCCTTGGGCCCTTCAAAGCCCAGCAGATGGCCGACGATAATCATGTGGCCGGTGGAGGAGACGGGGAGGAACTCGGTCAGCCCCTCGACGACGCCCAGAATAAAGGCGACCAGCAGGCTATAAGTGTCAGTCATCGAACAAACAATCCTTAACTTCGTTGATGTAAAAACGCCCCGAAAGGGTCTCGGGGCGGCATATCTTGCTCGATTGTGACTGCTGAGGCTATGTAAAAATCATGAATTCTTTAAGTTAGTCGCGGATAAAGCGGTAGCGGGTCTGGTGGTGATAACGCTCGCCAGGCAGCAGCCAGGGGTTGCCCAGCTCGGGGCGATTGGGGCTGTCCGGCAGCTGTTGCGCCTCAAGACAGAAGCCGTCGTGATCCCGGTGCGGCTGGCCGCTGCGGTTCGGGGTATTGGCCAGCCAGTTGCCGGTGTAAAACTGCAGCGAGGGTTGGTTGGTGTAGACCTCCATCGCCAGCTGCCTGTCCCCTGATACCACGCGAGCAGCCCACACTTGCGTTGGGCCGTTGAGCACAAAGGCGTGATCGTACCCCTTGGCTTGTTGCTGCTGGGGATGACTCAGCCAATCCTGCCCGACAAGGCGCTCTTGGCGCAGATCGAATGGCCCCTCCACCGGAGTGATGGTGATCGGCAAACCGCTCGGGTCGGTCGGCAGGAAGTGGTCGGCATTGATGCTGATGAGGTGGTCACGGATATCTCCGCCATCGGTTTGCCCATCGAGATTGAAGTAGGCGTGGCTGGTGAGGCTGACCGGCGTAGCGGCATCCGTGCTGGCGATGAAATCCACCACCAGATCGCTCTGCTCAAGCCGGTACTCCAGGGTGACCCGCAGATTGCCGGGAAAGCCCTGATCCCCCGCTCGGGAGAGCAACGCCAGCTTGACCCGATCTGCTTCCAGTTCCTTGATCTGCCAACGCTGGCGATGAAAGCCTGCCTGCCCGCCGTGCAGACAGTTGGGTGCCTGATTGGCATTCAGCGGCCAGCGCTGTCCATCACGCACCAGCTCGGCACCGCCGATGCGGTTGGCAAAACGCCCGGCCACCGCACCCAGCCACACCTGTTGGGTGGGATAGGCGTCGTCGGCACAGCCCAGCAGCACTTCGCGCCGTTTGCCCGCTACCGGCAGGGTGAGGGAGGTGAGGGTTGCGCCGAAGTCGAGGCCGCGCAGGCGCAGCCCCTCTTCATTTTCCAGCTCGAACGGGATCATGGCGCTGCTCATAGCTTGCCTGCACCGGCGCTGGCAGAGCAGACGTAGCAGTCTGCCTTGAGGCCCGAGATGGCCGGATACTCCGCTTCGACGGCGGCAATCACCTCGGCCACCTTCTCGGGGCGCAACAGGGCGACCACGCAGCCGCCGAAGCCGCCGCCGGTCATCCGCACGCCGCCATCTGTGCCGATTTTAGCCTTGATGATCTCCACCAGACCGTCGATGGCGGGCACTGTGATCTCGAAGTCATCGCGCATGGCGGCGTGCGACTCGGCCATCAGCTCGCCTAGTCGGGTCAGATCGTGGCTCGCCAGTGCATCGGCCGCCGCCAGGGTGCGGGCGTTTTCACCGACGATGTGGCGGGCACGACGATAGCAGGCCTCATCCAGCCCGGCCTTGCCCGCTTCCAGTCCGGCCAGATCGAGGTCGCGCAGCGCCTTGACTCCGTAGTGACGGGCGGCCGCTTCGCACTGCTGGCGGCGGGTGTTGTATTCGCTGTCCACCAGACCGCGACGCACGTTGGAGTTGACGATCAGCACCGCCAGATCCGCCGGCATGGGGATGAGGCGAGTCTCCAGCGAGCGGCAGTCGAGCAGCAGGGCATGATCGGTTTTGCCGCTGGCGGAGATCATCTGATCCATGATGCCGCAGTTGCAGCCGACGAACTTGTTCTCCGCCTGCTGACCGTTGAGGGCGATCTCGGCCTGGCTGATATCGAGCCCCAGCGCTTCTTTGAATGCCTGACCGATGGCTACTTCCAGCGAGGCAGAGGAGGAGAGCCCCGCCCCCTGCGGCACGTTGCCGGAGACCACCAGATCGAGGCCGCGCAGGGCATAACCGCGCTCCTGCAGATACTTCACCACGCCGCGGATGTAGTCGCTCCAGCGTTGGCTGGGGTGGTGCTCGATGGGCTGGTCGAGGTCGAACTGGTCGCGCTGGTTGTCGTAGTCGGCGGCGATCACCTGCACTTGCCGGTCATCGCGCAGGCCGATGGCGACGCAGGTCTCGTAGTCGATGGCGCAGGGCAGCACGAAGCCGTCGTTGTAGTCGGTATGTTCACCGATGAGGTTGACGCGGCCGGGGGCGCGCACCAGCAGATCGGGCGCTTTGGCAAATTGCTCGGTAAAAACGGCGCTGACGCGTTGGCTGGGGGTCATAGGGCCTCCTCATTGGTGTGGCTGGTCTGGTTGTAGTGAATGGGGCTCAGGGCACGCAGCCTCTCGGCAGCCTGCTCGGGGGTCAGGTCGCGCTGGGTTTCGGCCAGCATCTCGAAGCCGACCATGAATTTGCGCACGGTGGCGGAGCGCAGCAGCGGCGGATAGAAGTGGGCGTGCAGCTGCCACGCCTCGGGGCAATCCGATTTGGGCGGTGCAAAGTGCCAGCCCATGGAGTAGGGGAAGCTGCACTCGAACAGGTTGTCGTAGCGGCTGGTGAGCTCCTTGAGCGCCACCGCCAGATCCTGTTGCTGGGCCTTGGTCAGGTTGAGCATGGAGGGGACGTGCGCCTTGGGCAGCAGCAGGGTTTCGAACGGCCAGGCGGCCCAGAAGGGGACGACGGCGAGCCAGTGCTCGGTCTCCACCACGATGCGCGAGCGATCCGCCAGCTCCCGTTCCACATACTCCAGCAGCATGGGGCGGCCATGCTCGGCCAGCCAGTCGCGCTGATGCTGCTCTTCGCGGGCGATCTCGTTGGGCAGGAAGTTGCTGCCCCAGATCTGGCCGTGGGGGTGCGGGTTGGAGCAGCCCATGACGGCCCCTTTGTTTTCAAAGACCTGCACCCACTCCCACTGGGCTGACAGCTCGGCGACCTGATCCATCCAGGTGGTGATCACCCCTTCGATGGCGGGTAGCGGCAGCTCGGGCAGGGTCTTGCCGTGATCCGGCGAGAAGCAGATGACCCGGCTGGTGCCGCGGGCTGCCTCCAGTTTCAGCAGGGGATCGCTGGCGCTATCGGCGGCCGGGGTATCCTGCATCAGGGCGGCGAAGTCGTTGGTAAAAACAAAGGTGCCCTGGTAGTCGGGGTTGATGTCACCGGTGACCCGCGTATTGCCCGCGCAGAGGAAACAGTCGGGATCGTGGGCCTGTTTGGGGGCCTGACTCACCTTCTCCACCTGTCCCTGCCAGGGGCGTTTGGCCCGGTGGGGGGAGACAAGCACATACTGGCCGGTCAGCGGGTTGAAGCGGCGATGGGGATGATCGACGGGGTTGAACATCATCTCTCCTGAATAAGGTATTGAAAAATAGGGTCGTCTATTAACAGGGAGCAGGCAGGCCTACTCCTCGTAACCGTTCGGATTGGCGGATTGCCAGCGCCAGCTGTCGGCGCACATGGCGTCGATGTTGCGGGTCGCCCGCCAGCCCAGCTCGCGCTGCGCCTTGGCCGGATCGGCCCAGCAGGCGGCGATGTCGCCCGGGCGGCGCGGTTCGATGCGAAATGGCAGCGGCTTGCCACAGGCTGCAGAGAAAGCGGCGACCAGCTGCAACACGCTCTGGCCCTGACCTGTGCCCAGGTTGTAGGTGTGCACGCCCCCCTTGTCGGCGCAGTGTTGCAGTGCCTTGACGTGCCCCTCGGCGAGATCCATCACATGGATGTAGTCGCGCACGCCGGTGCCGTCCGGGGTGGGGTAATCGTTTCCAAAGACCGAGAGGCAGTCGCGACGGCCAATGGCCACCTGGGTTAAAAATGGCATGAGATTGTTGGGGATCCCCTGCGGGTCTTCCCCCATGGTGCCCGATTCGTGGGCGCCGACCGGATTGAAGTAGCGCAGCAGGGTCATGCTCCAGTGGGGCTCGGCCAGCTGCAGATCCTCGAGGATCTCCTCGATGATCAGCTTGGAGCGACCGTAGGGGTTGGTAGCACTGCGGGGGAAATCCTCGCGGATCGGCAGGCTGGCCGGATCGCCATAGACGGTGGCCGAGGAGCTGAACACCAGATTGTGCACCCCGGCCCGTTTCATCGCCTGCAGCAGGGTGAGGGTGCCGCCGAGGTTGTTCTCGTAGTAATCCAGTGGAATGCGAGTCGACTCACCGACCGCCTTGAGGGCGGCAAAGTGGATCACTGCGTCGATCTGCTGTTCGGCGAAGATCCGGTCCAGCAGGGCGGCATCGCGAATATCTCCTTGATAGAACACGGGTTGCTGGCCGCTGATAGCCGCGACTCGAGTCAATACGCTGCGCTTGCTGTTGCAGAGGTTGTCGACCACCACGGGATTCATACCTGCCGCTTGCAGGGCCAGACAGGTGTGGCTGCCGATATATCCGCAACCGCCGGTGACCAGAACGTTCATCTTGCTCTCCACTGAAAAGTGTCTGGAAGCAGTCTAGCCGAGGGTGTGGCGACCAAACTGTGAGCTTGCTTGCAAAATAGTGTAAACGATTACACTGTTTTTATGGTCGTCCTGACGGCAGATATACGTTTCACCCCTGTTTTCAATGGGTTTGCTGGGTATAATGGCGCTCTATTGCACAGTGAAAGAAGTGAAAACAGCATGAGCACCATCAAGGATGTCGCCCGTTTGGCCAATGTGTCAGTGGCAACGGTTTCACGGGTGATGAACAACTCCCCCAAGGCCAGCGCCGCGTCTCGCGAAGTGGTGCAGAAGGCCATGGCTGAACTGGGCTACACCCCCAACGCCAACGCGCGGGCACTGGTGAGCCAGACTTGCGACACCATGGGGGTAGTGGTCGGTGACGTGGCCGATCCCTTCTTCGGTGCACTGGTGAAGGGTGTCTCCGGCATCGCCGTCGAGCAGAACCTCCACCTGCTGATGGGTAACGGTTTTCACAAGGCGCGTCAGGAGCGTGAAGCGATCGAGCTGCTGATCGGCAAGCGCTGCGAGGCGCTGGTGGTGCATAGCAAGGCGCTGAGCGACGAGGAGTTGTGCGATTACGCCATGCGGGTGCCCGGCATGGTGTTGATCAACCGTGATATTCCTGCCCTCAAGGGACGCTGCATCGCCCTCAACAATCGGCTTGGTGCGGCCACGGCGACTCGCCACCTGATCGAACTGGGCCACCGCCATATCGCCTTTATCAGCTCGGATCACGCCATCGAGGATGCCACCTTGCGTCTGCAGGGCTATCAGGATGGGCTGATGGAAGCCGGTCTGGTAGCCGATCCCGAGCTTATCGAGAGTGGCACCCCGAACGAGGAGGGGGGGGAGCGTGCCATGCTCAACCTGCTGGCCAAGGGGCTCAAGGTGACCGCCGTGGTGGCCTATAACGATGCCATGGCGGCTGGCGCCATCTCCGTGCTGGCGGACAACGGCCTGCGAGTGCCGGAGGAGGTCTCGGTAGTGGGCTTCGATGACATCATCTATGCCAGATACCTGAGGCCCAAGCTCTCCACCATGCGCTATCCCATCGAGTTGATGGCGGCCCAGGCGGCCAAGCTGGCTATTCAGTTGGCTGCGGGGGAGAGTGACGCGACCCAGAGCCGGATCTATACCCCCACCCTGATCAATCGCCACTCGGTGGCACCGGTTCGGGCCGGATAGCCCCCTTTTTCGGCCCTGTTCGGGGCCGTTTCTTGCACAGTTATTGTTTTACCTATTTTTAATCATTTTTACTCCGCTTTACTTAACAAAATTAGTGTAATCGTTTACATCTGTGTGAGCGAGATCGCCGTTCCCTGCGTCATACTTCTCTAGACTGAATACGTTTTCTAATCAGCAGGGAGAGTGTGAATGCTCAGGGAGATAGTGGCGCGTCAGGATTGGCAGACTCAGGCCATTACGTCGGTAAACCGGCTGGCTGCCCATACCCCCATGTTCAGCTGGCGCAGCGAAGCGGATGCCTGGGGTGATCTGGCCTCTTCCTCCCGTCTCTTGCTCGATGGCGAGTGGCGCTTCTCCTTCTTTGCCGCTCCCGAATTGGTGCCCGAGAGCTGGCTGGCGCAGGATCTGGTGGATGCTTGCCCTATTACCGTGCCGGGTAACTGGCAGCTGGATGCCGCCTATCCGGCTGCGCGGCCGCCCACCGATGGGCCCATCTATACCAATATCAAGTACCCCTTTCCTTGCGATCCGCCCCGGGTGCCGGTAGAGAACCCCACCGGTTGCTACTCCCGCGAGTTTGAGTTGCCTGCCGAGTGGTTGGTCAGCGGCCAGAGCCGGATCATTTTCGACGGGGTGAGCAGCGCCTTCCACCTGTTCTGCAACGGCCGTTGGGTCGGCTACTCCCAGGACAGCCGCCTGCCCGCCGAGTTCGATCTGACCTCGTACCTGCACGCCGGTCGCAACCGGCTGGCGGTGCTGGTGCTGCGCTGGTCTGATGGCTCCTATCTGGAAGATCAGGATATGTGGTGGCTGTCGGGGATCTTCCGCTCCGTCAGCCTGTTGCACAAACCGACCCGCCATCTGATGGATATGCGGGTGACCCCCGAGCTGGATGCCTGCTATCGGGATGGCCGTCTCAAAATTGCCCTGCAAGTCGCCAATGGGGCTGGTCTGTCGGTGGAGGCCAATCTCTATGACGGTGGCGAGCGGGTCGCGACCCTGCGCCAGCCAATCGGTACCCAAGCCATTGATGAAAAAGGGGCGTATGACGATCGCGCCGAGTTCTGGCTCGACGTGGCTGCGCCGCGCAAGTGGAGCGCCGAGACGCCCCATCTCTATCGCCTGACCCTGACCCTGCTGGACGAGCAGGGCCGCGCCATCGAGAGTGAGGCGTGCGATGTGGGCTTTCGGGTGGTGGAGATCCGTGGCGGTCTGCTGCGGGTCAATGGTCAGCCGCTGCTTATTCGCGGTGCCAACCGTCATGAACACCATCCCGCCAAGGGCTATGCCATCGATCGCGCCACCATGGAGCGGGATCTGCTGCTGATGAAGCGGCACAACTTCAATGCGGTGCGCTGCTCCCACTATCCCAACCACCCCGACTTCTATCACCTCTGTGATCGGCTCGGCCTCTATGTGGTGGACGAGGCGAATCTGGAGACCCACGGCATGACCCCCATGGGGCGGCTGGCGCGGGATCCCGCTTGGAGCAATGCCTTTCTGGAGCGGGCGACCCGCATGGTGGCACGGGATTTCAATCACCCCTCCATCATCATCTGGTCGCTCGGCAACGAGTCGGGTTACGGCCCGGCCCACGATGCCATGTATGGCTGGATCAAGCGCAGCGATCCGAGCCGTCCGGTGCAGTACGAGGGAGGCGGGGCCGATACCCCGGCCACCGATATCATCTGCCCCATGTATGCCAGAACCCATCAGGATCAACCCTTTCCTGCGGTGCCCAAGTGGGCGCTGGCCAAGTGGATCGGCCTGCCCGGCGAGCACCGGCCGTTGATCCTCTGCGAATATGCCCACGCCATGGGCAACAGTCTCGGGGGCTACGCCCACTACTGGCAGGCGTTTCGCGATCATCCACGCCTGCAAGGCGGGTTTGTCTGGGATTGGGTCGATCAGGGGCTCGACAAATACACCGCCGATGGTCGCCACTACTGGGGCTACGGCGGCGACTTCGGTGATGTGCAAAACGATCGCCAGTTCTGCTGCAACGGTCTGCTGTTCCCGGATCGCACTCCGCATCCAGCCCTGTTCGAGGCGAAGCGGGCCCAGCAGCCGTTCCGCTTCACCCTGCTCGAGCACACCCCGCTGCGGGTGCGGATCGAGAGCGAATACCTGTTTCGGGAAACCGACAACGAGCGGCTTTGCTGGCAGCTGTGCGAGAACGGCCATGTGCAGCAGCAGGGGGAGATCTCCCTTGAGCTGGCACCACAGGGGGTGGTCGAGTTGACCCTGAGCGAGACACTGCCCCCCTTTGCGGCAGGTTCACTGGCCTGGCTCGATCTGGCCATCGTGCAGCCACAGGCCACCCTATGGTCGCAGGCGGATCACAAGGTCGCCCGTCAGCAGTTCACCTTGCCGACCCCCCTTGCTCTACCTGCTGCCGCCGCTGCCGCCACCCTGAGCGAGCAGCCGGATGGCTGGCGGATCACCGCCGCAAGCAGCCAGTGGTGGCTCGACAAGCAGAGCGGTCGCATCACCAGTTGGCAAAAATCGGGGCAGGAGCAGTTGCTGGCGCCGATCATGGATCACTTCTACCGGGCGCCGCTCGACAACGACATTGGCACCAGCGAAGCGGATCACGCCGACCCCAACTCCTGGATTGCTCGCTGGCAGGTGTGTGGTCTCGGCCAGTGGCAGCACCGCTGTTTGGGGATCACGGTCGCCGGAGGGGATATCCGGGTTAGTCATGGCTACTTCCACCACGATGAGCTGCTGCTGGTGAGTCACTGGCATCACCACTTTACCGACGATGGTGCCATGAGCCTGGAGATAGAGACCGAGCTGGCGCAGGTTCTGCCGTCGCTGCCGCGGATTGGCCTGCTGCTTCATCTGGCCGAGGTACCGGCGCGAGCCGAATGGCTGGGGCGTGGCCCGCACGAGAACTATCCGGATCGCCTGCTGGGCGCCGATCTGGGGCGCTGGAGTTTGCCGCTGGAGGCCATGCACACCCCTTACATCTTCCCGAGCGACAACGGCTTGCGCTGCGATACCCGCCAGTTGCAGTTGGGCAGCACGACGGTGAACGGCAGCTTCCATTTCAGTGCCAGCCGCTTCAGTCAGCAACAGCTGGCCGCTGCTCGTCACCAGAGCGATCTGGTGGCCGAAGAGGGGTTGTGGGTCTGTCTCGATGGCGTCCACATGGGGGTGGGCGGGGATGACTCCTGGAGCCAGAGCGTGCGTCCCGAGTATCAACTGCTCGAGCGTCGTTACCGTTGGGGCTGCACTCTCCGTTAAGCCAGCTATGGAGGCGACTGTCGAGCCAGTGCGTCATTTTGACAACAGACCAGTAACGACTAGCCTCAATGCTGTGGGAAAGATTGAGTCTCAAATCTGATTTTTATTTATATGTATTTGAAAAATAAATATAAAGTTTCAATGTAACAGAGTGTAAACGTTTTCATTTTGTCGTCATGATCACAGAAGAAATGACAACAAACTGATTACATTGATTGGCGCTTGCTCAATTGCTCGCCACCCTACAACACAGATAGACACATCGGAGCACACATAATGAAAAAACTGACCACAGTTGCCGCCCTGCTGATGGGCATGATGGCTGGAGCCAATGCCCAGGCTGACACCCGTATCGGGGTAACCGTCTACAAGTACGACGACAACTTCATGGCGGTCGTGCGCAAGGCCATCGAGAAGGAGGCGGCAGCCACTCCGGGGGTGGAACTGCTGATGAACGACTCCCAGAACGACCAGTCCAAGCAGAACGACCAGATCGACGTGCTGCTGGCCAAAGGGGTGAAGGCGCTGGCCATCAACCTGGTTGACCCGGCTGCGGCCCCGGTGGTGATTGAGAAAGCCCGTGGCGAAGATATCCCGGTGGTCTTCTACAACAAGGAGCCGAGCGCTACCGATCTGGCCAGCTACGACAAGGCCTACTACGTGGGTACCGACTCCAAGGAGTCAGGGATCATCCAGGGTCAGCTGATTGCCAAACACTGGAAAGCCCATCCGGAGTGGGATCTGAACAAGGATGGCGTGATCCAGTTCGTGCTGCTGAAAGGGGAGCCGGGCCACCCGGATGCCGAAGCGCGCACCTCCTACGTGGTCAAGACCCTGAACGATGGTGGCGTCAAGACTGAACAACTGCACATGGATACCGGTATGTGGGATACCGCCATGGCGAAAGACAAGATGGATGCTTGGATCTCCGGCCCCAACGCCAACAAGATCGAAGTGGTCATCGCCAACAACGACGGCATGGCAATGGGTGCGGTCGAGTCACTGAAAGCCCAGGGCAAGACTGCCATTCCGGTATTCGGCGTCGATGCGCTGCCGGAAGCGCTGGCCATGGTCAAGAGCGGCGCCATGGCGGGTACCGTGCTGAACGATGCGGCCAACCAGGCCAAAGCCACCTTCGAGCTGACCAAGAATCTGGCTGAAGGCAAACCGGCCGGTGAAGGTACCAAGTGGAATATCGTCGACAAGGTAGTACGTGTTGCCTACGTCGGTGTGGATAAAGACAACCTGTCCCAATTCGAGTAATTCCCTCCTCCAGGGCAAGGGAGATCCCCTTGCCCTTTTTTCAACCAGATGTGATGGCTGATATGACAACACAGCAACAATCAGAATGGCTGTTGGAGATGATTGACGTCAGTAAGAGCTTTCCCGGCGTCAAGGCACTCGATAATGTCAATTTACGGGTCCGTCCTCATTCTGTGCATGCGTTGATGGGCGAGAACGGAGCGGGAAAATCCACACTGCTCAAGTGCCTGTTCGGCATTTACGAGAAGGATCAGGGCAAGATCTTCTTCAAGGGGCAGGAGATCAACTTCACCTCCTCCAAAGAGGCGCTGGAAAATGGCGTCTCCATGGTGCATCAGGAGCTCAACCTGGTGCTGCAGCGTACCGTGATGGACAACATGTGGCTCGGCCGCTACCCCACCAAGGGGTGGTTTATCGACCACGGCAAGATGTATGACGACACCAAGCGCATCTTCGATGAGCTGGATATCGACATCGACCCCAAGGTGAAGGTCGCGACCCTGTCGGTCTCCCAGATGCAGATGATCGAGATCGCCAAGGCGTTCTCCTACGACGCCAAGATCGTCATCATGGACGAACCCACCTCCTCCCTGACCGAGAAAGAGGTGAACCACCTCTTCAAGATCATCAACAAGTTGAAGGAGAAGGGGTGCGGCATCGTCTACATCTCTCACAAGATGGAGGAGATCTTCCAGCTCTGTGACGAGATCACCATATTGCGGGATGGCCAGTGGGTGGCAACCCAGCCGCTCAAGGGCATGACCATGGATCAGATCATCGGCATGATGGTCGGCCGTGAACTGACCCAGCGTTTCCCGGAAAAGACCAACCAGCCGAAAGAGGTGATCCTCGAGATCGAACACCTGACGGCGAAGAACCAGCCCTCCATTCAGGACATCACCTTCAACCTGCACAAGGGGGAGATCCTCGGCATCGCCGGACTGGTGGGGGCCAAGCGCACCGACATCGTCGAGACCCTGTTCGGCATTCGCGATCGCAGTCAGGGCAGCATCAAGCTGCACGGCAAAGAGGTAGCCAACCACAACGCCCACGAAGCGATCCGCAACGGCTTTGCGCTGGTGACGGAAGAGCGCCGCTCCACCGGTATCTACTCCCGGCTCGATATCGCCTTCAACTCCCTGATCGCCAACATGGACAGCTACAAGGGCTCCATGGGGCTGCTCAGCGATAACAAGATGAAGAGCGATACCCAGTGGGTGATCGACTCCATGCGGGTCAAGACGCCGACCCAGCAGACCCAGATAGGTTCCCTCTCCGGGGGTAACCAGCAGAAGGTGATCATCGGTCGCTGGCTGCTGACCCAGCCGGAGATCCTGATGCTCGATGAGCCCACCCGCGGCATCGATGTTGGGGCCAAGTTCGAGATCTACCAGCTCATCCTGGAGCTGGCGAAGAAGGACAAGGGGATCATCATCATCTCGTCAGAGATGCCGGAACTGCTGGGGATCACCGACCGCATCATGGTGATGAGCAATGGCCGGGTCGCCGGGATCGTCAATACCAAAGAAACTGACCAGAGCGAGATACTGCGCCTGGCATCTCTGTACCTCTAGAGACAGGAAGACATTTATGGAGTCGGCTAAAAATTTCAATCTGATGCAGGCGCTCAAGGAAAACGCCATCTATCTGGTGCTGCTGGTGCTGCTCATGGTCATCGTGATCCAGGAGCCCTCCTTCCTGAGCCTCACCAACTTCAGCAACATCCTGACCCAGTCCTCGGTGCGGGTCATCATCGCACTGGGGGTGGCGGGCATCATTATCACCCAGGGGACGGATCTCTCGGCCGGTCGTCAGGTCGGTCTGGCGGCACTCATCGCGGCAACCATGTTGCAGGCGCTCACCAACGTCAACAAGGTGTTCCCGACGCTGGGGGAGGTGCCCATTCCTGCGGTGATCCTGCTGGTGTGTGTGGTGGGGGCGCTGATTGGTCTGGTCAACGGTCTCATTGTGGCCTACCTGAACGTCACCCCGTTCATTACCACCCTGGGCACCATGATCATCGTCTACGGTATCAACTCCCTCTACTTTGACTCGGTAGGGGCTTCGCCGGTGGCCGGGTTTGACCCTCGCTTCTCCAGCTTCGCCCAAGGGTTTATCCGGATAGGAGGATTCAAGCTCTCCTATCTTACCTTCTACGCGGCCATCGCCAGCGTCTTTGTCTGGGTGCTGTGGAACAAGACCCGCTTTGGCAAAAACATCTTCGCCATCGGTGGCAACCCCGAGGCGGCCAAGGTCTCCGGCGTCAACGTGGCGGTCAATCTGGTGATGATCTATGCGCTGGCAGGGGTCTTCTACGCCTTCGGCGGCATGCTGGAAGCGGGCCGTATCGGTAGCGCCACCAACAACCTAGGCTTCATGTACGAGCTGGATGCCATCGCGGCGTGCGTGGTGGGCGGCGTGTCGTTTGCTGGCGGGGTGGGAACGGTCGCGGGTGTGATCACCGGCGTACTTATCTTCACCCTGATCAACTATGGCTTGACCTATATCGGCGTCAGCCCTTACTGGCAGTTCATCATCAAGGGCGGCATCATCATTCTGGCGGTGGCCCTGGACTCCATGAAGTACGCCAAGAAGAAGTAACGATTGGCAGAGAGGGTTGGCGTTGCCAGCCCTCTCTTCTGGAGGGAACCCATGCCATTCAAGGTCAAGATTTACCTCTTGCTGCTACTGGCCATTCTGGTCACCATCGGCACTGCCGGGCTCAGCGTCAACCACTTCATCAGTGGCTACATTCGCACTCAGGCCACCCACAACATCAACGAGCAGATCACTCTGGTCAAAGAGAAGCTGGCCAGCGACATCAATCAGAAGATCCTGTTGGCCGCCAACCTCAACTTCGGGGTGACCAACGTCAAGAAAACTCTGCAAGAGACCGGCTTTCACAACATCGTCAAAGTGATCGGCGACATGGCCTTCGACGTGAGCGGGGTCATCAACGACAGCGCCAAAGTCGATGCCCTGCGCAAGCTGATCCCCGCCGCCAACAACCAGATCACCGTCAGCCCGCTGCAACAGGTGGATGGCAAGCCGGTCATCACCATTCTGGTGCCGCGCGGTGCCGATTCCGCCTATCTCTACTACCTCGACATGAGCGAGTTCAAAAGCCTGCTGGAGAAGATGAGTGGCGATGGCCGCTACTTCTCGCTGGCCGACAGTCAGGGCAACAGCCTCTATGACAACAAGCCGCAGGGGGAGAGCGAAGCGCGCCCCAACCAGCTGGATATTCGTGGCAGCAGCTGGACGCTGACCGGCTACATCGACCTCGATTACATCCGGGCCATGACCCGGGCCCTCAACGGCCAGATCATCATGGCGCTGTGCGGTGTGGCGATCGTGGTGATGGTGCTGGCGATGCTGGCGCTCAACGTGGCCTATCGCCCCATTCTCTCGTTGCGGGATCTGGTGCTGGAGCTCTCTCGCGGTAGCGGCGATCTCACCCGCCGGCTGGCGGTGACCAGCAAGGATGATCTGGGCCAGATCTCGGCCGGGATCAACCGCTTTATCGAGCGGCTGCAGGAGATGATGGGGGAGGTACGGCAGGCGAGCGGCCAGCTCAACAGCGGCATCGAGGGGTTGGCCAGTCAGACCGGCGCCGCCCAGTCCCTGCTGGCGGATCATGTACGCGAGACCGAGCAGGTGGTGACTGCCATCAACGAGATGAGCCGCACCGCGGTCTCCGTCTCCGAGAGTGCGGCCAGCACCGCCCAGCTCACCGGCCAGAGCCAGCAGCTGGCGAGCCAGTCCCGTCAGGTGGTAGATCAGGCCATGGCCAGCGTGATGGCGCTGGTGGACGAAGTGGAAGCCACTGCCCGCTCCATCGAGGCGATGCAGCAGGATGTGCAGCAGATTGGCTCCGTGCTGGGGGTGATCGGCAGCATTGCCGAACAGACCAACCTACTGGCCCTCAACGCCGCCATCGAGGCGGCCCGCGCCGGTGAACAGGGGCGCGGTTTTGCGGTGGTGGCGGACGAGGTGCGTTCCCTCGCGGCCCGCACCCAGCAGAGCACAGCCGAGATCCAGACCATGCTGGCCAGTCTGCAGCGGGGCACCCGCACTGTGGTGGATGCCATGGGCAATACCAAGCAGAGCTGTCAGGGGGCGGCCGAGAACACCACCAGGGTCAACGAGTCGCTGGATCTGATGGCGGGAGAAGTGGTGGAGATCAACGATCTCATCAGCCATATCGCCACGGCGGCGGAGCAGCAGAGCGCGGTGGCCGAAGAGATCAACCGCAACATGAGCGCCATCGCCGAAGTGATCCGCCAGCTGACCCATAATGGCGAAGCGACGGTCGCCAGCTCTGCGGCGATGCAGCAGACCTACGACCGGCTGCGGGAGATCGTGGGTCACTTCCGGCTGGAGTGAGGCCGATGTTCAGTCAATAACAAAACAGGGCCATCCGGCCCTGTTGTTGTTTTCCTGTCTGCCTGAATCAATCGGCCTTGCGGCGCAGATAGACCCCGGCTTCCATGTGATGGGTCCAGGGGAACTGGTCGAACAGGGCGAAACGGGCGATCTCGTGGGTTTCGCCCAGCACGGCCATGTTGGCCTGCAGTGTCTCGGGGTTGCAGGAGATGTAGAGGATGTTGTCGTACTCCTGCACCAGCTTGACGGTGGCATCGTCGAGACCGGCGCGGGGCGGGTCGACGAAGATGGTGTTGCACTGGTAGCTCTTGAGCTCGACCCCCTTGAGGCGGTTGAACTCCCGCTCGCCACGCATCGCCATGGTGAACTCCTCGGCCGACATGCGCAGGATGATCAGGTTGTCGACGCCGTTGGCGGCGATGTTGAACTGGGCGGAGTCGACGCTCGGCTTGGCGATCTCGGTGGCCAGCACCTTGCGGAAGTTCTGCGCCAGCGCGATGGAGAAGTTGCCGTTGCCGCAATAGAGCTCCAGCAGGTCCCCTTCGCTCCCCTTGGTCACATCCAGCGCCCAGGCCAGCATCTGCTCGTTGATGGCGGCGTTGGGCTGGGTGAAGCTGTTCTCCACCTGCTTGTAGATGAGCTGGCGACCCGCCACGTTGAGCTGTTCGATGACGAAGTCATCCCCCAGACAGATCTTCTGCTTGTGGGCGCGGCCAATCAATTGCAGCTCGAACCCCTTGGCGCGCAGATCGGCCTGCAGCACTTCGGCGGCTTGTTGCCATTCGGCCTCCAGCTTGCGGTGATAGAGCAGGCTGACAATGATCTGGCCGGACTGGGTGGAGAGGTAGTCGATCTGGAACAGCTTGCGGCGCAGCACCGGGTGTGGGCGCAGCCCCTCCAGCAGCAGCGGCATCAACTGGTTGATGAGGCGGCTGGCGGTGGGGAAGTGGTCTATCTTGATGATATCTTTGGTCGCCGGGGCATACATGCAGTGGAAGAGGCCATCCCCTTCGTGCCAGATGCGAAATTCGGCGCGCATCCGGTAGTACTCCGCCGGCGAGCTGTGCACTTCCAGCGCCGGGAGGGTGAAGCCGGCAAACAGCTCGGTGAGGCGAGCGCGCTTTTCGTCGAGTTGGGCCTGATAGTCGGCCGCGGTTCTAGGTGCCGGAGCGTTCGCGGAAGGCTGTTGGGACTGGGTCATAAATACCTCACATGCACACCGGCCGGGCCGGGTCGAAATCGGGGGAAGGCAACAGGCCACCCAAAGGGGCCCGATTTTAAAAGCCAGCGGCAGATTGTCCAGCATTTTGTGGTCAAGAAGTGTTCAGTCAGGCCGATAGCTGATCTACAGGCATGGTGGGAGGACACATTATGCAGATCGAAGGCGTGGGCGCAGCCCAACCCAAGGGAGTGGGTGTTTCTCCCAAATCGCCCCAACAGGCGGAGCAGAAACAGGTCAAGAGCGAGGAGGAGGTCTCCTTGCACAAGCCGCCCAAGTGGGCGCAGGTGCTGATCCAGCAGGCATTGCAGTTCTCGCTGGAGATCAACGGCCAGGGCTATCAGGCGCCGAAGGTGAAAGAGCCCGAGGAGATCACGCCGGAGACCCTGTTCGACTTCCAGTCGGTGGCTGACAACGTGCTGCAGTTTGTGACCGGGCGGCTTGGCGCCGCACGGGCCGATGGCAAATCCGACGACGACCTGACCGGGATGATGGAGCAGGCCCGCAAGGGGGTCGACAAGGGCTTTGACGAGGCGAAGAAGCAGCTCGGTAAGTGGGCGACTGACAACGACGATATCAAAACCGGTATCGATCAGAGCTACAAGCTGATCCAGAAAGGGCTCGAGGAGTTCGAGAAGGAGTTCTTCGGCAAGGTTTCTCCGACCGACATGGGACAGGCCGAGATGGCCAGTCGCCAGCAGGGGTATCTGGAGATCCAGACCAAGGATGGCGACAAGGTGGTGCTGCGATTCAACGACAGCTGGCAGACCAAGTCCCAGAGCAGCGAGAGCGGCAGCCAGTTCAGCCTCAAATCGAGCCAGAGCTTCAGCTTCTCGCTGGAGGGGGACCTCAGCAGCGACGAGATGGAGTCCATCGGCAAGTTGGTCAAGGGGATCGACGAGCTGGCGGGGAGCTTCTTCTCCGGCAACTTCGAGGATCTGCTGGACAAGGCGGGCGAGCTGAAACTGGATGACAGCCAGTTGGCCTCCTACTCCCTCAAGCTCAAGCAGAGCGTCAAGCTGAGCCAGACCTATCAGGGGGCGCACTCCCTGCAGGATTTGATCAAGCCGTTTGCCGACTACCTGCCGAAGCTGGATCAGGTGCAGAAACAGGCGGATAGCCTGCTGCCCCCAGCCCAACAACAGGCGTTGACCCCGGCCGTGCTGGCCGCGAGAGGAGAAGAGGAACCGGCTCAGGTCGATCGCTTCACCAGCTTCAACCAGCGGATGCTGGAGGCGCTGCGGATGATCAACCAGTTCCAGCCCTCCACCGAGCCCGCCAGTAAGAACGCCTGAGCCACAGCGTGTAACGCAAGTAATGACCTGCCGTTTGCCAGCCCTTCCCGGGGCTGGCAAACTGGCCTTTTCTCCAATCCGGTTGCCCCATGAACCCCAAGAAGCCAAGAGACAAGCGCGAGCTCTGCTACCCCTTTATCTTCGAAACCTCGTTCAAATGTGATTTTGAAATCGCCACCGACGAGCTCTGCTGTCAGGTCGGGGCCGTGCTGTCACACCTTGCGCCGGATGCCGATACCGAGCCCATGCTGGCGGATCTCGCGGCGTTGCAGCGGCTTATCTACAACCTCAACGGCTCGGTGCGCGGCAAGCTGGGGATCTTCGACGCAGATCTTGAGTGGCTCAAGGCCCGTTACGACCACTACAACGAGGCGAGTCGCGGCAGCGTCACCGGTTTTGTGCTGCCACAGGGGCCACAGCCCATTCCCACCCTCCATCTGTGCCGCTGCGGCAGCAAGAAGGTGGTGCGGCTACTGGTCAGGCTGGAAGAGAGCGAGGTGGCCTTCGATCCCATTCTCTATCGCTTCGCCAACCTGCTGGCCAACTTCTTCTTCGTGCTCACCGTCTACCTCAAGCAGCGCTGGCAGGTGCCGGAAGTGCCCTACGTCAGCATCAATTACTGATGGCGGCTGGTTAGCGGCCAGACGTCATGGTGGATTGAACGGAATAAAAAACCGGAGCCTTGGGCTCCGGTTTTGCTTTTCAGCGCGTAAGTTGCCCGCTCAGCTGGAGATCAGCACCCGGGCCGAGTTGGCGGGGATGGTGAGCTGCACCTCGCCCTGCACCACTTCAAACTTCTCACCGTTGAAGGCGTCGGTGAAGCGGCTGGCAGGGCTGGCGGTCTGCCACAGGGGCAGGCTGATGGTGCGCGGCTCGCTCGGGTGGCGGTTGCAGGCTACTACCACCTGATCGCTTTGCAGGGTACGGGCGAACACATAGCTGTGGGGCCCGGCGTAGAGGGTCTGGATATCGCCACGGCGCAGGGAGGGGCGCTGGCGGCGGATCTGGATCAACCGGCGATAGTGGTCGTGCAGCACGTGATCCCAGTCTGTGGTATCCCACGGGAAGCAGCGGCGGCAGTCCGGATCGTTGCCGCCGGAGAGCCCCACTTCATCGCCGTAGTAGATGGACGGCACGCCGATATAGGTGAGCAGCAGGGTGGCGGCCAGCTGCATCCGCTGTTTGTCTTCACCCAGAAGATGGAGGAAACGGGCGGTGTCGTGGCTGTCCAGCAAGTTGAACTGGGCCAGCTGGTTCTTGAACGGGATGTGGGCCCGCGCCAGCTTGAGCCAGCGATCCAGCTCTTCGGCGCTGATCTTGATGGGGTGGTAGGCGATGTCCTGCCCCGCCAGGAAGGCGCGGATCGGATGGGCGAAGCCGTAGTAGTTCATGGCACCGTCCTCCTGATCCCCTTGCAGCCACTGGCTCGCCTCGAAGAAGTGTTCGCCGAGCACATAGGCGTCCGGGTTCTCCTGCTTCACTGCCCCGCGAATGGCTCGCACGTGACTGCGATTGCCCTCGGCGGTGCCGCGCTCGCCCAGCATGTGGATGACGTCAAAGCGCCAGCCATCGATCTGGTAGGGGGCGCGCATCCAGTAACGGAGGATCGCGTCGTCAGCCCGATAGACGGCGTCCTGCACCTTCTCGCAGGAGAAGTCGAGCTTGGGCAGGCTGCGAATGCCCTTCCAGCTGACGTAATCCCCTTCTTTATCAAAGGTGTAGAAGCTGCGCCATGGCGAATCTGGGTTGCTCTGGGCGCCGAGTGGCGGGCAGAACCAGGGGTGCTGGGTCGAGGTGTGATTGACCACTGCATCGAGAATGATCTTCATGCCGCGCTGGTGCAGGTTGCGAGTCAGCTCGGCGAACTGCTCGTTGCTGCCGAGGTGGGCATCCACCTTGAAGTAGTCCTGGGTGTCGTACTTGTGGTTGCTCGGCGAATCGAAGATGGGGTTGAGATAGAGCGCAGTGACCCCGAGGGATTGCAGGTAGTGCAGCTTGGCATCGATGCCCGCCAGATCGCCGCCATAGAATTCGCAGGCACCGTGCCCCTCTTCGTGACGACTGACCGGCTCGCCCCACGCCTTGCTGATGACCGCCTTGCCACGGTACTCGTACTCGTGATGCTTGACGCTGAGGGACGGGTCGCCGTTGCAGAAGCGGTCGGGGAAGATCTGGTAGAACACCTGATCCTGCACCCAGGCCGGTGGCTGGTGCAGGCTGTTGAAGCGAAAATGTTGCTCCCGTGGCGGCATGGACGCGCTGACGCCCGCCCCGTGCAGCCACCACTGCTCCTCGTCGGTGAGGCACTTGAAGCTGTAGAGGTGGATATCCTGTCCCTTGATGAGCGGCAGGGTCGCCTGCCACACCTGCAGCCGATCGCGGGTGGAGACCGCCGTCATCGGGATCAGGTACTCCTCGTTATCCGGCTCGTGGCGCAGCCACACCTCGCGGATCGGCGCATCCAGCTCGCTAAAAAGGGTCAATTGCAGTGCGTCGGCGCTCTCTTTGAACCAGGGCGCCACCTGGGGATGAAACAGAAACGGATGGGTCATGATGCTTATTGAGTCAGAAGATCGGCGAGGGCATTACCCTGTTCATGCAATGTTTCGAGCTGGCCTGCCAGCGACTTGGGATCCAGTCCCAGCTGGTCGGCGAGCGGTTTGGGGAAGCGGGCGATGATGGCCTGGGCAGGCACGCCCGCGTTCCAGGCGAAGGAGATAAACACGGCGAGGCGGATCAGCACCGCCTCCTTGCTGACCGGATCGTGGGAGAGCGGGTCAAGCTGTTGGGAGATGGCATCGACGAAGGCCTCGGAGAGGTTCCAGCGCCGCGCCAGCTCGGCACCGAGCTGGGCATAGTCGTAGCCCAGCATCTCCCGCTGGGCCTCGACCCGGCTGCTGCCGTTCTGGATCGCCATGTTGATGAGCTCGGCCTCTTCCGGCAAGGTGCTCTGGATAAGCAGTTCGCCGATGTTGTGGATCAGGGCGCAGGTGAAGGCGGTCTCGGGATCCATCACCTTGGCCTCCTGCGCCAGGGTTTTGGCGATGGTGGCGACCTGGAAGGTCTCGGTCCAGAACTTGTTCTTGTCGAAGCTGGGCGGGGCCTTGAAGGTGCCGATGATGCCAGAGGCGACCACCACGGAGCGCAGCCGGTTGAAGCCGAGCCGGATCACCGCCTGTTCGATGGAGGTCACTTCGTTGCCCCTGCGCAGGGCGGCCGAGTTGGCCATCCGCAGCACCTTGACGCTGATCACCTGATCCATGGCGATCTTGGCCGCAATCTCGTCGATGCGGGCATTCTCGTCGTTGAAGCTCTGCATCAACTCGTGCAGCAGCTTGGGAATAGTGGGGAGTTGTTTGATCTTGTCAAACAGGCGATCCATCGACATGGCTGAGGCAGCCTCCATTGCGAACTCTGCCTCATATTGTGCCACAGCCGGACAACATGTTCCTGTTTGTGATGCGGCTTTGTGAGCGCTAGAACACCCAGTCGCGCAAGGTGTATTCCAAACGGTGCTGTTTGCCCTGCAGGATCAGGGTCTGACTGGTGCCGCTCAGGGTCGCACCCTCGGTAAGGGTGGTCAGTACAGCCTGTTCGATAGTGTCGAGCGGTGGCATGCAGGCCATTTCGGTACTGCCCAGACTGGTGACCCACAGTTTGTCATCTTCCAGATGGCCCTGACCGAAGTAGCGGTTGCAACCGGCGATGCCGTTGACGGTGAAGTGCTCGCCGATCTCGAAATCGGGGGGATTGTCGCGGGGGGCCTTGATCGGTTCGCCATCCAGTTTGCTCAGTACCCAGTGGTGGTGTTGCAGATCTTGCTGAACAAAGGCGGTCGAGCTGCAGCCAGCGAGCAGTAACAGGGGGATCAGCAAAAAGGGCAATCTGGGCATGAGGGGGCTCCGGTTGGGGGAGCGTCAAGAATACCCTTTTTGGGCAGTCGGGAGCAGGGCGGGAGAGGGGACGACCGACCGCTTCTGTCGCCCCTTGTCCCGCACGACTGTCGCTTAATGGCAACACACGGGTGATGTTGCCATCGATTTACGCTATCTCAGGGCTCAGTTGGCGAACAGCCGCTCGGCATAACGGGCGAGACCGGCGGCCACCGAGCCGAAGTCATCGCCACCCTCAAGCGGGATGGACGGGAGCTTCTGGCGGATAAAGCTGGCGATCAGCGGCGAGCGGGCGCTACCACCGGTGACGAAGATGCGATCCGGCTGCACACCGGCGGAGGCAATCGCTTCGTCCATCAGCTCGCCAATTTTCTCCAGCAGCAGGGTCGATGCGTTAGCCAGCTGTTCGCGGGTCAGTTCGGCTTCCAGCCCTTTTTCCAGCTCGGCCAGCGACTGGCGATTGAGTTCCTGCTCCGAGAGGGCGATCTTGCCCTGCTCGGCACGCCACACCAGCTGGTGGCTCAGCTTGTGGGCCCACAGGCTGGCCAGACGACCCAGCTTGCTGCCGGGTTGGCTGTCGAGCTGCAGGTCCTGCAGCTGGCGGGCGGTGTCGAGGCTGTAGAAGCGGCTCTGGGCGCTGACGTCGTTGATGGCGGCCGCATCCCAGAACAGCGGGTGGGGCAGCGGCTTGCCGGTCTTGAGGGTCTCGTGCATGCCGAGTAGCGGCATCATCCCCTCCACCGTCAGGCGGATGTCGAAGTCGTTGCCGCCGATCCGCTGGCCGCTGTGGCCGAGCAGATCGCCGCTGCGATCCAGCTGATCGCGGTAGCTGGGACCCATCCGCAGCATGGAGCAGTCGGTGGTACCGCCGCCGATATCCACCACCAGCACCACGGCGTCTTCGGTGAGGCGCGCCTCGAATTCAAACCCGGCGGCCACCGGCTCGTAGAGGAACTCCACCTGCTCGAAACCGGCCAGACGGGCCGCCTCGGTCAGGATGGCGATAGCTTGCTGGTTGCTCTCTTCCCCCGCCAGACCCTGGAAGTTGACCGGTCGGCCGATCACCGCCTGGCGGATCGGGGCGCCGAGCTGCTGCTCCGCCTGCTGGCGGACATGGAGCATCATGGCGCAGACGATGTCTTCAAACAGGGCGATCTGGGGGGCCTTGAGGCCATAGGCACCGAGGAAGGATTTCGGCGATTTGATGTAGTAGCCGTCGTCCGGCTCTTCCAGATAGCGCTCCAGCGCGGCACCGCCAAAGCTCAGCTCGTCGATCAGTCCCTCTTCGCGCATCTGGCGGCGAACCATCTGGGCGCGGGTGACCACGGGGCCACGCAGCTTGAGGTACTCCGCCTGCTGGGCGGGGGCCAGCCCTTCGGCCAACAGACCGGCGATAGCATCCCGGTGGGGGGCATGCAGGGTGGAGGGGAGATAGCGGGATGCACCAAGATTCAGCAGCCTGGGGCTACCTTGTTCCATCACGGCCACGGCACAGTTGGAGGTGCCGTAATCAAATCCGATAAACATGGGCGCCAGACTCCTGAATAAAAAAGGGGGGCTAGCCTACCCGAAGGCGCCGGGTCTCACAACCCGGCGCGTGACGAAGAGAGGGCGAGCCCCTATTCCACTTCGTTGTCGCAGCGGCCCTGGCTCTCGATGGCGCGGATATTGCCGAGGGTGGTATCGGCGATGGCGTGCAGCGCCTCGCGGGTCAGGAATGCCTGATGGCCGGTGAACAGCACGTTGTGGCAGGCAGACAGGCGGCGGAACACGTCATCGGTGATCACTTCGTTGGACTTGTCGGAGAAGAAGAGATCCTCTTCCTCTTCGTAGACGTCCAGCCCCAGAGCACCGATACGGGAGGTTTTGAGTGCCTCGATGGCCGCGTTGGAATCGAGCAGGCCGCCACGACTGGTGTTGATGATCATCACCCCGTCCTTCATCTTGGCGAATGCCTCCTTGTTCAACAGGTGGTAGTTCTCTTTGAACAGCGGGCAGTGCAGGCTGATGATGTCGGATTGGCGGAACAGGGTATCGAGATCCACGTACTCGGCTCCCAGCTCGATGGCTGCCGGATTCTGGTAAGGATCGTTGACCAGCTGGCGAACCCCGAAGCCCTTGAGGATGCGCAGGGCGGCCAGACCGATCTTGCCGGTGCCGATGACGCCAACGGTCTTGCCATGCATGTTGAAGCCGACCAGCCCTTCCAGCGAGAAGTTGGCGTCACGGGTGCGCTGATAAGCCTTATGGATGCGGCGGTTGAGGCACATCATCATGCCGACAGCATGCTCGGCGGTCGCCTCGGGGGAGTAGGCGGGCACTCGTACCACTTTCAGCCCCAGCTCTTTGGCAGCGGCCAGATCCACGTTGTTGTAACCGGCGCAGCGCAGGGCGATCACCTGGGTGCCGTTGGCAGCCAGTTCGGTCAATACCTCGCGGTCAGCATCGTCATTGACGAACAGACACACCACCGGGAAGCCGTGAGCCAGTCGGGCCGTTTTGGCCTCCAGCCGTACATCGAAAAACTCCAGGTCGAAGCCGTACTGGCTGTTGGCCTGGTTGAAATGCTCTTTGTCATAGCTCTTGGTACTGAATACGGCGACTTTCATGGTATGTGCTCCGCAGCGTGTGTGTCGTCAAATTACAACAAAATGGGTCAGCTATCACCGGACAAACCGGCTGGTTATTGTCCCCATGGCATGATGGGAACGGCGCTGACTGCACTCTTGTACGAACCATCCACCAGTTTGGTGCTGTAGGTCAGGTAAACCAGTGCATTGCGTTTCTTGTCGTAAAAACGCACCACTTTCTGCTCCTTGAACACCAGCGAGGTGCTGACATCGAACACCTCTTCTCCCGCCTTCAGCTTTTCGGGCAGGGTGATGGGGCCGATCTGGTGGCACGACAGGGAGGCGTGGGAGGGATCTTCCGCCAGTCCCAGCCCGCCTTTTACACCACCGGTCTTGGGGCGCGCCATATAGCAGGCGACGCCGTCGATGCGCGGGTCGTCGAACGCCTCCACCAGGATCTTGTGGTTGGGGCCAAACAGCTTGAAGGCTGTGCTCACTTCACCAACCGGGTCGGCCTTGTCGGCCAGTGCCGGGCCGGCAAACAGGGCCCCCAGCAGCAGGGGCAGGGCGCGGCGCAGGGCGTTATGTCGCGTGTGGTTATGTGTCATGGTCTCTCCTGTTGGCCTGGCACTCCTCAATAGGGAATGCCCAGGCGACGATAGAGGCTGGCAAGCACCCAGGCAGGGCCTATCAGCAGAAATTGCAGGTCGGCGAGGAAGGAGGGGCGCTTGCCCTCGATCTTGTGGCCGACAAACTGGGCTATCCAGAGCAGCACGAACGCTGCCACGGCCGGCCACAACAGCGGCCCCTGCCATTGGTGGCAGAAGGCCAGCCCGAGCGCGGTCAGCCCGGCCATCCCCGCGAACAGCGAAAACGACAGCTGCAGATAGAACAGCAGCACCGGAATGGCTGCCACTGCCGCCCAGTTGAGGGGCTCTGGCAAGGGCCCGTGTGGCAGACACCAGAGCAGCGCCAGCGAGCAGAGATAGATGCCCGGCACCGCCAGCTTGTGGATGGCGACGTTGACCGGATGGCGATGACTCTGGCCATACTCCGCAAACCACTCCTGGATTTCCTTCATGGCACCTCCCTGGCGCACTGTGTTCTCGCAGCCTGACCTTCGTGGTCAGGCGCTCGGGATGCTTATCCCTGCGGTGGATACTCCCAATATTGGGCCGGAATGGATTTTAGCAACGGGGTCATATCCGGATTGGGCAGGGCGATGGTGACCCGCTGATCGAGGTTGGCGCTGGCGAGCGCTTCGCGGATCTTGGGGTTGTCATTGAAGAACTTCATAAAGCTGCCATCGGCATAGGCCCGCTCCAGCCCGGTCTGAATCGCCTTGGCCAGCTTGGGGTATTCGGGGCTGACGAAGAAGAGCTGGGCGAAGGGGTAGCGGATCAGCAGATGCTGCTCGATGGCGAGGTTGGGATACTGCGCCACCAGCTCGCTGCGCTCGGCGAAGATCTCCACCAGGGCGCGCGGGAAGAAATCGATCTTGTCGCCGTCGTTGATAAGGCGAAACAGGCTGCTGTATCGGCCGGAGAAGGTCGGGATGCCCGCATTTTCCAGAATTTTGTTATCGGCCCAACCGACCCCTTGCGCCGCCTTCAGCTGTTTGAGGTCGGCCAGGGTATTGATCTGGTTGAACTTCTCCTGAGCATCCGCGTGGATGAACGACAACCGCAATCCTTCCAGCCCGCGAAACAGCGGAATAGGGACGGCAATCAGGGAGGATTCGAGTGCGCTGGAGGTGCCCATCCAGAAGACGTTGATGGTCTTGCCCTTGCTCAGCTGCTGCTGGAGGGTGAACTGGTTGAAGTCGAGTTCGACAGGCTGGATGCGAAAGGGTTGCCCGGAGCGGGTCAGGGCCAGTTCCAGCAGCTTGTACTGGTACTCCTGGTCAAGATTGTTGACGGGACGGCTGGGGACCTTGACCGTCAGAACCTGTGCTTGTGCCAGCAGTGGCAGGCACAAGCACAGCTTGATGAGCCATTTCACTCTCTGTTCTCCTGTAGATTCCGGAAGGTGTCCGGAGTCTAACAGAACTTGTCACCATCTTGCTGCGAGGCGTTGTGCAAGGTTTGAGCGCGGGGCCCTGCCTTGCTGGCGTCTGTTGCACCAGAATGGTGACGGTTCTTCGAAGAATCAGGCGACGCGACGGAACACGTGGGTATCGTTAAATTCCTTGGTGCTCTGGCATTCGACGCAGAAACGGGATTCCGGACGGGCATGCAGCCGCTTGAGGGAGATCTCGTCACCGCAAGATTCGCAGTAACCAAAATCCCCTTCGCTGATGCGCTTCAATGCGCCCCGCAGCTTGCGCAGGTGCAGCTTGTCGTGCTCGATGCGGTTCAGCTCCAGACGGCGGGCTTCCTCGATACTGGCACGGTCAATTTCATCAGCCATCTCGTTGGTGTCGGTGGCGATGGCCTGGCTGGCCTGGGAGTTCAGGCGCTCTTCGAGCTCGACGATCTGTCGCTCGATCTGCCCCTTGTAAAAGGCCAGTTGGTCTTCAGTCATGAAATCACACATACGATTAACTACCAGTCAGTTTACTAACCCAATTATCCCTGTTTATGGGGGCTGTCTGCCTACAGACCAAGCCCTTGTATCCCGATTTGCACCTGTTTCATGCAAGAGAGTGCAAATCAGGGCGGGCCTTGTACCAAAAAAATGCAGCCAAGCAAAGCAAATAGGATAAGGATTGTGCGCCCTTGCAAAAAAATGGTCCGTTCCTGCGGGGGATTGGTCGGGATCTGGCGCCTGCTTCACCCTCTGTTGGCATCGCCTTTGCAACGATGAGAAGGGTGGGCTTCGTACGGATTTGAGTGTTTAGTATTTGGTGCCGACTTGGTCATTATATGCGCCGTTATTTATAGTTTTTTAAACACGCCCGCTTGACATTGCCCTTGATGGCGGGCTTTTATGGTGATGTTGATTACAATTTTATAACAAGGGTGTTCCATATATTAGACACCCTTGCCAATGGCAACCGTAAAGTCGGGGTTTAACATGGACAGTATCAAAGGCTGGATGGAGAGCAATCGCATCACGGAGGTGGAGTGCCTGTTCCCGGATTTCACCGGCAACGCCCGGGGCAAGATCATCCCAGCCAACAAGTTTTTGCGTGAAGGGGGCATGCGTCTGCCCGAGGTGATTTTCACCCAGACGGTGACCGGCGAATATCCGGATGACGACAGCATGATCGACCCGCTGGAGCGGGACATGCAGCTCTATCCCGACCCCAACACCATCCGTTTTGTCCCCTGGGCGCTGGAGCCCACTGCTCAGGTGATCCACGACTGTTTCGACGTCAACGGCAAGCTGATCGACATCGCGCCGCGCTCCGTGCTGCGTCGGGTTCTGTCATTTTATGAGAAGCAGGGCTGGAAGCCGGTGGTGGCGCCCGAGCTGGAATTCTATCTGGTCACCCGCAACGAAGACCCCGACTATCCGCTGGTGCCGCCGGTGGGTCGCAACGGCCGCCCGGAGACCGCCCGCCAGTCGTTCAGCATCGATGCGGTCAACGAGTTCGACCCCATCTTTGAAGACATGTATGACTACTGCGAGGCGCAGGAGCTGGAGGTGGACACCCTGATCCACGAGTCGGGCGCCGCCCAGATGGAGATCAACTTCCTGCATGGTGATGCCATCGATCTGGCGGATCAGGTGTTCCTGTTCAAGCGCACCATGCGGGAGGCGGCCCACCGTCACGGCATCTATGCCACCTTCATGGCCAAGCCGATGAGCGACGAACCGGGGTCGGCCATGCACATCCACCAGAGTCTGGAAGATGTGAACGGCCACAACCTGTTCGGTACCCCGAACGGCGGCAATAGCGAACAGTTCATGCACTTTATCGCCGGTCTGCAGAAATACACCCCGGCGGTGACCGCCCTGCTGGCCCCCAACGTCAACTCCTACCGCCGCCTCACCTTTGGCGAGAGCGCGCCACGCAACGTCCAGTGGGGTGTCGAGAACCGTACCTGCGGCCTGCGGGTGCCCTTCTCCGACCCCAGTGCCCGCCGGGTGGAGAACCGCTTCGCCGGTGCCGATGCCAACCCCTATCTGGCGCTGGCCGCCACTCTGGCCTGTGGCTATCTCGGCATGATGGAGAAGCTGGAGCCGCTGCCGGAGATGAAGTCGAGCGCCTATGACCTGCCCTACAGCCTGCCCCGTTCGCTGGAGGAGGCACTCAGCCATCTCGAACAGTGCGAGCCCATCAAGGAGATGTTGGGTGAGCGCTTCACCCGCGCCTTCGTCGCGGTCAAACGCAAAGAGTACGAGACCTACTTCGGGGTGATCAGTCGCTGGGAGCGGGAGTTCCTGCTGCTGAACGTGTGATGTTGGTGCGTGCCCGCCACGCATCGCCCCAAAACGGGGAGGCCAATCCCGGCCTCTCCCGCTCATATCGAAGGAACCGAGGAGCAAGCAATGCAGCATACGACTCGTGAGTGGCAGCAACTGGATGCTGGCCACCACCTGCACCCCTTTACCGATTTTCAGGCCCTGAACAAAAAGGGGAGCCGCATCATCACCAAGGCCAGCGGCGTTTATCTGGAAGATTCCGATGGCAAGCGCATTCTGGACGGCATGGCGGGCCTCTGGTGCGTCAACATGGGCTATGGCCGGCAGGAGCTGGTGGATGCCGCTACCCGTCAGATGCAGCAGTTGCCCTACTACAACCTCTTCTTCCAGACCGCTCACCCGCCGGTGATCGAGCTGGCGACCCTGCTGGCCGAGGTGACGCCAGCCCATCTCAACCACGTCTTCTTCACCGGCTCCGGCTCCGAGTGCAACGACACCGTGCTGCGGATGGTGCGCCACTACTGGGCCAGCAAGGGTCAGCCTGACAAACAGGTGATTATCAGCCGCCATAACGCCTATCACGGCTCCACCGTGGCGGGGGCGAGTCTGGGCGGCATGAAGGGGATGCATGCCCAGGGTGGTCTGCCCATTCCCGGCATAGTGCATATCGATCAGCCATACCACTTCGGTGAGGGGCAGGGGATGAGTGCCCACGAGTTCGGGCTGGAGCGGGCCCGTCAGCTGGAGCAGAAGATTCTGGAGTTGGGGGTGGACAAGGTGGCAGCCTTTATCGGTGAGCCGATCCAGGGGGCGGGCGGTGTCATCATTCCGCCTGACAGCTACTGGCCGGAGATCCAGCGTATCTGCGATCACTACGGCATCCTGCTCATCGCCGACGAGGTGATCTGCGGCTTTGGTCGCACCGGCCACTGGTTTGCCAGCGAAGGGTTTGGCATCAAGCCGGACCTGATGTGTCTGGCCAAGGGGATCACCTCCGGTTATCTGCCGCTCGGCGCAGTGATGGTCAGTGACCGGGTTGCCAAGGGGCTGGTGGAGGAGGGGGGCGAGTTCAACCACGGCTTCACCTACTCGGGTCATCCGGTCTCTTGCGCCGTGGCGGTGGCCAATATCCAGCTTATGCAGAAAGAGAGCATAGTTAAGCGAGTGCATGATACTATCGGCCCCTATTTGCAGCGCCACTGGGCGGAGCTGGCCGATCATCCGCTGGTGGGAGAAACCCGAGGCAAAGGATTGGTCGCCGCGCTGGAAATCGTTGAGGACAAGCAGACCAACCGGCGTTTTCCGGCTCAGGCAAATGCGGGGATGACTTGCCGGGAGTTCTGCTTTAACAATGGCTTGGTGATGAGGGCGGTAGGCGATACCATGATCATATCGCCCCCCTTGGTCATCACCGAGGAACAGGTTGATGAATTGGTCGATCTGGCCAGGCGCAGTCTGGATCTGACAGCCGCAAAGCTGAAGGGTTGAGGCAGGTCGGGCAGGTTGGCATGCGCATACAATTTGCTTAGGAGACAAGGATGATGTCTTTCAAAACAGGAGTGATCGCTGCCTCTGTGGCTCTGGTCATGGCAAGTGCCGGAGCAATGGCTGAAGAGAAGGTGCTGCACGTCTACAACTGGAGCGACTACATAGCGCCGGATACCCTGGATAACTTCCAGAAGGAGACGGGGATCAAGGTGGTCTATGACGTGTTCGACAGTAACGAGGTACTGGAAGCCAAGTTGCTGGCGGGTAGTTCTGGCTACGACATCGTGGTGCCATCCAACCCCTTCCTGGCCAAGCAGATCAAGGCGGGCGTGTTCCAGAAACTGGACAAGTCCAAGCTCTCCAACTGGCAAAACATGGATGTCGACCTGCTCAAGGCGCTCGAGCCGAGCGATCCGGGCAACCAGTACTCCATCCCCTATCTGTGGGGCACCATCGGCTATGCCTACAACGCCGAGAAGGTGAAAGCCGTGCTGGGGGCCGATGCCCCGGTCAACTCCTGGGATCTGGTGTTCAAGCCGGAGAACATGGCCAAGTTGAAAGAGTGTGGCGTCTCCTTCCTCGATTCACCGACCGAAATGCTGCCGGCTGCCCTGCAATATCTGGGCTTCAAACCGGATAGCCAGAAACCGGCCGAGCTGAAGAAGGCTGAGGAGCTGTTCCTCTCCATCCGTCCCTATACCGCCTATTTCCACTCCTCCAAGTACATCTCGGATCTGGCCAACGGCAACCTCTGCGTCGCGGTCGGTTACTCCGGTGACTTGCAACAGTCCAAGGCGCGGGCCGCGGAGGCCAAGAACGGCGTGTCGCTGACCTACACCATTCCGAAGGAGGGGGCAGGCAGCTTCTTTGACATGATCGCCATTCCGGCGGATGCCAAGAACGTCGAGGCAGCCCACACCTTCATCAACTACCTGATGAAGCCCGAGGTGATCGCCAATATTACCAACGTGGTGCAGTTCCCGAACGGCAACAAGGCGGCAACCCCGCTGGTGGATGAGGCGATCCGCACCGATCCGGGTATCTACCCCGATGCGGCTACCCTGCAGAAGATCTACACCTTCCCGGATCTGCCGGCCAAGGTGCAGCGTCTGATGACCCGCAGCTGGACCAAGATCAAGTCCGGCAAGTAAGTAACGAATGCCCCTCCCGGTCCGCAGTTCGGCCGGGAGGGTAGTGATGCCATCCATCCGGATGGGCCGCGCGAATGGATGCGCAGACGGTTAACCACTGAAACAGGAGAACTGACACCGTGAATACAACCAGATTGCTAACCATAGCGCTGACCATGGGATTGGCGAATGTGGCCCAGGCTGCCCCTGTGCTGCACTTCTACAACTGGTCTGACTATATCGGCGAGACCACCCTCAGCGATTTCCAGCAGGCGACCGGGATCAAGACCGTCTATGACGTGTTTGACTCCAACGAGACCCTGGAAGGCAAGTTGCTGACGGGTCGGACCGGTTACGATTTGGTGGTGCCCTCCAATAATTTTCTGGCCAAGCAGATCAAGGCGGGAGCCTTCCAGAAACTGGATAAATCCCTGCTGCCCAATCTGGCCAACCTGGATCCCGTGCTGCTCAAGCAGCTCGACAAGGTGGATCCGGGTCATCAGTACGCGGTGCCCTATCTGTGGGGGACCAACGGCATCGGCTATAACGTCGACAAAATCAAGGCGGTGCTGGGGGTCGACAAGATTGACTCCTGGGCCACCATCTTCGAACCGGAAAACATGGCGAAACTCTCTCGCTGCGGCGTCGCCTTTCTCGACTCTGCCGACGAGATGATCCCTGCTGCCCTCAACTACCTCGGGCTCGATCCCAACAGTCATGCGACGGGGGATATCAAGCAGGCCGAGGCGCTGCTGCTCAAGGTGCGGCCCTATGTGGCCTACTTCCACTCCTCCAAATACATCGGCGATCTCGCCAATGGCGACATCTGCGTGGCGGCCGGTTTTTCCGGCGACATCCTGCAAGCCGCTGCCCGCGCCGATGAAGCTGGCAAGGGGGTGAAAATTGCCTACAGCATTCCGAAAGAGGGGGGCAATCTCTGGTTCGACATGATGGCGATCCCGTCCGATGCCACCAATGTCAAAGAGGCGCACGCCCTCATCAACTACGTCCTGCAGCCCGAAGTGATCGCCAAGGTCAGCGACTATGTGGGCTACGCGAATCCCAACTCAAGGGCGGGCGAGTTTATGGATGAGGCGGTGCGCAACAATGAGGAGGTATATCCCCCTCAGGCCGTGCTGGAGCGACTCTATGTGCAGGAAGCACATCCCCGCTCGGTACAGCGTCTCATCACCCGGAGTTGGACCAAGATCAAGTCCGGTACCTAACCTTGGTGCCCGTTCGGGGGCGCCAAATCGCTTTTATGAATCGGCCGCAAGGCTGGTATCACGTTGGGGAGTTTGGTAATGGCGATAGCCTCCAGTGCCTACAAGAAAGCCCTCGAGGGCAGTCAGCAGCGCAAAGAAGTGCTGGTGAAAATTGATCGGGTAAGCAAGCAGTTCGACGAAACGCTGGCGGTCGATAACGTATCTCTCAATATTCACAAGGGGGAGATTTTCGCCCTGCTCGGCGGGTCCGGTTCCGGCAAATCGACCCTGCTGCGGATGCTGGCCGGTTTCGAGCGCCCGACCGAGGGGCGGCTGTTCCTCGACGGGGTCGACATCACCGACATGCCTCCCTATGAACGCCCCATCAACATGATGTTCCAGTCCTACGCCCTGTTCCCCCATATGACGGTGGCCCAGAACATTGCCTTTGGCCTCAAGCAGGATGGCCTGCCCAAGGCCGAGATCGATGCCCGGGTGGAGGAGATGCTCAAGCTGGTGCAGATGACCCAGTATGCTCGCCGCAAACCGCATCAGCTCTCCGGTGGCCAGCGCCAGCGGGTGGCGTTGGCTCGTTCCCTGGCCAAGCGTCCCAAACTGTTGCTGCTGGATGAACCCATGGGGGCGCTCGACAAGAAGCTGCGTTCCAAGATGCAGCTGGAGCTGGTTGAGATCATCGAGCGGGTCGGGGTTACCTGCGTCATGGTGACCCACGATCAGGAAGAGGCCATGACCATGGCGGAGCGGATCGCCATCATGCACCTCGGCTGCATCGAGCAGATCGGCAGCCCGATGGATATCTACGAGACTCCGGCCAGTCGGCTGGTGTGCGAGTTCATCGGCAACGTCAACCTGTTTGACGGCCTGCTGGTGGAGGATGAGCAGGACCACGCCACCATCGCCTGCGCCGATCTGGAGCAGCCCATCTATGTGGGCCACGGCATCAGCTCCCGCGCCGAAAACAAGAAGGTGACCTACGCCCTGCGGCCGGAAAAACTGCTGATGAGTCTGCAAAAGCCGGAGGAGATCGAGCACCCGGACTTCAACTGGACCAAGGGTGAGGTCTATGACATCGCTTATCTGGGCGGTCACTCGGTTTATCACATCCAGCTGCCCTCGGGCAAAATCGTTCAGGCTTTCATCGCCAATGCCGAACGCCACGGCAAGCGGCCAACCTGGGATGACCAGGTGTTCCTCTACTGGGAAGATGACAGCGGCGTGGTGCTGCAATCATGAAGTTCTTGCAACGACTGAAGCGGGTCGGGGGGCGCCGACTGGTGATTGGCATCCCCTTCTTCTGGCTGTTCCTCTTCTTCCTGCTGCCCTTCGTCATCGTGGTGAAGATCAGTTTTGCGGAAGCGGATGTGGCGATCCCGCCCTACACCGACGTGGTGAGCTGGGCCGACAATCAGCTCACCATCCTGCTCAACATGGGCAACTACCTGCTGCTGCAGGAGGATGAGCTCTATATCGCGGCCTATCTGGGCTCCCTCAAGATGGCCTTCGTCAGCACTTTGCTCTGCCTGCTGATTGGTTATCCGATGGCCTACTCCATCGCCCGGGCCAACAAGGAGACCCAGACCGTTCTGCTGCTGCTGATCATGATGCCGACCTGGACCGCCATTCTGATCCGGGTCTATGCGTGGATGGGGATCCTCAGTAACAACGGCCTGCTCAACAGCGTCTTGCTGGGGATCGGGGTGATCGACGAGCCGCTGCAGATCCTCAACACCAACCTGGCGGTCTATATCGGCATCGTTTACTCCTACCTGCCCTTCATGGTGCTGCCGCTCTACGCCAATCTGGTCAAGCATGACCAGAGCCTGCTGGAGGCTGCTTCTGACCTGGGGGCCCGCAACCTGACCCGCTTCTGGCAGATCACGGTACCGCTCTCCAAAAACGGCATCATCGCCGGCTGCATGCTGGTGTTCATTCCGGTGGTAGGGGAGTTCGTTATCCCGGAAATGCTGGGCGGCCCGGAGACCCTGATGATCGGCAAGGTGCTGTGGCAGGAGTTCTTCAACAATCGCGACTGGCCGGTTGCCTCTGCACTGGCGGTAGTGATGCTGGCGGTGCTGATCATTCCGATCATCCTCTTCAACCGTAACCAGGCCAAAGAGCTGGAGGGCAAGGCATGATGAAGCGTTTCGGTTTTGCCAAACTGATGCTCTGGCTGGGGCTGCTGTTTATCTACCTGCCCATGATCATCATGGTGATCTACTCCTTCAACGCCTCCAAGCTGGTGACGGTGTGGGGCGGTTGGTCACTCAAGTGGTACTTCGGCCTGCTCGATAACAAGCAGCTGATCGGGTCTGTGTTCCGCTCGCTGGAGATCGCCTTCTACACCGCGATCGCCGCGGTGGCGCTGGGGACGGTGGCAGCCTTCGTGCTGACTCGAATTCCCCACTTCCGTGGTCGCACCCTGTTCGGTGGCATGGTGACGGCGCCGCTGGTGATGCCCGAGGTGATCACCGGTCTGTCGCTGCTGCTGCTATTCGTGGCGATGGCCCAGCTGGTGGGCTGGCCCGCCGAACGGGGCATGCTGACCATCTGGATCGCCCACACCACCTTCTGTACCGCCTACGTGGCGATCGTGGTGTCGGCGCGGTTGCGGGAGCTGGATCTCTCCATCGAGGAGGCGGCCATGGATCTTGGCGCCAAGCCGTGGAAGGTGTTCTTCCTGATCACCATCCCGATGATCGCCCCCTCGCTGGCGGCAGGCGGCATGATGTCGTTCGCCCTGTCGCTGGATGACCTGGTGCTGGCGAGCTTCGTCTCCGGCCCGGGCTCCACTACCTTGCCGATGGAGGTCTTCTCGGCGGTACGGCTCGGGGTGAAACCCGAGATCAACGCGGTAGCCAGCCTGATCCTGTTGTCGGTATCGCTCTTTACCTTCGGCAGCTGGTATCTGATGGCCAGGGCGGAGAAGCGCCGTCGCGCCGAGATAGCCATGACCACCCAGATGCAGGCCGTGGTCTGACGGCATGATAAGATCCGCCTACTCTCGTCAACCAGGAGGATGAGTATGCGGATCTCCCTTTTTAGCGGTCGTGGCACCGAGCTGGTGCCCGGTCTCACCAGCGCCATTCACAAGCAACCGATCTCTGCACCAGTTCGCTGTACCTTTGCCGGTCTGGAAGGGGATGAACAGTGTGACCTGCGCCACCACGGTGGCCCGGATCGGGCGCTCCACTACTATCCTGCCGATCACTATCTCTGGTGGCAGACCTGGCAAACCGCGCTGGGCTTGCCTGCGCCACGTACACCCTGGCAACCTGCCGCCTTTGGCGAGAACCTCTCCGGTCTCGGGCTGACCGAGGCGCAAGCCTGCATTGGCGATGTCTATCGACTCGGCGAGGCGCTGATCCAGATCAGCCAGCCAAGATCCCCCTGTTTCAAGCTCAACCAGCGCTTTGGCTATGGCCAGATGTCGCAGGTGATGCAACTGAATGGCCGTTGTGGCTGGCTGCTGCGGGTGCTGGAGGAGGGCATGATCGCGCCTGACACGGCCATGGAGCTGGTAGACAGACCCTATCCCAAACTGACGGTGAAGCGCACGGCGGATATCCTGTTCAATCAGGTGCGCAATGAAGCGGATCTGCTGATGTTGCTGGAGAATCCGGCCCTCTCCCCCAACTGGCGCCAGCATGCAGCCGACTGGCTGGAGCATGGCACTGTGGCTGACTGGCAGCGCCGTCTGCTGGGGCCGGCATCCCTGCGCCTGGCCTGACGGCCGGTTGCCGGAATGTCACCAGCTGGCTGCAGTCCGGTAAACGGATGAAAAGAGTGCTGAATAGTTGAGCGAACAGCACTTTTTTTCCTGCCAAATGCAAAAAAGGCTTGTGTCGGGTCTGGGCTTTCGGTAAATTCCCGTCCCGCAGACATCGGTGTGTAGCGCAGCTTGGTAGCGCACTTCGTTCGGGACGAAGGGGTCGGAGGTTCGAATCCTCTCACACCGACCAAATTTGAAAAGGCCGCTCAATAGAGCGGCCTTTTTGCATTTATCCTTCCTGTTTTCCCGATTTTCTTTAGCTGCTGACCTGTTACCTGGCCAAGTGACCTGACCTGCTGTATACAGGGGCGAAGCAAGACCACAGACATTAAAAGGGCCACCGCTCGGTGGCCCATCGGTGGAGTCTGATCCTGACTCCGGCACTCTAGATTGTGGCAATCTCGCTATGGGTCTTGTCTATGGTGCCCTCCTTGCGCGCCAGGCGCTTACTCAGATATGCCAGTGCTGATGCCGCAAAGCCTTGAAACTGTGTTGAGGCAGCAAGGCCGCGTGCTTGGGGTACTCACTAATGAAATGTTCTATTCCCTCCATCAGTTGTGCACGTAATGAAATCACGGGCTCATGCCAGGCTTGCAGGCATAGATGGCCGGGGATCAACTGCTCCTGATAATCTTCCAGCAGCTGTTCTGGCCAGGGTTCAATACCGGAATTGCGTTGCAGCAAATAGTGGGCGGCGGGTTCACGGGCATAAATGAACTGAATTTGGGCCAGATCGCGTTGGCATAGCGTTTGACTGTTGATATGACAGGTCAAATATTTTCCCGTTTTCAGATCCAGAAAGTGACCGCGTTGCCGACAGGGAACTATGCGATACCAAGGCAGGGGTGAGGAGAGAGAATACCCCTCAAGCTCCTGTTCCAACCAGTGGCGACACTCGGGTGTCTGCACCTCGTCGAGCATGGACTCGAGCTGTGTCAACAAGGCTCTGGATGGTTTGATGGCCAGTTTCGCACTCATCGCCTGCAATCCTCCCTCTGCACACAATCCCGACTATCAGTATGGACCTTGTTCGGCCAGAGGGGGTAAGGAATCTAATGATTAAAAGTGGATTAGCCGCGTGGTTTTTATGCACTAACTTGGTTCAACCCACCAGATAGGTACCGGTGCCGAAGGCGATGTGGGTGCCTTCTTCGTTGTGCAGCTCCATCCGGGCGACGGCCACCTTGCTGCCAGCCCGGATGATGTGGGCGGTGGCGATAAACTCGTTGCCGCGCCCCGGGCGCAGGTAGTCCACCCGTAGATCTATGGTGCCGAGGCGGGCGAAGCGCTCCTTGAGATAGCTGGGGGAGAACTCCTCCAGCTCGTCGATGCAGGAAGCTGCGACGATCATGCCGCCCGCCACATCCAGCAGCGTGGCGGTGACGCCGCCGTGCAGGATGTTGTGGAAAGGGTTGCCGATCAGCTTCTTGTCCATCTTGATGCGCAGTTCCACCTTGTCGAAGTCGTAGTGGGTCACCTGCATGCCGATTAGCTTGTTGAACGGCATCTTCTCGGCAAACAGGTTGGCAATGCCACTGAGCGCCATCTTCTTGAGCATCTGTTTCATTCTCTGATCCCAATCCTTGTCATCAAAGCCGAGTAAAAACTCCAGCCAGTCTGCAACAGTTCCTTAACACTCGCAATGGCAGGTTTATTGTGGGCGGCGGCTGCTTTAGAATGGCGACCCCAAAGGAGAGCCCATGACCGCGATTGCCGAAACCCTGCCAGATCCTCAGCCAGAGAGTCCGCTTGCCCTGCTGCAGGCGGTCTTCGGCTATCAGCAGTTTCGGCCGGGTCAGCTCGAAATCATCGAGCAGATCGTCGCGGGGCGCGATGCGCTGGTGCTCAAGCCCACCGGTGGCGGCAAGTCGCTCTGCTACCAGATCCCGGCACTGCTGCGGCCCGGGCTCGGTGTGGTGGTATCTCCCCTTATTTCGCTGATGAAGGATCAGGTCGACAGCCTGCGCGCCAACGGTGTGGCGGCGGTCTACATCAACTCGGCCCTGAGTCGGGAGGAGATGATTCAGAACTTCGCCGCCATGCGCCGCGGCGAGATCAAGCTGGTCTATGTCTCCCCCGAGCGCTTGCTGCAGCACGAGTTTATGGATCGGCTGGCCGAACTGCCGCTCGGGCTGTTCGCCATCGACGAGGCGCACTGCGTCTCCCAGTGGGGCCACGATTTCCGGCCTGAGTATGCGGCGCTGGGGCGGCTAAAACAGTGGTTCCCACAGGTGCCGGTGGTAGCGCTCACCGCCACCGCCGACGAGGCGACCCGCAGCGACATGCTGCACCGGTTGGAACTCAACGATCCCTTTATCCACACCGCCAGCTTTGATCGCCCCAATATCCGCTACAGCCTGGTGGAGAAGTTCAAGGCGGCCGAGCAGCTGCTGCGTTACGTGCAGAGCCAGAAGGGCAACTGCGGCATCGTCTACTGCTCCAGCCGCAATCGGGTGGAGGAGGTGGCCGAGCGGTTATCCCGCCACGGCTGCAAGGCCGCCCCCTATCATGCGGGGCTGCCGCTCGAGCAGCGCCAGCAGACCCAGGATGCCTTCCTCAAGGACGACATCGAGATAGTGGTGGCGACGGTGGCGTTCGGTATGGGCATCGACAAGCCCAATGTGCGCTTCGTGGTGCACTACGACATCCCGAAGAACATCGAATCCTACTATCAGGAGACCGGCCGCGCCGGGCGCGATGGCACCCCCGCCGAGGCGCTGCTGCTCTACGATCCCGCCGATATCGGCCGAGTGCGCCGCCTGCTCGACAACATCGAGAATCCCCAGCAGCTGCAGGTGGAGCAGTACAAGCTCAACGTGATGGCCGCGTTTGCCGAGGCGCAGACCTGCCGCCGTCAGGTGCTGCTCAACTACTTCGGCGAGTACAACGACAAGCCGTGCGGCAACTGCGATATCTGTCTCGATCCGCCCAAGAGCTATGACGGCACTGAAGATGCCCAGAAGGCGCTCTCCTGCGTCTGGCGGGTGGGGCAGAATTTCGGGGTGGGCTATGTGGTGGAGGTGCTGCGTGGTTCCCTCAACCAGCGCATCAAGGATCACGGCCACGACAAGCTGTCGACCTATGGCATCGGCAAGGATCAGAGCCACGAATACTGGATGAGCGTGATCCGCCAGCTGATCCACAAGGGGCTGCTGACCCAGAACATTACTCGCAATCTGGTGCTGCAGCTGACCGAAGCGGCCCGCCCCGTACTGCGTGGCGAGGTGAAGCTGGAGCTGGCGGTGCCCCGACTGCAGCCTATCTCCAGCCGCAAGGAGAAGCGCAACGGTCTGCTCGATAACGCCAACTACGACAAGCGGTTGTTCAAGGAGCTGCGCGGCCTGCGCAAGCAGATTGCTGAGGATGAAGAAGTGCCGCCCTACGTGGTGTTCAACGATGCGACCCTGGTAGAGATGGCTCAGCTGATGCCGATGACCGAAGACGAGATGCTGGCCATCAACGGTGTCGGCCACCGCAAGCTGGAGCGCTTTGGCGAAGCCTTTATGGATCTGATCATCGACTACTGCCGTCGTTAGGGTCGATTAGGCTGCCTAATCGACCACGGTAAGCGCGGCTCGGAAGAACCTGGGGTCAGACGCGAGGTTATTTCAGGCTGGCGTAGAAGGCGGCCAGATTGTCGATATCCGCATCGGTCAGCGGCGCCATGAAGGGGTCCATCAAGGGCTCTTTGCGGGTGCCATCCTTGAAGGCTTTCAACTGTTTCACCAGATAGGCGGCATTCTGACCCGCCAGATGGGGATAGTTGGGGATCATCGCCTTGCCTTCCACGCCGTGACAGGCGGCACAGACCGCTGCCTTGGCTTTGCCGGCTTCTATATCGGTAGCCTTGGCCTGATGACCCCACGCCAGTGCCAGCAATGGCAGGGCATATACCCATTTTTGCATCTTCTTCTCCTTGAATTGAAAAATGATGGTCGCCAGTTAGCGCAAGCATGGCTGACGGCAGTATAAAGAGTGACACGAGCATACGCAGGGACGAATGGCACAACCATGAAGTTGATCAACACTTTTGCGACCGAGCTGCCTTGGGCCTGTGAACCCGTGGTCCCCCAGCCGCTGCAGCAACCCCGGTTGCTTCATCTCAACCGCGCTTTGCTGGCAGAGCTGGGGTTGGGAGGCGTCAGTGAGGCTGACTGGATTGCCTGCTGTGGCGAGGGGAAATTACTGCCCGGCATGCAGCCGGTAGCTCAGGTCTATGCCGGCCATCAGTTCGGGGGTTATAGCCCCCGGCTTGGGGATGGCCGCGCGCTGCTATTGGGTGAGCAGCTGGCGCCGGATGGCCAGCGCTGGGATCTGCACCTGAAGGGGGCGGGTAAAACCCCGTTCTCCCGCTTTGGTGACGGCCGCGCCGTGCTGCGCTCCAGTATCCGCGAATATCTCGCCTCCGAGGCGCTCCATGCCCTCGGCATTCCGACCACCCGGGCGCTGGTATTGGTGGGGAGTCAGGAGCCTGTTTATCGCGAGCAGGTGGAGACCGGGGCGACCGTGCTGCGTACCGCCCCCAGCCATCTGCGCTTTGGTCATATCGAGTATTTCGCCTGGAGCGGGCAGGGAGAGAAGATCCCGCCACTCATCGACTATCTGCTGCGCCACCACTTCCCCGAGCTGGAGAGTGGTGCCGAACTGTTTACCGAAGTGGTGCGCCGCACCGCGCGGTTGATTGCCAAATGGCAGGCGGCGGGGTTCTGTCACGGGGTAATGAATACCGACAACATGTCGCTGCTTGGCCTGACGCTGGATTACGGGCCATACGGCTTTATCGATGCCTATGTGCCCGATTTTGTCTGCAACCACTCGGATCCGGCGGGCCGCTATGCGCTGGATCAGCAGCCTGCGGTCGGTTACTGGAATCTGCAAAAACTGGCGCAGGCGCTGGCTGGCCATGTAGACGGTGATGCGCTGGCTGCAGCGTTGGCCCAGTACGAGCAGCAGCTGATGTTGCACTACTCCGAGTTGATGCGGGCCAAGCTCGGACTGGCAGTGTGGGAGGAGGATGACCCGGCGCTGTTCCGCGAGCTGTTCCGGTTGCTGGCGGCCCACAAGGTGGATTACCACCTGTTCCTTCGCCGTCTCGGTGAGGTGACGCAAGAGGGGGGGTGGCCTGCGTCTCTGCTGGCCCTGTTGCCTGAACCGCTGGGTTGGCTGGCGTGGCTGGAGCGCTATCGGGCGCGGCTAATGCGCGAAGGCAGCGAGGATGCCGTGCGCAAGGCGCAGATGGATGCCATCAATCCCAAGTATGTGCTGCGCAATGCGTTGGCCCAGAAGGTGATAGACGCCGCCGACGCAGGGGATATGCGGCCTTTCGAGCGGCTGTTCGCCGCCTTGCAGCGCCCCTTTGATGAACAACCCGAATATGAGGATCTCGCCACCCCGACTCCGGCATGGTATTGCGGTGGTGAGCTCTCCTGCAGTAGCTGAGAGATTGGGCATGAGTTGGCAAATCAAACAGGTAGATAGCGAAGCTGGCGTAGTGACGCTGGATTGTCCGGCACTCGATTGGGATACGTTTCCGCTGTTGGCGCAGGTCTTGCTGCGAGAGTGGGAGCTACGGCCGCTCGAGCAGGATGCGGGGGCCGACCGCCATAGCTGGTTGCTGGCGTTTGAAGGGAGCCAGTTTCGGCTGGAGTACGAACACTACAGCGGCTGCTGGCTGGAGGCGGTGCGCCCGGCGGATCGGGAGGCGCTGCTCTGGCTCGCCAGACAGCACAAGGCGTGACTATCGCCCACAAGGCTTGCTCTGCAGCTGGCCAACCTGGACAAGTGTAATCGCATAAAGATTGAACTATCGGTTTTGGGGCGTATAATCTCGCCCCTCGATTATCGCCAATGGTGGCGATATGGGTTCCCTAACCCCATTAACCAAAAAGGTCACAAGATGAATCTGACCCCTGCGCAGTACCAAACGGCGCTCGTTCGCCTGTCGTTGTTCCACATCCTGATCATTGCCAGCAGCAACTATCTGGTGCAGCTGCCGATCACCGTGTTTGGCTTCCACACCACCTGGGGTGCGTTCAGCTTCCCGTTTATCTTCCTGGCGACCGACCTGACGGTGCGGATCTTCGGTGCCGGTCTGGCACGCAAGATTATCCAGACCGTGATGCTGCCTGCGCTGGCAGTCTCCTATGCGCTCTCCGTGCTCTTCTTCGAAGGGAGCTTCCAGGGCGTTGGTCATCTGGCCGAGTTCAACCTGTTTGTAGCGCGTATCGCACTGGCCAGCTTTATGGCCTATCTGGTAGGGCAGTTCATGGATGTGGTGGTGTTCAACCGGCTGCGTCTGCTCAAGCAGTGGTGGATTGCACCTGCGGCCTCCACCCTGTTCGGTAATCTGGTTGATACCATCGCTTTCTTCAGTGTGGCCTTCTGGCGCACCACAGATCCTTTCATGGCAGAGCACTGGGTCGAGATCGCAACCGTCGATTACGTATTCAAGTTGCTGATAAGCCTTGGTTTGTTCGTGCCGCTCTACGGTGTCTTGCTGCGCTACCTCAGCCGCAAGCTGGTGGGCGAGGCCGGATTATCCAGCCTGCAAACGGCCACCCGGCAAGCCTGACCAGATTGACCACCCTTCGCGGTGGTCAATTTTTTTGCACTTTCTGCAAATAGCGCTTGCCTAGTTAAATGAGAATGATTATTGTTAACTTGTTTTCCGGGAAAGACTTCATTCGTTCCAACGTGATGGACTTCTTGTGAAGGCACGACATTGCTCACATTGCTTCCAGTTAAGGGCCAGTTTATCTGGCCCTCTTTTTTTGTCATTTTTCAGCAAGTTGCAGGCATAAAAAACGGGAGCCAAGGCTCCCGTCGTCACGCTGTTTGTGGCTTACTCGATATCGAGTGCCTCGGGGGAGAGGATCACCCCTGTGGTATCGGCGTAGAGGTGGTCGTCGGGCAGGAAGGTCACGCCACCGAAGTTGACCGGCAGATCGGTCTCCCCTACATCCTTGCTGTCGGCACCGACCGGAATGGCTGCCAGTGCCTGAATGCCGATATCCAGATCTTCCAGAATATCGACTTCGCGGACGCAGCCGTAGCAGACAATCCCTTCCCAATCGTTCTCTGCTGCTGTTGTGGCGATGTCGCTGTCGATCAGAGCTCGGCGCATGGAGCCACCGCCATCGATCAGCAAGACGCGTCCCAGTCCGTTCTCTTTGACGAGTTCACGGATCAGGCCGTTCGATTCGAAGCATTTGACGGTGGTGATGACGCCGCCGAAAGAGGCGCGGCCGCCGAAGGAGCAGAGCATGGGTTCAAGCACATCCACCATGTCCTGATAGATGTCGCACAGTTCAGAAGTATTGTATTCCATAGTGTCAAATCCACGGCTGGAAACAGGTGCAACCAGTATAAGGAGTGGGTGTGGCATTTCAATGAATATTCCTTGCACAGATCACCTGTCGCCGCTTTTCTGCATAAGCTCAATGCAGTTCACTGCCAGTTTGCGAGAGGTCCATCGTGCTTATCCGTCATAAGTTGATCCTGAATACCGTGCTGGTTGCCGTTGCCATGCTGGTACTGAGCGGCCTGTTTATCTACTCCAGCCAGGTGCACCGTCATCTGACCGAAGCCCAGCGCAATATCGATCAGCTGGAGATCGCCATGCTCAACCTGCGGCGAGCCGAGAAGGATTTTCTGATCCGCAAGGATATGACCTTCGTCGAGCGCTTCAATCAGGGGCTGTCTGACTTTCACCAGCACAACCGGGAGCTGGTGACCGATGACAATCTGGCTGCCGTCGAGGGGGAGCTGACCAGACTGGATCAGCAGATCAGCGGTTATGGCAAAGCCTTCAACGATCTGGTGGCCCAGCAGAAGAAGATTGGTCTGGGGCCGGAGGAGGGGCTCTATGGCAAGTTGAGGGCGGCGGTGCATGAGGTGGAGAATGGGCTCAAGCAGCTGGATCAGCAGGGGTTGCTCATCACCATGCTGCAGCTGAGGCGGGCGGAGAAAGACTTCATGCTGCGCTCCGACATCCAGTATCTGGAGCGTTTCGAGACCTTGCACAAGAGTTTTCAGGATAGCCTTGCCACTTTGCCGGAGGCGGATCGCGGGAAGCTGGAGCAGGCCAGCAAGCAGTACCGGCAGGACTTTGTGGCGCTGGTGCAGGGAATGCAGATACTGGGGCTGAAAGAGGATGAGGGGCTGCGCAACCAGATGCGGGATCTGGTGCATCAGACCGAACAGGGGTTTGCCGCCGTCGATCAGCACATTATCGCTGAGCTGGAGCGGCAGAGCGCTCGCCTCAACAGCCTGATGCTGGTCTGTGGCGGTGTGATTGTGGTGCTGATCGGCATCATGAGCGTGTTGCTGGGGCGCAGCATCGATCGTCCCATTACTCAGGTGAATGACACCGTCAACCGTATTCGTCAGGATAATGACCTGCGCTTGAAGATAGAGCTGCGCGGGGCCGATGAAATGGCCCAGCTGGCAGGCAATCTCGACGTGATGCTGGGCGGGTTTCGCAACCTGATTGGCGATGTGAAGCAGAGCGTGCACACCCTGACCGAAGCGGCTGATCACCTCTCGGCCAACGTCAAGCGAACCAGTGAAGGGGCGGCGCGCCAGCTGCAGGAGACCGACATGGTGGCGACCGCGTCCACCGAGATGGGCTCCACCATCGAAGAGATCGCCCGCAACACCGAGCAGGCGGCCAACAATGCGCAGGCGACCAACAACAAGGCGATGGAGGGGCGGGCTGCGGTCGAGAATACTGTCGAGCAGATCCGCTCGCTGGCGGGCAATCTGGAGAGTTCATCCCGCGAGGTGAGCCAGCTGCAAAAAGAGAGCGAGACCATCGGCTCCGTGCTCGATGTGATCCGCGGCATTGCCGAGCAGACCAACCTGCTGGCCCTCAACGCAGCCATCGAAGCTGCTCGGGCAGGAGATCAGGGGCGTGGTTTTGCGGTGGTGGCCGATGAGGTGCGCAATCTGGCCATCCGTACCCAGAAATCGACCCAGGAGATTGCTGGCATCATCAGTTCGCTGCAGAAACAGACCGGCAGCATCGTCGAGGTGATGGCGACCTGCCGCGAGCAGGGCAACCGCAGCTCGGATCAGGCCAGTACTGCAGGGGAGTTGCTGGGGCAGATCACTCAGGATGTTACCCACATCATGGATATGAGCACCCAGATTGCGGCAGCCATCGAACAGCAGAGTCTGGTGGCCAACGAGGTGAACCGCAACGTCAACAACATCCGCGACATCGCCCAGGAGTCGAGCATCATGGCGGAGGAAAATGCGAGATCCAGCGAGGGCCTCAACGAGCAGGCCCAGCTGCTCAACAAGGCAGTGGCAAAATATCGGGTTTAGTGAGCAGACTGGCATCCTTGTGAGGTTTTTGCACCAGAGTGGCAATGATTTGATCGTAATGGCTGTTATTGGGGTAATTCGCTCATATAATCGCCGCCACTATGATGATTCGGAAGGATTCGATGGCAAAGTTGCTGGTGGCCGTATTCGGGCTGCTCTGTTCCTGTCTGGTATTGGCAGGTTCGGCGCCCCAGGCTACCCCACTCAAGCCCGGTATGGAGCCGCTACTCAGCTGGTTCAACGGGGCATTTACGAGCCGGGAGCAGGCCAGTTACGACAGCCGCTTTACCAGTGCCGAGCTGCGCCTGATGGAGATCTGGCCCGGCTATCAGGGCTATCGCTGGGTCTATGCCGAGCAGTACCTGAGCATGCGCTCCGTCCGTCCTTTCCGCCAGCGCATCTATCGCTTCTCCCCCGCCCCTGACGGGCGGATCCTGATGGCAGAGCTGACCATGCCCCGAGCCACCGATTTTGCCGGTGCCTGGCATGATCCCGCCCTGCTCGACAGTCTGACCCCACAGCAGCTCTCCTTGCGCCACGGTTGCGAGATCTGGCTGACCCGTACCCCCTCCGGCGAATATGCCGGTCATACCCGGGTGGGCCACTGCTCTACCGATTTTGGTGGTGCCACGACGCTGGTGCAGCATATCTGGATTGGCCCCGACAGCGTCAGACTGCTGGATCGCGCCTATGACAACGCAGGGAGTCCGCGCTGGGGTAGCCCGGGTGAGGGGTATGTCTATTTGCGTCGTTCCAAAGGGTTTGGCCAGTAGGGGAGAGTGCGTCTGGCTGCGGGAACATGAAGGATGAAAAACAGGGATCGTAAAAAAGGCGCCCATTGGGCGCCTTTTTCAGAATTCTTCAGAAGTAAAATTACTTCTTGGTGGTCATCGCACCGAAACGCTTGTTGAACTTGTCTACGCGGCCGCCGCTAGAAACTTCTTTCTGCTTGCCGGTGTAGAACGGGTGGCACTCGGAGCACACGTCCAGGTTCAGATCTTTACCGATGGTAGAGAAAGTGTTGATGACGTTACCGCAAGAGCACTTGGCGGTGATGGCTACGTAGTCAGGATGGATACCAGCTTTCATGGACAACCTCAATTAATAGGCCGTGTCGCCATCCGATCTCTTGTCGGACACCACACGATTGTTGAACACAGTTTCAAAGGCTGCGAATAATATAGGAAATGCCTGAGATCAGGCAAGTGGCTTCGCAGAAAAAATAGGCAACCCCTGGTGAATTCTTCCCAAACGCTGGATCTGGTTCGTGTCGCTGTCCCGGTACCGTTACGCCGTCACTTCGACTATCTCTCTCCCCTGCCGTTACCTGCCCCCGGTTGCCGGGTCGAGATCCCTTTCGGTCCCCAGACCCTGGTCGGGCTGGTGGTGGATCATCCGGCTGACAGCCAGGTGCCTCGCAACAAGCTCAAGCCCATCAAACGGGTATTGGACGCGGCTCCGGTGCTGGGGCCGGATATTCTGGCGCTGATGAACTGGAGCGCCAGCTACTACCAGCATCCGCTGGGGGAAGTGCTGCCCCACGCCCTGCCGGTGCTGGTGCGCAAAGGGGAGCCTGCCGCTTATCGTGAACTGGAGTTCTGGTTTGCCACTGAGGCTGGCATGGCCATCGACCTTAACGAGCTCAAGCGGGCGGCCAAGCAGCAGCAAGCGCTCGCCTTGCTGCGCAAGGGGCCGCAGACACCTTCCGCCCTCAAGCAGGAGGAGATCCAGAGCGCCGCCCTCACTGCGCTGGAGAAGAAAGGATTGCTGGATAAGCGCTCGCTGGAGCCGAGTCACGATGGCGATTGGGCTACCCGTTTCGAGCCGGGGGAGGGGCTGCGCCTCAATGGCGAACAGGCATTGGCCGTCTCCGCCGTCACCAGCCAGAGCGACAGGTTTGGTGCCTTCCTGCTGGATGGCATCACCGGCTCCGGCAAAACCGAGGTGTATTTAAGCATCCTCGAGCCCCTGCTCAAGGCGGGCAAGCAGGCGCTGGTGATGGTGCCGGAGATCGGCCTCACCCCGCAGACCATCAACCGTTTCCGCCGCCGCTTCAACGTGCCGGTGGTGGCGATGAACTCTGCTATGAACGATCGGGAACGGCTCGACGCCTGGCTCGCCTGCCGCGACGGCGCCGCCGCCATCCTGATCGGTACCCGCTCCGCGGTGTTCACCCCGTTTCACAACCTCGGCATCATTATCATCGACGAGGAGCACGATGGCTCTTTCAAGCAGCAGGACGGTTTTCGCTACCACGCGCGGGATCTGGCGGTGATGCGGGCTCATCGTACCGGTATCCCCATCCTGCTTGGCTCGGCTACCCCGTCGCTGGAGACATTGCACAACGCCCGCACCGGCAAGTATCACCATCTCACCCTGACTCGCCGTGCCGGTAACGCCCAGACCGCCCGTCAGGTGATCCTGGATATCAAGAGCGTGCGGCTGCAGGCCGGGCTCTCCCCCCAGTTGGAGCAGCTGATGGCGGAGCATCTGGCGGCGGGCAATCAGGTGATGCTGTTTCTCAACCGCCGTGGCTATGCCCCGGCTCTGATCTGCCACCAGTGCGGCTGGAGCGCCGCTTGCGAGCGTTGCGATGCCTGGTACACCTGGCATCAGGCCGGACGACGGCTGCACTGTCACCACTGTGACAGCGTGCGCCCGCTGCCCCACCACTGCCCCGAATGTGGCAGCAACGAACTGATCGGATCGGGAGTGGGCACCGAGCAGTTGGAGCAGCTGCTCGGCACCGTTTTCCCACAATATCCGGTGGTGCGTATCGATCGGGACAACACCCGTCGCAAGGGGGAGTTGGAGACCCATCTCGGCGACATCAAGGCGGGCAAGTACAAGATCCTGATCGGCACCCAGATGCTGGCCAAGGGCCACCACTTTCCGGACGTGACGCTAGTGGGTCTGCTGGATGTGGATGGCGCCCTGTTCAGCGCCGATTTTCGCGCCGCCGAGAAGCTGGCCCAGCTCTACACCCAGGTGGCGGGCCGCGCCGGTCGCGCCAGCAAACCCGGGTTGGTAGTGCTGCAGAGCCACCATCCCGAGCACGCCTTGCTGCAGGATCTGACCCAGAACGGTTACGGCCACTTCGCCGATACGGCGCTGAAAGAGCGCCGCTTGCTGGGGCTGCCGCCCTTCAGCTATCAGGGGCTGTTTAGGGCCGAGGCCAACGGCCGTGACGAGGTGCAGTTGTTCCTCGCCCGCCTCGCCGATACCCTGCGCAGCGCCCGCTATCCCCACGTTCAGGTGCTGGGACCCATCAGCGGCTTTATGGAGCGTAAGGCGGGCAAGTTTCGCATGCAGTTGCTGGTGCAGGGGCCAAATCGAGCGCCACTGGCCCAACTGCTGGATTGGGCGGTGAAGGAGCTTGAGGGGTGGCCCGAGACCAAAAAGGTGCGCTGGGGTCTGGATATCGACCCCACCGAGCTGAGTTGATGGTGCCGGAGCCGGTCGCTGGCAGATCTCGTCAGCGACCGGGTTTGCAATGCGGGTGCGGGGTTCAGACCCGCAGATCGATCTGCTGCACCCAGCCTCCTTTACCTTGTTCGGTGAGATAGAGGCCGGATTGGCGCAGCACCCCCTGATTGCCGCTCTCCCCCAGATAGTTGAAGGGGGTGTCGAGGGGGCGTAGCAGGATGGCGCCGAGCCCCAGTTCGACCAGAGCTATAGGTGCGTGCTCCGGATGCCAGAACTGCAGCGCTGAAAACTGGCTATCCCCCTCATCCAGCACCCCGTTGCCATCCTCATCCAGGGTGGCCAACTCGCCGAAGCCATTGCCGGAGCGGGCCCCGAACAGCTCGCCGCCATCGTCTATGGCGCCGTTGCCGTTGCGATCCAGCGCTACAAAGCCGCTGCCTTCACTCAAGCCCGGCAGGCTATCCTCCTTGCCATCCTGATCGATATCGAAAGTGACCCGAGCCTCGGTCAGGTCGGCGATCTTGCCATCCAGACTGAGTACCAGCGGATCCTTGAGGGCATTGAGAGTGGTGCGCCGCTGGCTCACCTCCAGCTGGCGCCAGTCGAGCACAAAGCCGAGATCGAGCTGAATAGTCTGACCATCCCGAGTCGCTACGCTGGCCGATGCCACCACGTTGAGCTGCTCCTGTTGCAGCAGGGTGTCAGTCACCTCCACCAGTTGATCCGTCTCGGCGGCTTGAGCCGCGGCGTCTCCTTGGGTCACTCCATCGCCTCCCTCTTCGGAGGGTTTGATCGGCTTGGGCAGCTCGATTTCGTGGCCCAGCATCGCCTCAATCATCAGCTTGATCAGTCGCTGGCGGTTATCCAGCCCATCGTCGGGAATGCCATCCTGCTCTTTGCCGACGTCCGCTGCGGGCGGGGAGGGCGGTGTTGCTGCTTGCTGACTGGCGGCTGATTGCCTTGCGGTTTGCAGCGTCAGGGCGCTGGTGAGGGTCAGGGTGCTGCTGCGTTCGCCGGCCGCTGCCGTGTTGTTGCCCTCCGGTGGATTGACGGCGGGTGGCACTGGCCCGAGGTTGCGCACCTTGCGGCTCTGGGCCTGTTGTTGCCAGTATTGCACCTCCCCCTGGAGGTCGTAGTGATCGATGCGCATACGTTCGCCCTCGGCGCTATACATCTGGTCAGTTATCGACCAGTCAATGAGCAGGGCTTAACACCAAATCGGACTAATCAGAGAGGTGGTTAGTACTAGGTTGCAAGGTGGTGGCGTGGCAGGATGATGGGCATGCGGGTGCTGGCCCGTTTGCCCAAGCGCAGGGCGCAACAAGTGAAGAGGAAGAGAGGATGAGAAATTGTCTGGTGATGGGGGCGGCAGGCTATATCGGTTCCTATCTGGTGCCCCACCTGCAAACGCTGGGCTACAGGGTGATTGCCGGGGCGCGCCGTCCCTGTCGCTTGCCTGAGGGAGTCGAGTTTCGCCTCGCCGACAGCCTCAAGCCGATCACACTGCTGCCTGCGCTGGCGGGCATCGATACCGTCTTCTATCTGGTGCATGCCATGGGGGCGGGGGCTGATTTTCACCGGCTGGAGCAGCAGGGGGTAAAGAACTTCGCTGCCGCCGCTCGTGCTGCCGGGGTGCGCCGCATCATCTATCTGGGGGCAATCCAGCCCGAGCAGTGCAACAGCCGCCATCTCAACTCCCGCCGCCATTGTGGCGAGTTGTTTCGTGACTCCGGCGTGCCGACGGTAGAACTGCGCGCTGGCATCATCATCGGGCCCGGTTCGGCGGCGTTCGAGGTGATGCGGGATCTGGTATTCAACCTGCCGATGATGGTGACGCCCAAATGGGTGCGCTCGCGCACGCCGCCGATTGCGCTGTCAAACCTGCTGCACTATCTGGGCGGGCTGGTAGAGGCCGACGAGGTGGATGGCCGCATCTTCAACGCGGTCGGCCCCGAGCTGCTCAGCTATCAACAGCAGTTGCAGAAGTTCGCCGCCCATATCGGCAAGCGCTGCCCCATCATTCCCATCCCGTTTCTGAGTCCGCGCCTCTCCGCCTGGTGGCTGCAGTTTGTCACCTCGGTGCCGCAGCCGGTGGCCAAGGCGCTGGTGGGCGGTCTCAAGCACGATATTCCAGCCGATGACAGCCCGCTGTGCGCCTTGCTGCCGCAGACCCTGCTCAGCTTCGACGAGGCGCTGGCGGAGAGTCTGGCGCTGGAGCAGAAGCTGGGAGCCGAACAGCAGGGGCAGGAGACGCCGCTCGGCCTGCGCTGGCGCCATCCCGAATATGGCTTCTACGACCGTACCGCCAGCGGCGAGGCCATCTGCCTCGCCTCTCCCGAGGTGGTGTGGCAGGTGTTGCAGCAGCTGGGGGGTGAGCAGCGCTACTTCTACATGAACGAGTTGTGGGTGGTTCGCGAATGGATGGATCACCTGATTGGCGGCCCAGCCCGCACCCGTGGCCGCACCAATCCGGATCGTTTCGTGAAGGGGGACATGCTCGACTCCTGGCAGATCCTCGGGGTGGATGAGGGGCGCAGGCTCGATCTGTTGTTCAACATGAAGGCCCCGGGCGTCGGGCGGCTGGAGTTCAACATCCTGCCTGAGGAGTCCGGGTTGACCCGCATCCGGGTCACCGCTCACTGGCACCCGCAGGGCGCCTGGGGGCTGGCCTACTGGCTCGCCATGCTGCCGTTCCACCTCTTTATCTTTCAGGGGATGACCGAAGCCATCGCCCGTCAGGCCGAAGCGAGGGCAGGTATCCCGGTGATGGATTAACCCTCTTCACATCATTCCCGCTGATAGAGTGCCCCGTTCGGGGCATTTTTTATGCGGCGGCCATGCCCGGTTATGGCAGATAGTGGTAGGCGTCTCATGGCAAAGGCTGGCATCATGCCGCGGTCTTGTTTACCGCGGATAGATAATCAGTCAGAAAAAGAAGGGATTATGAAGAAAAAACCGTCAATTTTGGGGGGCGCCTGCATCATTGCCAGCGTCTGCGTGGGAGCCGGCATGCTCGGTCTGCCGAGTTCGGGGGCGGGGGCCTGGACCCTCTGGTCGGTGCTGGCGCTGACCGTCACCATGGTGATGATGACCCTCTCCGGCTGGATGCTGCTGGAATCCTTCCAGCACCACGACATGCGGGTCTCCTTCAATACTGTGACTCGCGAGCTGCTGGGGGAGAAGCTCAATCTCCTCAACAACCTCTCGGTCTACTTTGTTGGCGGCATTCTGCTCTACGCCTATATCACCTCCTCCGGTGCCATCCTGCAGGGGATACTGGGGATCGACAGCAAGCTTGCATCCGTGCTGTTTGTGGCGCTCTTCTCTGCGGTGGTGTGGCACTCGACCCGCGCCGTTGACCGCATCTCTGTGGTGCTGATCGCCTTCATGATCCTCAGTTTCGCCCTCGGTGTGGCCGGGCTGCTCGGCAGTATCAAGCTGCCGACCCTGCTCGATCTGGCGGGCAGCGAGAGTCGCTACGCCCCCTATGCCATGGCGATGCTGCCGGTGGCGCTCACCTCGTTCGGCTATCACCACTCGGTGGCCTCTCTGCGTGCCTACTACCAGAACGAGCAGCAGGCCAGATGGGCCATTCTGGGGGGAACCCTGATCGCGCTGGCGCTCTACGTGCTCTGGCTGTTGGGGATCTTCGGCAACCTGCCCCGTCAGGATTTTGCTCCGGTGATTGCCAAGGGGGGCGATGTGAGTGTGCTGCTCTCCGCGCTTTCAGGGGTGATCGAATCGGAGAAGGTGGCTAGCGCAATCAACGGCTTCTCCATGGCGGCGATCCTCTCCTCCTTTATCGGGGTGGGGCTCGGGGTGTTCGACTATCTGGCTGATCTGTTCAAGTTCGACAACAGCCGCGCCGGTCGCTGCAAGACCTGGGCGGTCACCTTCCTGCCGCCGTTGGTGCTCTCCCTGCTCTTCCCGTTCGGCTTCCTGCTGGCCATCGGCTATGCCGGTGCCGCCGCCACCATCTGGACCTGCATCATCCCGGCACTGCTGGTGCTGCGCACCCGGGCGCGGGCCGAGCGGGGCGAAGTCACCCCCCATTTCGTCACCCCAGGCGGCAAGCTGATGGCCTGGCTGCTGATCCTGTTCGGATTGGCGACCGCGCTGTTCCACTTCCTGTCGATGGCAGATCTGTTGCCGGTCTATCTGGGCAACTGAGTCAGGTCTACAGCACTGGCAGAAAGGGTGGCAAGGCCAACTTGCCGCCCTTTTTGCTCCATTTTTATCCCATGCGGCAGAATCTATAACTAAAGTGGTAGGTGTGGGTGGGGTAAGGTGCTGAAATAACTGGTCTGATCTGGCTGATGGCAGCATGATCTGCTGGGCATGCCCACCGCTTTCTTTTATGATCCCCGCCCTTCTGCGTGCCCCCTGTCGGCACCTCATTTGCACCAACCACATCGGGGTCCCCCATGTCCGATCTGCGTCAAGAAGCACTCGATTACCACGCCCAGCCCGTACCGGGCAAAATTGCCATCGCCCTGACCAAGCCTGCCGAAACCGCCCGCGATCTGGCGCTGGCCTACAGCCCGGGTGTTGCCGAGCCGGTGCGCGAGATCGCTGCCAACCCGGCCGATGCCTACCGCTATACCGGCAAGGGCAATCTGGTGGCCGTCATCTCCAACGGCACCGCCATTCTGGGTCTGGGCAATCTGGGGCCGCTGGCCTCCAAGCCGGTGATGGAGGGCAAGGCCTTGCTGTTCAAGCGCTTTGCCGGCATCGACGCCATCGACATTGAGGTGAAGCACGAGACCAGCCAGCAGTTTATCGACACGGTGGCGGCCATCGCCGATACCTTCGGTGGCATCAATCTGGAAGATATCAAGGCGCCTGAGTGTTTCGAGATTGAAGAGGCGCTGATCGCGCGCTGCGATATTCCGGTGTTCCACGATGACCAGCACGGTACCGCTATCGTCACCGCCGCCGGTCTGCTCAATGCGCTGGAAGTGCAGGGCAAGCAGATCAGTGACAGCCGCATCGTCTGCATGGGGGCGGGGGCTGCCGCCACCGCCTGCATGGACCTGCTGATCAAGTGTGGTGCCAGGGCGCACAACATCTTCATGCTGGATCGTCAGGGGGTGATTCACACCGGCCGCAGCGATCTCAACAAGTACAAGCAGCGCTTCGCCAACGAGACCCCGCTGCGCACCCTGATGGATGTCATCGAAGGGGCTGATGTGTTTGTCGGCGTCTCCGGCCCCGATGTGTTGCCCGCCGAAGCGGTCGCCCTGATGGCGCCCAACCCGGTGATCTTCGCCTGCTCCAACCCGGACCCGGAGATCAAGCCTGCGCTGGCCCACGCCGTACGCAGCGACCTTATCATGGGTACCGGCCGCTCCGACTACCCGAACCAGATCAACAACGTGCTCTGCTTCCCCTTCATCTTCCGCGGTGCCCTCGACGCCCGTGCCAGCCGCATCAACGATGCCATGAAGATTGCTGCGGTCGAGGCAATCCGCGCGCTGGCCAAGGAGCCGGTGCCGGCCGAGGTGCTGACCGCCGCCGGGGTCAACGAGCTCGCCTTCGGCAAGGATTACGTCATTCCCAAGCCGATGGATGCCCGTCTGCAGCCGCGGGTTGCCCGCGCCGTGGCGCTGGCGGCGGTTGCCTCCGGCGTTGCCCGCATCGAGCTGCCCGCGGACTACATGCTGTAATCAGGCATTGCAAACGGCCCCATAGCGGGGCCGTTTTTATTTGTGCTTCTGACGACAGCCAGAGACGCCAGTCGGGTGACAGGTTGGGGCTGATGGAGGCAAATCGGGTTCAAAGGTGGTCAAACAGCGCTCTCCTCTGACACAATATTGCCACTATGACGCTAACGAGAATCAAGATGCAGCAGCCTGTCAGCGGCCGTTTGGCCCACGCCCTCTCCTTCTTGCGCCATGATGGTCGCCACTTTGCCCAGTTTGTCTGGGGCCGTTTCCAGCAGGACAGATTGACGGTTACCGCCGGTTATCTGGCCTATGTCACCCTGCTTTCGCTGGTGCCGATGATCGCCGTGGTGTTTGGCATGATGTCCGCCTTCCCGGTGTTCCAGAGCCTCAAACAGGCGATGGAGCAGTTCGTCTACCACAACTTCGTGCCGACCGCGGGCGATATGCTCAAGGAGTACATCGACGGCTTCGTCGCCAATGCAACCAACACCACGGCTGTGGGGATAGGGGCGCTGGTGGTGGTGGCGCTGATGCTGATCTCCGCCATCGACAAGAACCTCAACTACATCTGGCGCTCGACCCAGGGCCGCCCGCTGGCGCAGGCCTTTGCCATGTACTGGATGATCCTGACCCTGGGGCCTGTGCTTATCGGGGCCAGTATCGCCATCTCCTCTTACATCTTCTCGCTGCGGCTGTTTGGCGCCGAGAGCCTGTTCGGTATCGGTTATCTGCTGTTGCGCGGCTTGCCGTTCCTCTTCTCGGTGCTCACCTTCCTGCTGGTCTATACCGTGGTGCCGAACTGCAAGGTGCGGCTGATCCACGCCTTTATCGGTGCGCTGGTAGCGGCGACCCTGTTCGAGCTGGCCAAGCGCGGTTTTGCCATCTACATCACCAACTTCCCCTCCTATCAGGCCATCTACGGTGCGCTGGCCACCATTCCGATCCTGTTTGTCTGGGTCTATCTCAGCTGGCTGGTGGTGCTACTCGGTGCGGAGACAACAGCCTGCCTCGGCGAATACGAGAAACCGGCGAGTGAGGAGCTTGGCTAAGCCATCGCCTTGCCCACCGGTTTATTGGTAGCATCGACGACCGCCCCTGTGAGGGGGCGGTCGTTCTGTTTTCAAAGGAGAGGGATGTGATTGCACTGATTCAGCGGGTCAGCGAGGCCAGCGTGACTGTCGAGGGGGAGGTGACCGGCGCCATCGGTCAGGGATTGCTGGTACTGCTCGGGGTAGAGCAGGGGGATGACGAGGCCAAGGCCGACAAACTGCTGCACAAGGTGAGCGGCTATCGGGTATTCAGTGACGAGAATGGCAAGATGAACCTCAATGTCGGTCAGATCGGCGGCAGCCTGCTGGTGGTCTCCCAGTTTACCCTGGCGGCCGATACCAAGAGCGGGATGCGCCCGAGCTTCTCCTGCGGCGCCCACCCGAGCGAGGCCGAGCGGCTCTATGACTACTTCGTGGCCAAGGCTTCAGCCAGCGGCATCCCGACCGAAACCGGCCGTTTTGCCGCCGACATGAAGGTGGCGCTGGTCAACGAGGGGCCGACGACCTTCTGGCTACAGGTCTGAGGATGTTTCGTCCCGCGGTGTGACGTGGACGATCACGTTGATGAGCCCCGCTACCGGATAGGGGGTTGCCGGGCCAATCCACTGTTCGATCAGCGTCAGGGCGTGGGTTAGCTCAAGCGCGGTGCGTGGCAGCAGGTTGATCACCAGCGTGCCGCAGAGGCGGGGAGCCAGCGCCCGGTAGAGCCGCTCCTGAAACAGCAGCAGCGGGTTGCCATCCTGACTGAAGAGATCGAGCAGGATGAGGTCGTACTGCTGCTTGCTCTGCTCGAGAAAGGCGAGGGCATCGGCCTGATGGAGTGCCGGAGCGGCGCGTTCATCGCTCTCCTGATGCTGGAAAAACTGCTGATAAACGGTCAGCACCTCTTCGTCGAGGTCAACGCACTCGTGGCGGGCCGAGGGCCAGCGCTGACTCAGATGGCGGGTGAGATCGCCGCCACCCAGACCCAGTTCGAGGATCTGCTCAGCCCGCTCCGGCAGCAGGCAGGCGATGACACGTTGATGGGGCAGACAGAGGGTCGCGGGGTCGGCGAGCAACATGGCGGATTGCACCACGCCGTCTATCTCCAGCCAGCGGTGCTGGTCATTTTCCTGTACCGTGAGGCGGCGCTGGGGTTTGACGCTGAGGTGCAACAAGTGATCGGCTTGGTACGCTTGCAGATTGAAGTCCATGAATTTGCACGGCAAGATGGTTTCCGACCAGTGTAACTCAAGGATGAAACTATGTACCGGGTAGTCACCCCTCAGACAGTCGCCGAGCTGGATGCCTACTACCAGTTGCGCTGGGAACTTCTGCGTAAGCCCTTCAATCTGCCCGTCGGTTCCGAGCGGGACGAATACGACACGGTCGCCATTCACCGGCTGATGCTGGCACCCGATGGTACCCCCATCGCGGTGGGCCGCCTCTTTATCGGCGGTGACGAGGCGCAGATCCGCTTTATGGCGCTGCGTCCCGAATATCGCGGCCAGGGGCTGGGCGCCAAAATGGTGGAGGATCTCGAGGAGCTGGCCCGCAGCGAGAAGGTGAAACGGCTGGTGATGAACGCCCGTCAGGAAGCGGTGGAGTTCTATCGCAAGTGCGGCTTTCTCGAAGTGGGGGGCGGCCCCGTCTCCTTTGGCCGGATTCCCCATCGCCAGATGATCAAATCCCTGAGCCCGTTGCAGACTATCCAGTACCGGCCGGAGTGGTGTCAGGATCTCACCACCCGCTGGTCACGCGGGGTGCCCATCAGCGAGAAGATGGGGATGCACATCAGCCACTACGATGGCCAGACTTTCCACCTCAAGGCCAATCTGGCGGCCAACTTCAACGTGCATGGCAGCATGTTCGCCGGCAGTGTCTACAGCCAATGCGTGCTGGCGGGCTGGGGGCTGATCTGGCTGCAACTCAAGGAAGAGGGGCTGGTGGGCGAGCCGGTGCTGGCCGAGAGCACCATCAAATATCATGGCCCGGTCGATGAGGAGCCGGAGGCGCGAGTGGCCCGCGAGGGGATGCCCGCCGTGCTGCAGCCGCTCAAACGGGGCGAGCCTGCCACCTTCAGCCTCAAGATCCAGCTGTTCAGCGGCAGCAAGCTGGCGGCGGAGTTCTGCGGTCACTACGTGGTGCAGCCGCCCCGCCGTCCGGGCCAGTAACCGCGCCGTTTCCCCATCAAACAACAAGGCCTCATCATGAGGCCTTGTCTGTTTTTACCCTTGCAGGCTGTCGCTTGTCTGCCCGGCTTGGGTCTGCACTTGTGCCTGGTTTTGGGCTTTCGGTGCGGGAGCCGGTCGCCAGAGCGGGGCGCTGTTGCCTTGCGGCGGATAGCGTACTCCCACTTCCCAGCCGCAGGCGTCCTGCTTCTGCGGGAAGCTCCAGGCCAGTGTGGGTTCCGTCAGCGGCCCGCGCCACTGGCCGAGCAGCTCGGCGCAGCGGTTGCCGTTGAGGATCCCCAGATCCAGCTGCCACTGCTCGTTGACCAGATCGATCCCCCCTTGCAGCGCCAGCAGATGAGTGATGGTGGAGGCGCCAGCCTGCTCGACTTGTAGTTGCCCCTTGTCGATCTTGCCCTGCAGCTTGATGCGGTAGAAGGGGGTGTCGCCCTCCTGCATCGCCTGCCACAGCTGATCCGGCGTCAGGGTGGGCGGGGTCGCGCCCTTGAACCACTCATCCAGCAGTGGATCTATCTTCACCTTGTCCCAGAACGGCTCGTCGGCATCGAGGGCAAAGCTGCCTTGCAGGGTCTGGCGCCACTCGCCCGCCGTTTTGCCGTGTTCGGCTTGCAGGTCGGCGCTCACGTCCGCTTTGCCAGCGAAGGAGACAGGGGAGTGGAATATCTTGCCCCATTGCTGCAGATCCAGCTTGGTCGTCTGCAGTTGGAGGCGGCTGCTCTGGCCCGGTTCGCGGCCCCACTGGCCACTCAGGCTTAGAGTGCCCTCATCCGGTAGCGAGCTGGTAAGTTTACCCAGTTGCCAGGAGCTGGGGGTCAGCTCCCCATCCAGCTCGCCGTTGCGGGCGCTGAGGCCATCCCACACCAGCTCGAACCACTTGCTCTCGATACGGGCACGGCCGAGCAGCGGGCCGGGTTGGTTATCGCGCAGGGCGAGATCGCTCAGATAGAGCTGCCAGCCGGTCAGCGATAGGGGCAGGGTATCGTCGAAGGAGAGCACCTTGAGCTTGTCGAACGCCAGCTTGCGGATATCCACCTGCTGCGGGCGCCAGCTCTGCCAATCCTGCCACCACCCTTGCGGCAGGCTGATATCCATGCCGCTCAGCGCCACGTCTTTCAGGGTCAGCTTCTGCTGCTGGGTATCGAGGGAGAGCTCGACATTGAACTCCCCTTCATAGGCCTTGCCCTGCAGTTCTCCGTCGATCTGCTGGGGTGAGAAGGCGAGCTTGCCCTTGATCTCCTCCAGCTGGAACAGGCCGCGCCCCATGTCGCCCAGGGTGCCGCTCAGATAGCCGGTGGGCTGGCTGCCCGCCTGCCAGTTGAAGGCGGTGAGCTGGCCGCTGAAGTTGTTGAAGGAGAGCTCCTGATTGATGTCGTTGAGGCTGACGCCGTCCAACTGACCGCGATCCAGCGACACGCTTTGCAACGGGAAGCGCTGCGGGAAGCCTTGTTGTGTCAGATCGCCCAGCTCCACCCGCATGCCGCGCGCCTTGAGATCGTGCAGTTGCAGGGTGCGGGCGGGCCAGTCCAGCACCATGCCGGTCGCCAGCAGACCTTCAAACAGGTTGGTCACCAGCTTGTCGGTGCGCAGCACTTCCCCCTCCAGCCGTCCTTGCAGGCTGAGACGGGCGAAGGTGAACTGCGGAGTCTCCAGCTGGCCGATATTGAGGCTCAGGTTGGCCTGTGGTTGCCGTTTCGGATCGATCAGCTCCCAGTCGCTCAGGGTGGCATTGAGGCCGCGCAGGGTCAGCTCGGGGCTCTCCAGACTGAGCCGGTCTATGGTGCTGTCACTGATGGTGAGGGAGTGCACCGGCAGGTTCGGCAGTTGGTTGGGCAGCGGCAGCTTGATGGCGGGACGAATGAGATCGAGATGGGCGATGCGCACGTCGCGGCTCAGCCAGTCGATGCTCTCGATCTCCAGATAGATCTTGTCGAGGGAGACCGCATCGCCGTAGTGCACCTGCTCCGCCAGCAGGGTGTAGGGGTGGAGCGGGTTGAACACCAGTCGCCCTATGGTGACCGGCACGCCGGTCTGCTGGCTGATCCAGCTGGCGATGGGGCCTTTGGCGCGCTCGGCGTCGAACAGGCCGAGGGCAACCCAGACAAACAGCAGCAGGAAGGCGAAGGTGTAGAGCAGGCCGCGTAGCCAGGAATTCATGGTTGCTTTCCTCCTGTTTTGGGATGTGTTGTCAGGCGTTTGAGTAGTGGCCTCGCAGACCGAGCCAGCGCCGTATCAAGGGTTCGACATGACTCGGATGCCTATCCATAAGGACATGTGCCCATCTTCTGCATCTACTTCGATCAGGCATTGGAATAGTGATCCCGTAAGCCGAGCCAACGGCGAATCAAGGGTTCGACATGGCTTGGGTGCCTATCCATGAGGAAGCGCGCCATTTTTTGCACCTGCGGAATAAGCGGCTGATCCCGCACCAGATCGGCGATCTTGAGATCGGCCAGACCGGTCTGGCGGGTGCCGAGCAGTTCCCCCGGGCCGCGCAGTTCCAGATCGCGCTGGGCGATGAGGAAGCCATCGTTGGTCTCCCGCAGCACCCCGAGCCGGCTCTGGGCCGTCTTGGACAAGGGGGCATGATAGAGCAGCACGCAGTGAGAGGCTACCGCACCACGGCCAACCCGACCGCGCAGCTGGTGCAACTGCGCCAGTCCCAGTCGCTCCGGGTTCTCGATGATCATCAGGCTGGCGTTGGGCACATCCACCCCCACCTCGATGACGGTGGTGGCGACCAGCAGTTGCAGTATGCCCGCCTTGAACTCCTCCATCACCCGCTGTTTCTCCACCGGACGCATCCGGCCGTGCACCAGCCCGATGTGCAGGCCGGGCAGCAGGGTCTGCAGTTCGGCGGCGGTATCCTCGGCGGCTTGGCACTCCAGCACCTCCGACTCCTCGATCAGGGTGCAGACCCAGTAGGCCTGCTTGCCCTCGGTGCAGGCGAGTTTGACCCGCTCGATCACGTCGCCGCGACGGCTGTCGGGCAGCGCCACCGTGGTGATGGGGGTTCGGCCCGGCGGCAGTTCGTCGATGACCGAGGTGTCGAGGTCGGCATAGGCGGTCATCGCCAGGGTGCGGGGGATCGGGGTGGCGGTCATGATCAGCTGATGGGGATGTACCCCTTCCCGCTCCCCTTTTTCCCGCAGGGCGAGGCGCTGATGCACCCCGAATCTGTGCTGTTCATCGATGATGACCAAGGCGAGGCGCTGGAACACCACCTGCTCCTGAAAGATGGCGTGGGTGCCCACCACCATCTTGACGCTGCCATCGGCGATAGCGGCCAGCGACTCTTCCCGCGCCTTGCCTTTCTGTTTGCCCGCCAGCCAGCCGACTCCGATGCCGAGCGGTTCCAGCCACTTGGCGAAGTTGATGGCGTGCTGTTCCGCCAGCAGCTCGGTCGGTGCCATCAAGCCCACCTGACAGCCATTGCCGATAGCCTGCAGGGCGGCCAGCGCCGCGACCAGCGTCTTGCCGGAACCCACGTCACCCTGCACCAGCCGCATCATGGGGTGGCTCTGTTGCAGATCCTTGCTTATCTCGGCCACTACCCGGCTCTGGGCGCCGGTGGGCTTGAACGGCAGGGCGCCGAGCAGTTGTTCAACCAGCGCGGGCGCCGGTTTGAGGGCGCGGGCCAGCTGGGTTTGCGCCTGAGCGCGCACCTTGAGTACCGAGAGGTTGTGCGCCAGCAGCTCCTCCAGTACCAGTCGCTGCTGGGCCGGATGTTGGCCGCTTTCCAGCAGCGGCAGCGCTACCGATGGGGGCGGGCGATGCAGCAGTTTCAGGGCGGCGGCCAGTTCAATCTGGTGGGGATAGAGGCCGGCGGGCAGCAGCTCCTCCACGCCATAGAGGTCGAGCTGGGCCAGCGCCTGATCGGTGAGGTTGCGCAGGGTGAGCTGGCGTAGCCCTTCGGTAGTCGGGTAGACGGGGGTGAGCGCCTCTTCGGTCTGACCGGCCTGCTCCTCGCCGAGCAGCTTGTACTCGGGGTGGGCCATCTCCAGCCCGTATTTGCCGGGACGCACCTCGCCAAAGCAGCGGATCAGGCGGCCCGCCGCCAGACTGTTTTTCTGGGCGGCGGTGAAGTTGAAGAAGCGCAAGGTGAGGGTGCCGGTGCCATCGCTGATGCGACAGACCATCATGCGGCGGCGCCCCATCACCAGCTGAGTGTCCTGGATTTCGCCCTCGACGGCGCCGTGCAGGCCGGGCGGCAGATCGCCGATGGGCCACACCTGGGTACGGTCCTCGTAGCGCAGGGGGAGGTGGAACAGCAGATCCTGTACCGTGGCCAGCCCCAGCCGCTCGAGCTTCTCCAGCATCTTGCTGCCGACACCCTTGAGGCTATCGAGAGGAATTTTATCCAATTTCATCAATTAGATGCCCGAAAACACTGTAAATATGTCCAGATGATAGGGGTTGTTGAGGGGCCGATGCAAGCCGAGTTGCTGCTGGCTGGGCCGTCAAAGTGGGGGAAACGGCGGATATAACCAAGGCCTGCCGAAAACGGGAGGCCTTTGTGCGGCTGCCAACAGGCAAGGTGCGGGCGCATGGCGCCCGGAGTCAGATGATGCGTTTGAGCAGCAGGTGGGCCTTGACCCTGTGGATCCGTCCCAGCAGCTTGCGCACCTGTTCCGGGTAGTCCTGAATCTGCTCAACCTGATCAAAGTGGCTGATCCGCTTGGTGTTGGTCAGGATGTTCTCCCGCTCCGCGTTGAACTGGGGACGCAGCAGGTGGCGACGATCGTGTACCAGCAGGCCGTTCTCCAGATCCAGCGCCCAGGCGCGGGGGTTGAGGTTGTTGCCGGTGAGCAGGGCCCACTCGTCATCCACGAAGATCCCCTTGAGATGGTAGGAGTTGCGCTCGCAACACCAGAGCATCAGGTTGAGGCGACCGTCGTCGATGTGGCGCTGGTTGCGCTCGGCAAACTTGCGCAGGTTGGTTTCGTAGAGATAGGGCAGGCCACCGATGGTGGAGAACTTCTCTTCCGGCGGAATGAAGAAGTCGTTGGCGGTCTTGTCGCCCACTACGATGGTGACTTTGCAACCGCGCTGCAGCAGATCCTCGATATCCTTGCTCAACTCCTTGGGCGGGTTGAAGTAAGGGGTACAGATAAAGATCTCCCGCTCGGTGGCACGCACCAGATTGCGGATCATCAGGTTGAGCTGATTGTTGCGCTTGCCCAGACCCACCATGGGGGTGACGGCCACCTCCTGAGTGTTGACCGGCATGGTGCTGAAGCGGTACTGGCTCTGGCGCAGGCTCTGCTTGAAGCGGCGGATCGGCCCCTTCAGCTGTTTGGCGCTGGGGATATCGCTGTGATCCAGTCGCTGCACCGCGTCGCTCTTCACGAACAGGTCGTCCACATAGTTGACCATGCTGCGGGCCAGCTCCGGGCTGGTGATCTGGTGATAGCGATCGAAGCGGTAGCGATCCTGCTGATGCAGGTAGATGTCGTTGAGGCTGGCACCGGAGTAGAGCACCACATCATCAAAGATGAAGCCCTTGAGGTGGAGCACGCCGAGCAGCTCGCGCCCTTTGACCGGCACGCCGTAGATTTCGATCTGGTGCTCGTGTTCGGCAGCCATGGCCTGATACATCAGGTGGTTGCCGCCCTGCTTGCCTTTGCCGATCAGGCCGCGCTGGGCACGGTGGAAGTCGACGAACAGCTTGATGTCGAGGGCCGGATTGCGCTGCTTGGCGGCGTAGAGGGCGGAGAGGATCTCCCGGCCTGCTTCGTCATCCTGCAGATAGAGCGCGACCAGATAGATGCGCCGGGTGGCACTGGCGATAAGCGCAAGAATGCGGCGTTTGAAATCCTGGGCGCTGTAGAGCACTTCAAACTGATCCGCTGCGACGGCGATCTGGGGCAGGCGCGCCAGCAGTTGTCGATAATGGGCCGATGAATGCATAGATAAACCTGAAATCACGGGGTTAAGCGTTCCACTCGGAGCGATGAATAGGCGATTCTAGCAATCTCGCCCTCTCAGCCAAAGAAAGAATCATCAGAAAGATGAAAAAGGCCTCACGAGTGAGGCCTTTTTGTCAGCATTTCGCCCTTGTCAGAGGAAGCTGTAGATGATCATCGCCATCACGCCGCCAGTGGTGCCGATGATGGTCTCCATCACGGTCCAGGTCTGCAGGGTCTGCTTCTCGGTCAGACCGAGGTAGCGGTTGGCCAGCCAGAAACCGGAGTCGTTGACGTGGGAGAGCACGATGGCACCGCCGCCGATGGCGATGGTGACGGCCGCCAGCTGGGCGCCGTTCAGACCGAGGGGCTCCAGCATCGGCAGCACCAGACCACAGGCGGTCAGCATGGCGACGGTGGCGGAGCCCTGAATCACCCGTACCGCAGCGGCCAGAATGAAGGCCAGCGCGACGATGGGCAGACCGGAATCGGCCAGCATGTTGCCAAGGGCAGCACCCACACCGGAATCAACCAGCACCTGCTTGAACACGCCACCGGCACCGGTCACCAGAATGATGACGCCTGCCGGCTGGATGGCGCTGTTGCAGACGCTCATCACCTCGTCACGGGACATGCCACGGCGAATACCCAGCAGATAGAAGGCGGCCAGACAGGCGACCATGATGGCAGTGAAGGGGTGACCGATGAACTCCAGCCAGTTGTGCAGGGTGGAGCCCGCCTCGACGAAACGACCGACGATGGTCTTGAGGCCGATCAGCAGCAGCGGCAGACCGATGAGGCCCATGGCCAGCCCGAAGGAGGGCAGGGATTTGCTGTCATCGTGGACGCTGTTCTGGGCATCGGCAGGCAGCGGCACATCGACGATCTTGCTGATGAAGTCACCGAACAGCGGGCCAGCCAGGATCAGCGCCGGCACGGCGGCGATCAGGCCGAACAGGATCATGTAGCCGAAGTCGGCACCCAGCTGGGATGCCACCAGGATCGGGCCCGGCGCCGGAATAAGGAAGGCCTGGCAAGTCGCGATACCGGCCAGCAGGGCGATACCAATCTTAACCACGCTGCCGCCGCCACGACGGACGATGGCGAAGGCGACGCCGATCAGCAGCACCACGGCCACGTCAAAGAAGAGCGGCAGGGCGCAGACAAAGCCGGTCAGTGCCATGGCCCAGTTGGCGCGCTTGACGCCGAACTTGCCGAGCAGGGTGTGGGCCACCCGGTCGAGGGCACCGGTCACTTCCATCACCTTGCCGAACATGGCGCCCAGCGCCACCACTACCGCGACGAAACCGAGGGTGCCACCCATCCCTTTCTGGATGGTGGCGGCGATATCGGCCGGGTTCATGCCAGCGGCGAGACCCGCCACCATGGAGACCAGGATCAGGGCTACCACGGCGTGGAGCCGGGCCTTCATCACCAGGAAGAGCAGCAGCACAATCGAGCCGGCGGCTGTCATGATCAGGGAGAGGTCAGACATTGTTATGCGTTCCTTTTTCCAAGTTCAGTCGTGACACCTTGCCGATCCGTCGGCAAACCATATCTTTATGATTTATTTAGATTTATGGCAAGGGCTCAACATCATATGCCCAGGTGACTATGGGTTTGCTCAGTCTGTGGCAGACTTCACATTTTCAATCGTTACCGGTAACATGTTACCGGTAACGTGTTAGATTAGAACCCATCAACAGCTGGTTTTTTGAAAAGTGGGACAGAGGTCAAATTATGGCGGGTAAGTGCATTATCGTGATGGGTGTGTGTGGTAGCGGCAAATCCAGCGTGGGTCTGAAAGTGGCCGAAGCGCTGGGCGCCAAGTTCATTGATGGTGATGACCTGCACCCCAAGGCCAACATCCAGAAGATGGCTGGCGGCAACCCCCTCAACGATGAGGATCGTGCCCCCTGGCTGGAGCGGATCCGCGACGCCGCCTACAGTCTCGAGCAGAAGAACGAGACCGGCATCATTGTCTGTTCCGCCCTCAAAAAGAAGTACCGCGACCAGATCCGCGAAGGCAACGAGTCGGTCAGCTTCATCTTCCTCGATGGCAGCCAGCCGCTGATCCTCGAGCGGATGCGTGCCCGCAAGGGCCACTTCATGCGTGAAAGCATGGTACAAAGTCAGTTCGATACGCTGGAGCGCCCGGATGGCGAAGCCGGTGTATTCCACATTGATATAGACGGCACCTTCGAACAGGTGGTTGACCGCGCCGTCACAGCATTGGAGCAAGCCCAATGATTCATCAGGTAATTTCCGACGTCACCGCCCGCATCCGCGAGCGCAGTGTCGCCCGTCGTCAGGCATTTCTGGCTCGCATCCAGCGCCAGGCAGATCAGGGCAAGACCCGCGCCGCGCTGGCCTGCGGCAACCTGGCCCACGCCGTGGCCGCCTGCAGCAGTGACGAGAAGGGTCGCATTCTCGATATGACCCGCGCCAACGTCGGCATCGTCACCGCCTACAACGACATGCTGAGCGCCCATCAGCCCTATCAGGGCTATCCGGATCAGATCAAGGCGGTACTGGCCGAGCTGGGCCACAGCGCCCAGGTCGCTGGCGGTGTGCCCGCCATGTGCGACGGCGTGACTCAGGGGCAGCCGGGGATGGACATGTCCCTCTTCTCCCGCGACCTGATCGCCCAGGCGACCGCGCTGTCGCTCTCTCACAACACCTTTGATGCCACCCTGCTGCTCGGTATCTGCGACAAGATAGCTCCGGGCCAGATCATGGGGGCCCTCTCCCACGCTCACCTGCCGACTGCATTTGTTCCTGCTGGCCCGATGGCGAGCGGCATCAGCAACGACGAGAAGGTGAAGGTGCGTCAGAAGTACGCCGCCGGTGAAGTGGGTCGTGATGCTCTGCTGGAGATGGAGTGCGGCGCCTACCACGCGGCAGGCACCTGCACCTTCTACGGCACCGCCAACACCAACCAGCTGGTGTTCGAGGCCATGGGCCTGATGCTGCCGGGCTCCGCCTTTGTGCATCCCCATAGCGAGCTGCGCCGAGCCCTGACCGCCGAGGCGGCTCGCCGTATCAGCGCCATGATCCCGGGATCTCCGGCCTATCGCCCCCTGAGCGAGGTGCTGGATGAGCGCTCGCTGGTCAACGGTCTGGTGGCCCTGCTCGCCTCCGGCGGCAGCACCAACCACAGCATCCACATGGTGGCGCTGGCCCGCGCCGCCGGTCTGGTACTGACCTGGGATGACATCAGCGATCTCTCCGACGTGGTGCCGCTGCTGGTTCGCATGTACCCGAACGGCCCGGCCGACGTCAATGCCTTCGAACAGGCAGGCGGCGTGCCCGGCCTGATGCGCCGTCTGGCCGAAGAGGGGCTGATCCATATGGATGCCACTCCGGTCTTTGGCGAGATGCAGGATTACCTCAGTCGTCCGGCACTGGTCGATGGCCAGCTGGTATGGCAGCCGGTGGGCGAGAGCGGCGATGCGAGCGTGCTTTCACCTTCCGGCAGCGTATTCCAGGTCACCGGCGGTACCAAGCTGCTGGCGGGCAATCTGGGCCGCGCCGTGGTCAAGGTCTCCGCCGTGGCTCCCGAGTATCGGGTGATTGAAGCCCCGGCGCGGGTCTTCTCCTCCCAACATGCGGTGGAAGCGGCCTACAAGGCGGGCGATCTCAATCAGGACGCCGTGATCGTGGTGCGCCACAATGGCCCGGCCGCCAACGGCATGCCGGAGCTGCACAAGCTGATGCCGGTGCTCGGCAACCTGCAGAAGGCGGGTTACAAGGTGGCGCTGGTCACCGATGGCCGCCTCTCCGGTGCCTCCGGCAAGATCCCGGCCGCCATCCACGTCACCCCGGAAGCGCTGCACGGCGGGGCCATTGGCCTGCTGGCCGATGGCGACCTGCTGCGGGTTGACGCGGTAAACGGCAGCCTCGACTGTCTTACCGATTTGAGTGGCCGTACCCAGGCCGAGATTGACCTCACTCTGGAACAAGAGGGGTGGGGCCGTGAACTGTTCAGCGTGATGCGTCGCGCGGTATCGAGCGCCGAGTGTGGCGCTACCATCTTTGACTAAGGAAGAGCTATGCAGAACTGGAAAGTGACCCCGGCCGAGGTGTTTGCCGCCTCCCCGCTGGTACCCGTGATGGTTATCAACGAGCTGGATCAGGCCCTGCCGATGGCCAAGGCGCTGCTCGACGGCGGCATCTCTGTCTTCGAAATCACCTTGCGCACCCCGGTGGCGCTCGATGCCATCGCCCTCATCGCCAAGGCGATGCCGGATGCCATGGTCGGTGCCGGTACCGTGCTCAACTGCGAGCAGTTTGACGCCGCCGTCGCTGCCGGTGCCCGCTTCGTCATCTCCCCGGGGATGACCCCGGCCCTGCTGGCCCACGCGGCCAAGAGCACTGCACCGCTGATCCCGGGCGTCGCTACCCCGTCTGAAGTGATGCAGGCGCTGGAAGCGGGTTATGACCATCTGAAGTTCTTCCCGGCCGAAGCGAACGGCGGCACCAAGGCGCTCTCCGCCATTGCCGCGCCGCTGCCCCAGGTGAAGTTCTGCCCGACCGGCGGTATCGGCCCGAAAAACGTGGCCGACTATCTGGCGCTCAAATGCGTGGCCACTGTCGGCGGCTCCTGGATGCTGCCGGCCGATGCGGTCAAGAGCGGCAACTGGGAAGAGGTGACTCGCCTCTCCCGCGAAGCGGTTGAGTTGGTAAAACGCTAAGCCTCAGTTGTGCCGAAAACCAAACAGGCCACCCTCGGGTGGCCTGTTTGCTATCAGCGTGACTTAAGTGGGTGAGGGAAGGGATTACCCCAGACTCTCCCCGACATAGAGGGAGAAGCCGATATCTTTGCGGGTATCGGGTTGGGATTGGCCGTTGAGACGCGCCAGCAGCATGGTGGCCGCCTCCCGACCGATCGCTTCCCGCGGGGTGGCGATACTGGCCAGTTTGGGGGTCATGGCGTGGCCGATGTCGAGGGCGTTGCAACCGGCGATGGCGATCTGCTGGGGAACCGGGATCCACTTGGCCTGACACTGCAGCAAGGCGCCCACCGCCAGGTCATCGTTGGTGCAGAACAGGCCGTCGAGGTCGGGATAGCGCACCAGCGCCTGATCCAGCAGCTCGCCCCCCAGAGTGAAGCTGGAAGATTGTTCGGTCAGCAGATGCTGGCCGGTGAGGCCGAAGTCGGTCATCGCCTGATAGTAACCCTCCATCCGCAGCTGGGTACGCACGTCGAGCCGCGCCCCCAGATAGACCACCTTGCGTCGGCCCCGGTGCAGCATCTCTGTTACCATGGCCCGGGCGGCGGCTCTATGATCCATGCCGACCACCATATCGATGGGGGTTTGCGGCAGATCCATGGTCTCCACCACCGGAATGCCGGCGGTGGCGATCATCTTGCGGGTGCGCTCGGTGTGCTGGCTGTCGGAGAGGATCAGCCCATCCACGTGATAGGAGAGCAGGGACGCGACTTGCTCCTCCTCCCGCTCCGGGCTGTAGCCGTAGTGGGCCAGCAGGGTCTGGTAACCGGCCGGTCGGGTCACCGACTCGATGCCATGGATCACCGCCGAGAAGACCTGGTTGGAGAGGGAGGGGATCAGGATGCCGATCGCCTTGCTGGTCGCGTTGGAGAGAATATCCGGCGCCCGATTGGGGATATAACCCAGCTCTTCCACTACAGCTGCGATCCGCTCGCGGGTCCCCTCCGCCACGGTCTGCGGGTCGCGCAGATAGCGGCTGACAGTCATCTTGGTCACGCCGGTCTGGTCGGCGATATCTTGCAGGGTGGGGCGGCGCTTGCGGGTGGGGCTCATAGGGGTGTCCAGCGTGGATGTTACATGTAACATTACCGTTTTTGGCGGATAAAGTCAGCATATGAAGCCGTTTTTGCAGGAGTTTTCCGATGATCAGAGGCAAGCAGTTCGTGGATGTCCGGTTCGAGCAACAGGATGTGGAGGGGGAGCAGTTCTCGGAGTGCCGCTTTATCGGCTGTAATTTCTCTTGGCTGGATTTGAGCGATAGCCGCTTCATCGACTGCAGCTTCTACGATCGGGAGAGTGAACGGGGCTGCCTGTTGCAGGGTTGCGAACTGCGCGAGGCCAGCTTCCTGCGCTGCGATCTCACCATGGCCGATTGCAGCCGCAGCCAGTGTCTGGGGTTGGAGATGCGCGACTGTCAGGCGGTCGGCATCAACTTCGGCCATGCTAGCTTCGCCAACCAGATTACCGCCAAAAGCTACTTCTGCGAGGCCCATCTGACCGGCAACAACTTCAGCTACGCCAGCTTCGAGGGTTGCCTGCTGGAGAAGTGCGAGCTGACCGGCAACCGTTGGCAGGGGGCCAACCTGTTTGGTGCCTCGCTGGCGGGTTCCGATCTCAGCGGCTCCGAGTTTGGCCAGATTGACTGGACCAGCTTCAAGCTGCAGGGCTGCGATCTGCGCCAGTGCGACCTGCCGGGGCTGGATCTGCGGCGGGTCGATCTGCAAGGGGTGCAAATTAACGAGGATCAGCAGCAGGTATTGCTGGAGGAGATCGGTCTGGTTGTCTTCCCCTGAGCCGAGCGAAAAATTAGGTAATTTTTCATCAAATGGGGCCGACAGTGGGGAGGGCGCTCCTGAAACGACAAAAGCCTGCGTGAGGCAGGCTTTTGCTAGTGAGCGTGTTATGGCTTGTCGGCCGTGTTGACTCAACCCTTGGCCAGCCATTTGGTCGGGTTGATGGCCTCTCCCTGATAGCGAATTTCGAAGTAGAGGCCAGGTCTGTCCTGACCGCCGCTGTCACCGACCAGTGCCACCGGCTCACCCTGTTCCACATTCTGGCCAACCTGACGCAGCAGCGACTGATTGTGACCGTAGAGGCTCATATAGCCTTTACCGTGGTCGATCACCAGCAGCATACCGAAGCCGTCGAGCCAGTCGGCGTAGACCACTTGTCCCGGTGCAACCGCCTTGACCTGGGTACCTTCGCTGGCGCCGATCAGGGTGCCTTTCCACTTGAGCTGGGCGGTGCGGGGCGAGCCATAGGAGATGAGGATCGGTCCCTGCACCGGCCAGCGCAGGCTGCCATTGGTCTTGAGGCCGCTATAGTGGCCAGCACTGCTGATGCCCGAGCCGCGCTCCGGTTTGCTGCTGGCTACCTCTTCGGCAGGTTCTGCCGGTTTGACGGTTTTATTCTGCTGGGTGGCGAGTCGTTGTTGCTCGGCGCGGCGCTGTTCAGCCAGCTTGCGCTGACGCTCCTGCTCCGCTTTCAGCTTGGCCAGCCGTTCCCGCTCGGCCCGTTCACGGCGCTCCTGCTCTTCACGCTTGCGACGCAGCTCTTCCAGCCGGGCTTTCAGCGCCTTCTCCGCCTTGACCAGCTTGGTGAGCTTCTGCTCGTCATCCTGTACCGACTGCTGCAACTGGTTGCGCACCTTGGCCCGGCTCTGCTGGCTGGCCAGCAGGGTCTGGTGATGCTCCTGCTGTTCGGCAAGCAGGGTTTGCAGTCTGGTTTCGGTCTCTTTGGTGGCCTGCTGGTTTTTCGCCAGCTTGTCACGGGTGGCGCGCAGGGCGTCGATGGCCTCGATGCGGGCCTTATTGAGGTAGTCGTAGTAGTCGAGGGAGCGGCTCAGTTTGGCCGGATCCTGCTGATTGAGCAGCAGTTTGAGGTAGTCGTGGTTGCCCGCCTGAAAGGCGCTCTCCGCCTGTTTGGCCAGCAACTGCTTTTGATGTTTGGCTTGAACTTCCAGCGCCAGCTTGTCTTTTTGCAGGGTCGCCAGCGTCTGCTGGTTCTGCTTCAACTGCTGCCTGGTCTGGTTGAGTTTGGCGGCGGCGGCCGAGATGGCCTGCTCGTCAGCCTTGAGCTGGGTATTGAGCTTGGCAAGCTCCTGCTTGCTGAGCTTGATGGTCTTCTGTTGCTCTTTGATCTGGGACTGCATGGTTCCCAGCTGCTGATTGGCGGCCAAAGCCGGTTTGCTGGCGCCAAACGACAGGCAAAAAAACAGCGCGCCGGCCAACAGGCCGACGCGACTGGTTTTCTGTGAAATAACTTCGCATCCCCGCATGGGGAAGGATTATTTCAGAATCATCAGGGGCTTGCCAGTCATTTCCGGCGGTACCGGCAGACCCATCAGGGTCAGCATGGTGGGGGCCAGATCGGACAGTTTGCCACCTTCAACTACCTCGGCTTTGCGACCGAAATAGATGAGCGGAACCGGCAGATTGGTGTGGGCGGTGTGGGCCTGACCAGTCTCTTCGTCCAGCATCTTCTCGGCGTTGCCGTGGTCGGCAGTGATCAGGCACTCGCCACCCACTTCGGCCAGGGCGTCGGTGACGCGACCGATGCAGTGGTCAACGGCTTCACACGCTTTGACGGCGGCATCGAACACACCGGTGTGACCAACCATGTCGCCATTCGGGTAGTTACAGATGATGACGTCGTACTTGCCGCTCTTGATGGCCGCAACCAGCTTGTCGGTCAGCTCTTCGGAGCTCATCTCCGGCTGCAGGTCATAGGTCGCCACTTTCGGGCTGGCCACGATCTCGCGATCTTCGCCGGTGAAGCAGGACTCTTCGCCACCGTTGAAGAAGAAGGTGACGTGAGCATACTTCTCGGTTTCGGAGATGCGCAGCTGGGTCTTGCCCTGCTTGGCCAGCCACTCACCCAGGGTGTTGACCAGAGCGGTCGGCGGGTAGGCACAGGCAGTTTTGATGTCGGCCGCGTATTCGGTCAGCATCACGAAGTTCAGCTTCGGCTCGACTGCACGGGCGAAGCCGGTGAAGTCGGTGTCAACGAAGGCGCGGGTGATTTCACGGGCACGGTCGGCACGGAAGTTCATGAAAATCAGCGCATCACCATCTTCCATCGGGGCAGCTTCGCCGATGCGGGTGGCTTTGACGAATTCGTCGTTCTCATCGCGAGCATAGGCGGCAGCCAGCGCTTCGGTGGCGCTCTCGGCGGTGAACTCGCCCTTGCCCTGGGTCATCAGGTCATAGGCTTGCTGCACGCGATCCCAGCGGTTGTCACGGTCCATGGCGAAGTAACGGCCGATCATGGAGGCGAAACGACCCTTGCCGAGCTTGGCGAACAGGGCATCGAACAGCTCGATGGAGGACTGGGCGGAGCGCGGCGGAACGTCGCGGCCATCCAGGAAGGCGTGCAGGTAGATCTTCTCGGCGCCACGCTTGGCTGCCATTTCGATCATGCCCATGATGTGCTCTTCGTGGCTGTGTACGCCACCCGGGGACATCAGGCCCATGATGTGAACTGCTTTGCCGTTGGTCACGGCAGCGTCAACAGCCTTGGCCAGCTCGACGTTCTGGAAGAATTCACCGTCCTGGATGTCTTTGGAGATGCGGGTCAGCTCCTGATAGACGATGCGACCGGCACCGATGTTGACGTGACCCACTTCAGAGTTCCCCATCTGGCCATCCGGCAGACCGACGTCCAGACCGGAACCGGAGATCAGGGTACTGGTGTAGTCACGGGCCAGACGATCGAGGTTGGGAGTCTTGGCGGCAGCGACGGCGTTGTGCTCTTGCTTGGTGCTGTAGCCCCAACCGTCCATGATGACCAGAACCAAAGGTTTCTTAGCTGTTGACATAAGACTATGTCCTCTCGGATTGGAAAAAATGCGGGAAATGAAACTAGCGTAATATTACTACATCTGCCGAAATAGTCACCTGATAGCCAAGGGGCGCTCCCGCGGCCCCGCAAGCCATGCCCTTCCTGCCATGCTCGCTGCCCAATGATGATGGGAGCCTGCTCGCGCTTTGCCGCCAAGATGGCTGATCTTATCAATACCCCCATGTATACTCGGGCCCTTGTCTTGGTCCCTGGATAGTAGAAGATGCAAGAGTATTTGGATTTTGCGGCCCGTAACCCGCTGCTGACCGCAGCCTGGTTGGGTCTGGCTGGCACCCTGGTTTACACCACTGTGCGTGCCCGTTTGTCCCCGGTAAAAACCGTCAACAATCACACCGCGACCCTGCTGATCAACCGCGAGAATGCCACCGTGGTGGATATTCGCAGTCAGGAAGAGTACGCCAAGGGCCATCTGGCCGGTGCCCAGCACCTGCCGCTGACCCAGATCCAGAGCAATAATCTGGGCCCGGTTGAAAAGCATAAAGATGCCCCCATCATAGTGGTGTGCGAGTCGGGAATGACTGCGGGCGGCGCGGGCCGCCAGCTGAGCAAAGCTGGCTTCAAGCAGGTTTACGTGCTCGGCGGTGGCATGGCCCAATGGCGTGCAGAAAATCTGCCGGTAACCAAGAAACGCTGATTTAAGCAGGGCCTGAGCCCACTTATCCATATAACAAGGAATCAAACGAAATGGCTGACGAGATCAACAACCAGGAAGTACAACCGGAATTCCACATCCAGCGTGTTTACACCAAGGATGTCTCTTTCGAAGCGCCGAACACCCCGCACATCTTCCAGAAAGAGTGGCAGCCGGACGTCAAGCTGGATATGGATACCAAGACCAACATCCTGGCTGAGAACGTGTACGAGGTTGTCCTGACCCTGACCGTAACCTGCAAACTGGAAACCGAAACTGCCTTCCTGTGCGAAGTACAGCAAGCCGGTATCTTCACCATCGGTAACCTGCCGGAGCCGCAACTGGCTCACTGCCTGGCTGCCTTCTGCCCGAACATCCTGTTCCCATATGCCCGCGAAGCCGTGGCCAACATGGTGAGCAAGGGTTCCTTCCCGCAGCTGAACCTGGCACCGGTCAACTTCGATGCCCTGTTTGCCCAGCACATGGCGCAAGCACAGGCCCAGCAGGCGACTGCGGAAGCCTGATAATGGCTGACCAGATCGCTATCTCGGTCTTGGGGGCGGGGTCTTATGGCTCCGCCCTTGCCATTTCTCTGGCGCGCAACGGTCATCCGACCCTGCTGTGGGGTCACGACCCTGCTCATGTCGCCGAGCTGGAACAAGACCGCTGCAACAAGGCTTTTCTGCCTGATGTCCCTTTTCCTGCCGATCTGCAGCTAACTGCGGATCTGCAACGTGCGGTACAGGCTGCCCCCGTGCTGCTGCTGGTCGTGCCGAGCCATGTATTTGGCGATGTGCTGACCCGGATCAAGCCCTTCTTGCGCCCCGATACCCGTATCGCCTGGGCCACCAAGGGTCTGGAGCCGGACAGTGGCCGTCTGCTGCAGGATGTGGCTCGTGAAGTGCTGGGTGACGAGATGCCGCTGGCGGTCATCTCCGGCCCCACCTTCGCCAAGGAGCTGGCTGCTGGTCTGCCGACCGCCATCTCGGTCGCTTCGACCCACGACGAGTTCGCCGACGATCTCTCCCATCTGCTGCACTGTGGCCGCTCGTTCCGGGTCTATACCAATCCGGACTTCGTCGGTCTGCAGCTGGGTGGGGCGGTGAAGAACGTCATCGCCATCGGTGCCGGTCTCTCCGACGGGCTCGGGTTTGGCGCCAATGCCAGAACCGCGCTCATCACCCGGGGTCTGGTGGAGATGCAGCGTCTGGGTGCGGCGCTGGGTGCCGATGCCAAAACCTTTATGGGGATGGCGGGGCTCGGGGATCTGGTGCTCACCTGTACCGACAACCAGTCGCGCAACCGTCGCTTCGGACTGGCCCTCGGGGCTGGCAAGGATGTGAACACCGCCATGACCGAGATCGGTCAGGTGGTGGAGGGGTATCGCAACACCAAAGAGGTGCATCTGCTGGCGGCCCGCTGCGGCGTCGAGATGCCCATCTGCGAACAGATCTTCAAGGTGCTCTACGAGGGTAAGAACCCGAAAGAGGCGGCCATCGCCCTGCTGTCGCGAGACAAGAAGGACGAGTAATCTGCCAATTGCTCATGCAAAAGGCCCCGCCAGATGGCGGGGCCTTTTCTTTGCTGCAAGGGCAACAAATCAATAGTAGGAGTGGTCGCCGCGCTGGTGCTCGGTGGCATCTTTCACGCCGTTGAGCTCACCCGGGAACTTCTCCAGCAGCTGCTTCTCGATCCCCTCTTTCAGGGTGTAATCGACCATGGAGCAACCGTTGCAACCACCGCCAAACTGCAGGATGGCCAGTTTGTCTTCAGTCAGCTCGACCAGGGTGACCTTGCCACCGTGACCGGCCAGCATGGGGTTCACTTCGGACATCAACACGTACTCGATGCGCTCGATCAGCGGCGCGTCATCGGCCACTTTACGCATCTTGGCGTTCGGTGCTTTCAGAGTGAGCTGGGAGCCCATCTGATCGGTCACGAAATCGATGGTGGCATCCACCAGGAAGGGGGCGCTCAGGGGATCGACCATGCAGTCGAAGCCGCTGAAGGGCAGGTGTTGATCTTCCGGGTCCACGGCATCGGGCGGGCAATACGATACGCCACACTCGGCATTCTGGGTTCCCGGATTGACCACAAACACCCGGATATTGGTGCCATCAGGCTGTTTTTCCAGCAGTTTACGGAAATGGGCCTGGGCGGCGTCGGAAATGCTGATCATCACTATCCTCATAAACCTGAGTGTACGACTAGGGTATTCATAATAACGCGGTTATTAATGCTTGGGTAGCATGCCGATGGCTACTTGCTGTGCCGGAGGGTACGACAGATTGCCCACACTTCTACCTTTGTGATGCCGCTCTCATGGAGCAAACGACTGAGCTGACCGGCGGTGGCGCCGGTGGTCACGACGTCGTCGAGCAGGGCGACATGGCGATAGTGATGGGGGTGGATCTGGAATGCCCCGCGCAGATTGCGCCGCCGTTGCCCGGCGCTGAGGGTTGTTTGCTGCGGGGTCGCCTTGATGCGCTGCAGCAGGGTGCTGTCGCAGGGAATGCCGGTGAGCTCGCCAAGGGTGTGCGCGATCTCCTCCGCCTGATTGAAACCGCGCCGCCACTGCCGCCACCAGTGCAGGGGAACCGGAATGATTGCCTCCGGCGGATCGCTGCCATCCAGATGATCGGCCAAGAGGCGTGCCAGTAGCGGCGCCAGCAGGATCTGGCCGGAATATTTGAGCCGGGGGATCAGCATGGGGTAGGGGGCTTGGTAGTCGCCGATCACCTGCAACCGCTCCCAGGGGGGAGGTCTGCGCTGGCAGCGGCCGCAGACCGGTATGATCTCTTCTATATAGTCTGCCAACGGCGCGGCGCAGAGGCGGCATCTTGGCTGCGACTGGTGCAGCGCCTGCCGACACCAGCTACAGAGCAGGGGCTCGTTGTCGCAAGGCTGATGGCAGAGCAGGCAGCTCCCTTGCCAGTCGCCATGGCTGCCGAGCAGCGGGCTTGCTTTAGCGAGCAGTCGCTTTAACATGCTGACCCCAAGAGCATGAACAGGGATCTTGAGTCTAGATGAGCATATCGGTAGAGCAGTTTGGCCAGGGGCCCGATCTGGTGCTGTTGCACGGTTGGGGGATGAATGGTGCGGTCTGGCATGGTATTGCCCAGCAGTTGGCGCCCCACTATCGGGTTCATCTGGTGGACTTGCCCGGTTTTGGCAACAGCCCGCTGGCAGACGAGGTGGATTACAGCCTGCCCTGGCTTGCCGAACAGGTGGCTACCATCTTGCCGCAGAAGTGCCATCTGCTTGGCTGGTCCCTCGGTGGTCTGGTGGCAAGCCAGCTGGCACTGACTCATTCCGAGCGTCTGCACTCCCTGATCACGGTAGCCAGTTCCCCTTGCTTTATGGCGCGGGACGAGTGGCCCGGAATTGCCCCCAAAGTGCTGACCGGCTTCAACCAGATGCTGGCGGGGGATTTTCGCCAGACCATAGAGCGCTTTCTGGCGATCCAGGCGATGGGCAGCGAGCATGCTCGGGACGATATCCGCCAGTTGCGCCACTGGCTGGCCGAGCGCCCGGCGCCCCAGTTTGCCGCACTCGAGGCCGGGCTGACGCTGTTGGCCGAGATTGACCTGCGCGAACCGCTGCGGGAGCTGGATCTGCCCTGGTTGCGGATCTATGGCCGACTGGATTCATTGGTACCCAAGGCGGCCATTCCCCTGCTGGACGATCTCTACCTTGCCAGCCGCAGCGTGACCCTTAATAAGGCCTCACACGCACCTTTTATCTCCCACCCTGACGAATTCATTGAAATCGTTCGAGATTTTGTTGGCTAAAAAACAGCCTGTAAGCTTCATTAATCCTCTGGTCTGGCGGATAATTAAGCTGTGACCAGAGGAGTAACACCATGCGTATTGATTCTGCTTTCAACAGCGGGGTACAGGGATTTCAGCGAGCCGAGCAGATTGCCGACAAGGCATCCAATCAGATCGCCCGCCTCAACACCCCCAACGGGGATCAGGTGCAAGTGACCGATGAGCTCGTCAATCTCAAGGTTGCCGAGCAGCAGGCTGGCGCTTCAGCCAAGGTAGTGCAGACCGCCAGCGAGATGATGGGAACCCTGATCGACATCCGGGTGTGAGATGAACATCAATGTCAGTCTGCCCCCCCTTATCCCGACACAGCTGCAACCCCAGGTGGAAGCGGCGAGGACGGATAATCGCCGGGCAGAACTGATCCCGCAGGCCCGTGCGGGCCAAGCCTCCGTTGCCGAATCTGAAGTCGGCTCCCAGAAAGAGAAATCCAAAGCCGGTCAGGCCTCCAGCAATCAGAGCTCCCAGAACAGCCGTGAAACCGGGCAATTAGCCCCGACGACACTGCCAGACAATCGCTTTGTCGAGGCAACCGGTGAGGATGGGCAGCGCAAGCAGCAAGATCCCAAACAACAGGAGCAGCAACAGCGGCAAGAGCAGCAGGTTCAGGATCTTGTCGAGCGTGACAAGGAGGTGCGCACTCACGAGCAGGCGCACCAGTCTGCGGGTGGAGAGTACGCCAGCTCACCCACCTATCAGTTTACGCAAGGGCCGGATGGCAAGCGTTATGCGACGGGTGGCGAAGTCCAGATCGATACCAGTGTCGTACCCGGTGACCCTGCCGCCACCATCGCCAAGATGCAGCAGATCCGCTCTGCAGCGCTGGCGCCTGCCGAGCCTTCCGCGCAAGATCTGGCCGTCGCGCGCAGCGCCGCCGCGAGTGAGGCCAAGGCGCGCAAAGAGCTGATGGCCGAGCAGAGCGCGAAATCGGGCGGTGTGCTGAGTGCCTATATGGACAAACGCAACAGTGTCATCGCGGGCCACTATCGACAGGCTGTCAGCCCGGCCTCTACCCAGTCCCTCAGTCTGCATATCTGAATCACCCTCGCCAAACTTTCAGCAGCTTTGCCTGTTTTGCAACTAACCTGAAGATCAGGCCCATTCCAATTTCACAGGAGCTGTCATGCATTTCGATGAAGTCAAAGCGGAAGATTTCACCACCTTCTCTCGTGTGCCGCCCCCCCACCTGCAGATGGAGCAATTTCTGATGCAGCTCGGAGGAGGAGGAACTGAAGGAACCAGTTTCAAGAAGAAAGTGATGCTGGCGGCTGGCTGGAGTCACACCGGCGTCGTCTCTTACGGAAAATATCCACAAGAGGCCTGCAAGGCATTCAACCGACTTCGGGAGGTGCTAGCCCAGCATGGAGAGCCCGAGAGTATACTTGCTGCCCTGACGCAGTGATCCTGAGCTTCGCGTGTAAAAAAGCCCCTTGTGGGGCTTTTTGCATTCAGAGGACTTCTGGAAGGTTTCGCTACTTTTTCGCTTTGGAGAGCGCTGCCGCGAAGGCGTTGCCCATGGCACCACCCATAGGGGGGCTTTGGCGCGGCTCATTTTTTGGTTTGGTGTTGCCAGCACTGCTGTTGCGCGCTTCAGCCGGCTTGCGGGCAGCTTGTCCTGCTTTCTCGTCGAGGCGCATGGTCAGGCTGATCCGCTTGCGCGGGGCGTCCACCTCCAGCACCTTGACCCGCACAATATCGCCCGCCTTGACCACCTCGCGGGGATCCTTGACGAAACGGTCGGTCAGGGAGGAGATGTGCACCAGACCGTCCTGATGAACACCGATATCGATGAAGGCGCCGAAGTTGGTGACGTTGGTGACCACCCCTTCCAGTACCATCTCTGGCACCAGGTCGCTGATCTGCTCCACCCCTTCCTTGAAGGTCGCGGTTTTGAACTCGGGGCGCGGGTCGCGGCCCGGCTTGTCCAGCTCGCCGATGATGTCGGTGACGGTAGGTACGCCAAATTGTTCATCGGTGTAATCGGCCGGTTTCAGGCTGCGCAGCAGGCTGCTGTTGCCGAGCAGGCTTTCCACGGTCTGCTCCAGCTTGGCGAGGATCCGCTCCACCACCGGATAGGACTCCGGGTGCACCGCCGAGCTGTCGAGGGGATTGCTGCCGCCGCGAATGCGCAGGAAGCCGGCGCACTGCTCGAAGGCTTTGGGGCCGAGTCGGCTGACTTTCAGCAACTGCTGACGGCTCTTGAAAGCGCCGTGCTCATCCCGATAGGCGACGATGTTCTGGGCCAACGTCTGGGAGAGGCCGGAAACTCGGTTGAGCAGGGCGACCGAGGCGGTGTTCACATCGACCCCGACCGCGTTCACGCAATCCTCAACCACGGCATCCAGCCGGCGGGCCAGCTGGCTCTGGCCGACGTCGTGCTGATACTGACCGACCCCGATGCTCTTGGGGTCGATTTTGACCAGTTCGGCCAACGGGTCTTGCAGGCGGCGGGCGATGGAGACGGCGCCACGGATCGAGACGTCGAGATCCGGGAACTCCTGGGAGGCGAGTTCGGAGGCGGAGTAGACCGAGGCTCCTGCTTCGCTCACCACTATCTTCTGCGCCTTGGCGGCGGGGAAGCGCTCGAACAGGTCGCTCACCAGCCGGTCGGTCTCCCGCGAGGCGGTGCCGTTGCCGATGCTGATGAGCTCGACCTTGTGTTTCTGGCACAGCTCGCTCAGGGTCTTGAGGCTCTGATCAATCTGGCGTTTTGGTTCGAACGGATAGATGGTGGCGTGATCGACCAGTTTGCCGGTGGCATCCACCACGGCAACCTTGACCCCGGTACGGATGCCCGGATCCAGCCCCATGGTGCAGCGCATGCCCGCCGGGGCCGCCATCAGCAGATCCTTGAGGTTCATGGCGAACACCTTGATCGCTTCCTCCTCTGCCGATTCGCGGATACGGCCGATCAGCTCGGTCTCCATCTGAAGCGACAACTTGATCTTCCAAGTCCAGCTCACCACCCCTTGCAGCCATTTGTCGGCCGGGCGGTTCTGCAGATTGAGCTTGAGGTGGTGGGCAATGATCCCTTCACAGGGGCTGGCACTCTCATCGTCACCGGTTACCAGAGCCAGATTGAGGATCCCTTCATTGCGGCCGCGCAGCATGGCCAGCACCCGGTGGGAGGGGGCCTTGTGCAGGGGTTCGTCGTGTTCGAAATAGTCCTTGAACTTGGCCCCTTCCTGCTCCTTGCCTGCCACCACGCGGGCGCGCAGGGTGGCATTTTGCCGCAGGTAGTCGCGCAGCTTCTCCAGCAGGTCGGCCTGCTCGGCGAAGCGCTCCATCAGGATATAGCGGGCGCCGTCGAGGGCCGCCTTGCTGTCGGCAATGCCCTGTTCGGGATTAAGGACGATGGCTGCAGCTTGCTCGGGATCCTGCATCGGGTCGCTGAGCAGCAGGTTGGCAAGCGGCTCCAACCCGGCTTCGATCGCCATCTGCCCCTTGGTGCGGCGCTTGGGCTTGTAGGGGAGGTAGAGGTCTTCCAGTCGGGTCTTGCTGTCGGCGCCATTCAATTCGCGGGCCAGCTCGGGGGTCAGTTTGCCCTGCTCTTCGATGGAGCGAATGATCACCTGACGGCGATCTTCCAGTTCACGCAGATAGCCGAGGCGGCTCTCCAGAGTACGTAGTTGGCTGTCGTCCAGACCGCCGGTCACCTCTTTACGGTAACGGGCGATAAAGGGCACGGTCGAGCCTTCATCCAGCAGGCGCACTGCGGCCTGCACCTGCTCCGGGCGAGCATTGAGCTCACCGGCAATCTGTCTCTCTATGGTTTGCATCATGATGTTGTTGAGGGCCTCTGTGGTCGAGTCCGCGCCATCAGGCGCCAAGTGTGAGCACTATATGGGGTCGTGTTGCGGGATGCCACCCTGCGCCGGGGTCTGCACCAGTCAGACTGATAAAGTCGCAGGGGAGGGCGTTTATCTTGCCATTGCACCTGTGACTCAGGATGTGCCTGTGGCAAGCAGCTCGCCAGCAGTCCGGCTATTTGGGGTAGCTGATCTCGTTGATATACCAGCAGACGTCACCAACTGGCGTACGGACGATGGCCTCATCACCGACCTCTTTCTTGAGCAGGGCGCGGGCCATGGGGGAGTCGATGGAGATGTAATCCTTGCGCTCGAAGATCTCGTCATAGCCGACGATGCGAAAGCGCTTGGTCTCGCCCTCTTCGTTTTCCACCTCGACCCAGGCGCCGAAGAAGACCTTGCCCTCCTGCGCGGGGGCATAGTCGACGATCCCCAGCTCTTCGAGGCACTTGCGCAGGTAACGCACCCGCCGATCGATCTCCCGCAGCCGCTTCTTGTTGTACTGGTAGTCGGCATTTTCGCTGCGATCCCCCAGACTGGCGGCCCATGCCACCTTCCTGGTGACCTCGGGGCGCTCCTGACGCCAGAGGAAATCGAGCTCTTCTTTCAGCTTGTTATAGCCTTCGCGGGTGATCAGCTTTGTCTTCATGATGATGCGGACCTGGTCAAAAAGGGGTATTCATCGCTAACTGCTCGGGAATATTAGCTTTTGTCCTCTTGCTGTCGAGGGAAATCGTGATGGCTCGGCTGGCGCCATTCAGGGAGTAGCTGGCCTGCGCAGTGACTTGATGGTCGTCACGCTCTCGGGATGGGTAATAACCGGTAACATATTTGTGCTTTGCTCCCGCTATATCCCCCCCTAGTATTGGGGGCAGCTAAAGAATGAAGAGGCAAAGCAATGAGTCAGCAGCAATACAAGGTCCTGGTCGTGGACGATGACCTGAAATTACGTTCCCTGTTGGAGCGCTATCTCACCGAGCAGGGATTCGTAGTACGCGGCGTGGCCAATGGCGAGCAGGCCGATCGCTTGCTGACTCGTGAAAACTTCAGCCTGATGGTGCTCGACCTGATGTTGCCGGGGGAAGATGGACTCTCCATCTGCCGCCGTCTGCGGGAAGCGGGCAACCAGATCCCGGTGTTGATGCTCACCGCCAAGGGGGATGAAGTGGATCGCATCGTCGGGCTCGAGATGGGGGCCGATGACTATCTGCCCAAGCCGTTCAATCCCCGCGAACTGCTGGCGCGGATCCGTGCCGTGCTGCGCCGCCATACCGTCGAGCTGCCGGGGGCCCCCTCGGCTGCAGAGAAGGTGGTCAACTTCGGTGCTTTTCAGCTCAATCTGGCGACCCGCGAGCTGAGCCGGGATGGCGAGCCTATGGCGCTCACCAGTGGTGAATTTGCGGTGCTCAAGGTGCTGGTCAGCCATCCGCGTGAACCGCTCTCCCGCGACAAGCTGATGAATCTGGCCCGTGGCCGCGAATACACCGCCACCGAGCGCAGCATCGACGTGCAGGTCTCTCGTCTGCGCCGCCTGCTGGAGCAGGATCCGGCCCAGCCCCGCTACCTGCAGACCGTGTGGGGTCTGGGGTATGTGTTCGTGCCAGATGGTGACGGTGCATGAAAAAAGTCGGCAGCATGTTCTCACGCATGCTCTGGTTTCTGGCCGCCGTTTTGGTGGTCTATCAAGCGGTTTCCTACGTCACCTTCTACAACTATCTGCTGGCGCCCACCGTCAAGCAGATCAGTCACTTGCTGGCCAATCAGGTCAAGCTGATCTTTCCGGTCAACACTGAACAACTGGCGCTGAGTGAAGATGCCGAGGCGCTGGTCTATGTGACGACCGGTACCGACATCTATACCCAGAGCGAGGCGGTGCAGCATGGCTTCAACGATGCCAAGCCGTACCCCTATCTGGAGGAGAACATCAGTCGCGAACTGGGTGGCCCGGCCAAGGTGCGGGTCGAGATCCAGGATCACTACATCATCTGGATCCAGCCGCCCCAGGCCAGCAAAATCTGGGTGCGGATCCCGCTGACCGAGATCGAAGATGACGATATCGAACCCCTCATCATCTATCTGAGCGTGCTGCTGGTGATCACCCTGTTTGCGGCCTGGCGCTTTGCCCGGCAGCTGGTGCGCCCACTCGAGGATCTCGAGGCAGGTGCAGTTGCGGTGGCCAGAGGCCATTTCCCCGAGGCGCTGGGGGAGTTGGGCTCAAGGGAGGTGCGGCGGCTGACCCGCACCTTCAACCATATGTCGCACTCCATCAAGAGCCTGATCGAAGAGCGTAACCTGATGATGGCGGGGGTCTCCCACGATCTGCGTACCCCGCTGACCCGCATCCGGCTGGCCACCGAGATGATGTCCTCCGGTGACGAGTACCTCAAGGAGAGCATCAACGCTGACATCGATGAGTCCAATGCCATCATCGATCAGTTCATCGATTACATCCGCCCGGATGAAGGGCAGGATCTGGAGCCGATCGACCTGACCCAGCTGGTGCACGATACCTTGCTGATCTACTCGGAGCAGGGGCTGGAGGTCGATCTGGCGCTGCCGCAAGAGGCGGTGCGGGTGGCCTGCAATCCGGTCAGTATCCGGCGGGTGTTGAACAACCTCTCAAGCAACTCGCAGCGTTATGGGGCGAGCCGCTTGCATGCCGAGCTCAAGGACGACGGGCACTGGGTGCGCTTGCGCCTCTCCGATGATGGCCCCGGCATTCCGGAGCAGGACTATTCCCGGGTGCTCAAGCCGTTTACTCAGGGGAATGTGGCGCGGACCGTCGGCGGTAGTGGGCTGGGGTTGGCCATCGTGGCCAAGATAGTCGCCCAGCACCACGGCACTATCCGGCTGGGAAGCTCGGATCTCGGCGGCTTGCTGGTCGAGATGCGGCTGCCGAAACATCAGCCACAGGAGTGGATGGATTGAGAGAAGGGCGTATCTGGGATACGCCCTTCTGCATGGTCAGATCTTGGTTTCGACTGATGCTCGATAGCGTTTGCCGTACTTGAGCTGCTGGATCAGCAGGGCGGCAACGATGAGCGCCAACCCGATGGGGGTGGCCGGATGGATGGCTTCGCCGATCAACAGGTTGAGCAGCACCAGTGAGGCAAACGGCGAGATGAAAATGAGGTTGCTGATGGGGGCCGTGTTGGTGGCATGGCGCAGCGCCATCAGCCAGAGCACGAAACCGAAACCCATTTCGAACAGTCCCACATAGATGGCACCAGCCCATCCCTGCCAGGCGGTCATGGCAAAATCGGAGAGCAACCAGGTCGCCACAACGATAAAAGGCAGGCTGATCATAAAGCCAAGCAACAGGCTGACGATGTGATCCCCCTGATTGCGGGTGTTGAGGATCCAGTAGCTGGCCCAGATGAGGGTCGAGACCAGCGCCAGCGTCACGCCGAGGGGGCTGTCGAACTGGAGGCCGAATACATCCCCTCTGGTGGCGATCACCAGTGCGCCAAAATACCCCAACAGGATGGCGACGCCATCACGCCGACGCAGCTTCTGGCCGAGGAAGGGGACGGCCAGCAGACTGAGAGTGATAGCCCAGGTGTAGTTGAGGGTCTGTGCCTGCTGGGCAGGCAGCAGGTCATAGGCCTTGAATAGCAACAGGTAATAAAGAAAGGGGTTCAGCACGCCCAGAGCCAGGTAGTAGAAAGGGCGGGCCTTGATGTAGCTTCCCAGCAGCGGCAGTTTGCCCTGTTTGGCGACGATGGCTGTCAGCGTAAGAGTCGAGGTGAAGGCGGCCACAAGCAACAGTTGCACAGGTTCGAAATAGGCGAGGGAGATCTTGAAGGCTGTGGCGACCGTCGACCAGAGGGCAACGGCGCAAAGGCCATACTGATAGGCTTTCTTTTGATCTTTGAGCATGGGATGTCGTTCCACTGACAGAGGCAAGCGCACAGTCTACCAGTCTGCTTGTAACATTGTCGTTACCTGGGTGTTGGCACAGAGTGCGTTGCCGCAAGCGAGATCCATCTGTCACATAAAACTGCGCATAATCTGTTCGCTATCCCTTGCGCAAATTTGAAAAATCCGTATAATCCCCTCCGCTTACCCATGAGGTAAGCCAGACGATATGTCTGCTGCTGAGCTTCCTGTTTACAGGAGCCAGCCATACAGTCCTCCCGATATGGGGGGAAACGTGAAAAATCACACCTCTGGCGGGAGAAATCTCGGTCGGGCGGTGTTGATTTATGTTCTTTTATCTATTGGAGCTCTGTCAATGCAGAACCAAAGAATCCGTATCCGCCTGAAGGCTTTTGATCATCGCCTGATTGATCAATCCACTGCGGAAATCGTTGAAACTGCTAAGCGCACTGGCGCGCAGGTTCGCGGTCCTATTCCGCTGCCGACTCGCAAAGAGCGCTTCACCGTCCTGATCTCCCCGCACGTCAACAAAGATGCGCGTGATCAGTACGAGATCCGCACTCACAAGCGTCTGGTAGACATCGTTGAGCCGACTGACAAGACCGTAGACGCCCTGATGCGTCTGGATCTGGCAGCTGGTGTAGACGTCCAGATCAGCCTGGGTTAATTACGGAAAGAGGTTGATAACAATGACAATCGGTCTTGTAGGTCGCAAAGTGGGTATGACTCGCATCTTCACTGAAGATGGCGTTTCTATCCCGGTGACTGTTATCGAAGTTGAAGCTAACCGTGTAACTCAGGTCAAATCTGTAGAAACCGACGGCTACAACGCTATTCAGGTTACCACTGGCGCCAAGAAAGCCAGCCGTGTGACCAAGCCGGAAGCTGGCCACTTCGCCAAAGCTGGTGTAGAAGCCGGTCGCGGTCTGTGGGAATTCCGCCTGAACAACGGTGAAACTTTCACTGTTGGTAGCGAGCTGAAAGTAGATCTTCTCGCTGACGTTAAGCTGGTAGACGTTACCGGCACATCCAAAGGTAAGGGCTTTGCTGGTACTGTTAAGCGCCACAACTTCCGCACCCAGGATATGACCCACGGTAACTCCTTGTCTCACCGCGTTCCGGGTTCTATCGGTCAGAACCAGACTCCGGGTCGTGTATTCAAGGGCAAAAAGATGGCTGGTCACATGGGTGCTGAGCGTGTAACGACTCAGAACCTGGAACTGGTTCGTGTTGACGCTGAACGCAACCTGCTGCTCATCAAAGGTGCAGTACCGGGTGCAACCAACGGCAACGTGATCGTCAAACCTGCCGTCAAAGCGTAACGTCTGAGGAGATAGTAATGGAATTGGTAATGAAAGACGCCAAGAGCGCTCTTGAAGTTTCCGAGACTACCTTCGGGCGCGAATTCAACGAAGCTCTGGTTCACCAGGTCGTCGTTGCATATGCCGCTGGTGCCCGTCAGGGTACTCGTGCGCAGCTGACTCGCTCTGAAGTGTCTGGTGGCGGCAAAAAGCCGTGGCGTCAGAAGGGTACTGGTCGTGCCCGTGCTGGCTCCATCCGTTCGCCCATCTGGCGTTCCGGTGGTGTGACTTTTGCTGCTAAGCCGCAAGATCACAGCCAGAAAGTAAACAAGAAGATGTACCGCGGCGCTATCCGTAGCATTCTGTCCGAGCTGGTACGTCAAGAGCGCCTGATCGTTGTTGAGAAGTTCGGCATCGAAGCTCCGAAGACCAAAGAACTGATCGCCAAGCTGAAAGAAATGGAACTGACTGACGTTCTGATCGTGACTGCTGAAGTCGATGAGAACCTGTTCCTGGCTGCTCGCAACCTGTACAAAGTTGACGTGCGTGACGTTGCCGGTATCGACCCGGTCAGCCTGATCGCTTTCGACAAGGTTCTGATGACTGCTGACGCAGTTAAGCAAATCGAGGAGATGCTGGCATGATCCGTGAAGAGCGTCTGCTGAAAGTTCTGAAGGCTCCGCACATCTCTGAAAAGAGCACCATGGTTGCAGAAAAGCAGAACACTATCGTGTTCAAAGTTGCTGTTGATGCTACCAAGGCGGAAGTCAAAGCTGCAGTTGCGAAACTGTTCGAGGTCGAAGTTGAGACCGTCCGTACCCTGAACATGAAGGGTAAGACCAAGCGCGCAGGTGCACGCGTAGGCCGTCGTTCCGATTGGAAAAAGGCTTATGTGACCCTGAAAGCTGGTCAGGACATCGACTTCATGGGCGCAGCCGAGTAAGAGGAGTTCTCAAAAATGGCAATCGTTAAGTGCAAGCCTACTTCTCCGGGCCGCCGCCACGTCGTCAAGATCGTCAATCAAGAGCTGTACAAGGGCAAGCCCTTCGCCGCTCTGCTGGACAGCAAAAGCAAGTCCGGTGGTCGTAACAACAACGGCCGTATCACTACCCGTCATATCGGTGGTGGTCACAAGCAGCACTACCGTATCGTCGACTTCAAGCGCGACAAAGACGGTATCCCGGCTAAAGTAGAGCGCCTGGAATACGATCCGAACCGTACCGCTAACATCGCTCTGGTGTTGTATGCAGACGGTGAGCGTCGTTACATCCTGGCTCCGAAAGGCCTGAAAGCTGGTGACGCGATCGCTTCTGGTGCTGATGCAGCCATCAAGGTAGGTAACGCCCTGCCGATGCGCAACATCCCGGTTGGTTCTACCGTTCACGCTGTAGAGATGAAGCCTGGTAAAGGTGCCCAGCTGGCTCGTTCCGCTGGTACTTTCATCCAGATCCTGGCTCGTGAAGGTAACTATGTAACTCTGCGTCTGCGTTCCGGCGAAGTACGTAAAGTTCTGGCCGAGTGCCGCGCTACCATCGGTGAAGTCGGTAACTCCGAGCACATGTTGCGTCAACTGGGTAAAGCCGGTGCAAACCGCTGGCGTGGTATTCGTCCGACCGTTCGCGGTATGGCGATGAACCCGGTTGACCACCCGCACGGTGGTGGTGAGGGTCGTAACAAGGGCATGCAGCCTGTGTCCCCATGGGGCCAGAAGGCTAAAGGCTTCAAGACCCGTAAGAACAAGCGTACCGACAAGTACATCGTACGTCGTCGTAACAAGTAATTGTTAACATAGAGGAATCACCATGCCACGTTCTCTCAAGAAGGGTCCATTTATTGACCTGCACTTGCTGAAGAAGGTAGAGAAAGCGGTGGAAAGCGGGGATAAAAAGCCGGTTAAAACCTGGTCCCGTCGTTCAATGATCATCCCGAACATGATCGGTTTGACCATCGCTGTCCATAATGGTCGTCAGCACGTTCCGGTTTTCGTTACCGAAGAAATGATCGGTCACAAACTGGGTGAATTCGCACCGACTCGTACTTATCGCGGCCATGCTGCTGATAAGAAGGCTAAGAAGCGCTAAGGGATAAATGATGGAAGCTATCGCTAAACACCGTTATGCCCGTACTTCTGCCCAGAAAGCTCGTCTGGTAGCCGATCAAGTACGTGGTCTGTCCGTAGACAAGGCTCTGAATATCCTGACCTTCAGCCCGAAAAAGGCTGCAGTGCTGGTTAAGAAAGTGCTGGAATCTGCCATTGCAAACGCTGAGCACAACGAAGGCGCCGATATCGACGCGCTGCGTGTTGCTACTATCATGGTCGACGAAGGTCCCTCCATGAAGCGCATCCGTCCGCGTGCCAAAGGTCGTGCGGATCGTATCCTCAAGCGTACCGCTCACATCACTGTAGTGGTATCCGACGCTAAGGCTGGGAGATAAGCAATGGGTCAGAAAGTACATCCTAATGGCATTCGCCTGGGTATTACCAAGCCTTGGAATTCTACCTGGTTCGCGAACACCAAAGACTTCGCTGACAACCTGTACAGCGATTTTCAAGTACGCCAGTTCCTGACCAAGGAACTGAAAAACGCGTCCTTGTCCAAGATCACCATTGAGCGTCCGGCCAAGAGCATCCGTGTGACCATTCACACCGCTCGTCCGGGTGTTGTCATCGGTAAGAAAGGCGAAGACGTTGAGAAGCTGCGCAAAGCTGTAGCCACTATTGCTGGCGTGCCTGCTCAGATCAACATTTCCGAAGTCCGCAAGCCGGAGCTGGATGGCAAACTCGTTGCCGACAGCATCACTTCCCAGCTGGAGCGTCGTGTAATGTTCCGTCGTGCTATGAAGCGCGCCGTACAGAACGCAATGCGCCTGGGTGCCAAGGGCATCAAAGTGGAAGTTTCCGGTCGTCTGGGCGGCGCTGAAATCGCGCGTACCGAATGGTACCGTGAAGGTCGTGTGCCGTTGCACACCCTGCGTGCCGACATCGACTACGCAACTTCTGAAGCCCACACCACTTACGGTGTGATCGGCGTTAAAGTTTGGATCTTCAAGGGCGAAGTTCTGGGCGGTCTGGCTGCTGTTAACGCTGCCGCTGCTCAAGAGCAAGCTCCTGCAAAGCCCAAGCGTGACAACAAGCGCCGCGCTGCTAAGTAAGGAGATTCGGTAAATGTTGCAACCTAAGCGTACTAAATTCCGCAAGACCCACAAGGGTCGTAACCGCGGTCTGGCCACCTCTGGTAACGAAGTATCCTTCGGTACCTTTGGCCTGAAGGCGACATCCCGTGGTCAACTGACTGCTCGTCAAATCGAAGCAGCCCGTCGTGCCATGACCCGTCACGTTAAGCGTCAAGGTAAGATCTGGATCCGTGTGTTCCCGGACAAGCCCATCACCGAAAAGCCCCTCGAAGTTCGTATGGGTAAAGGTAAGGGTAACGTGGAATACTGGGTTTGCCCGATCCAGCCTGGCAAGGTTCTGTACGAGATGGACGGTGTACCTGAGGCTCTGGCGCGTGAAGCGTTTGCCCTGGCCGCAGCTAAGCTGTCTGTTCAGACCACTTTCGTAATTAAGACGGTGATGTGATGAAAGCCCAAGATCTGCGTCAAAAGAGCGTCGAAGAACTGAACCAGGAGCTGCTGGGCCTGCTGCGTGAGCAATTCAACATGCGCATGCAAGCGTCCACCGGCCAGCTGGCTCAGACTCACACTCTGAAACAAGTGCGTCGTGACGTCGCACGTATCAAGACTGTACTGACTGAGAAGGCAGGTGCGTAATGACTGACAAGATCCGTACTCTGCAAGGTCGTGTAATCAGCGACAAGATGGACAAGTCCATCACTGTTGCTATCGAGCGCAAGGTAAAGCACCCGATCTACGGTAAGATCATCAAGCGCACTACCAAGCTGCACGTGCATGACGAAAACAACGAGTGCAAAGCTGGCGACCTCGTGGAAATCCGCGAATGCCGCCCGCTGTCCAAGACCAAGTCCTGGACCCTGGTTGCCGTTGTAGAAAAGGCCTAATCGGTACTTTGTAGTCCAAGCGGCCCCTTTCAGGGGCCGTTTGTTTTTTAGGCTACCTTTTCTGAAAATCCTGTGTTATAGTTTCGCGCCTTTTGAAGGCAGCCAGATCCCATTAGGGATAAGAAGTAAACAAAGCGGAGCACTAAGATGATCCAGATGCAAAGTATGCTGGGTGTTGCCGACAACTCCGGCGCTCGCAGTGTAATGTGTATTAAGGTTCTGGGTGGCTCGCACCGCCGTTACGCCGGCATCGGCGACATCATCAAGGTTTCCATCAAGGAAGCCATTCCTCGCGGTAAAGTGAAGAAAGGTGATGTGTATAACGCGGTGGTCGTACGCACCCGTAAAGGCGTTCGTCGTCCGGACGGCTCTGTCATCCGTTTCGACAACAATGCGGCTGTGTTGCTTAACAACAACCAACAGCCAATCGGTACTCGTATTTTTGGCCCGGTGACCCGTGAACTGCGTAATGAGAAGTTCATGAAGATTGTGTCCCTGGCACCCGAAGTACTGTAAGGAGTCGAACGATGGCAGCTAAAATCCGTCGCGAAGACGAAGTGATTGTTCTTACCGGCAAAGACAAGGGCAAGCGTGGCAAAGTCACTCAAGTCCTGATTGCAAAAGGTAAGGTAATCGTGGAAGGCATCAACCAGGTGAAGAAACACCAGAAGCCGGTACCCGCACTGGGTCAGGCTGGCGGTATCGTCACCAAAGAAGCCCCCATCGATGTATCAAACGTAGCGCTGTTCAACTCTGCCACTGGCAAAGCTGACCGCGTTGGTTTCCGGATTGAAGACGGCAAAAAAGTCCGTTTCTTCAAATCCACCGGCGAACTTGTGAAGTAATTGGAGTTTAACGATGGCGAAACTGCATGATTACTACAAATCCGATGTAGTAAATGAACTGTCCAAGCAGTTCGGTTACAAGACTATCATGCAAGTCCCTCGGATCGAGAAAATCACCCTGAACATGGGTGTTGGTGAAGCGATCTCTGACAAGAAATTGCTGGAAAATGCTGCTGCCGATATGGCTGCCATTTCCGGTCAGAAGCCGCTGATCACCAAAGCTCGCAAATCTGTTGCGGGCTTCAAGATTCGTGAAGGCTACCCGATAGGTTGTAAAGTAACCCTGCGTGGCGAGCGTATGTGGGAGTTCCTGGAACGGCTGATCTGCATCTCCGTACCGCGTATCCGTGACTTCCGTGGCCTGAACGCTAAAGCGTTCGACGGTCGTGGTAACTACTCCATGGGCGTGCGTGAGCAGATCATCTTCCCGGAAATCGACTATGACAAAGTCGATCGCGTCCGTGGTCTGGATATCACCATCACCACTTCCGCGAATACCGATGAAGAAGGCCGTGCTCTGCTGGCTGCCTTTAACTTCCCATTCCGCAAGTAAGGTTAGGGTTATGGCTAAAACATCCATGAAAGCGCGCGAAGCAAAGCGTGCCAAGCTGGTAGCCAAGTACGCGACCAAGCGTGCCGAGCTGAAAGCTATCATCGTTGACATGAACGCTTCTGAAGAAGCGCGTTGGGATGCTGTACTGCAACTGCAACAGCTGCCCCGTGATTCCAGTCCGTCCCGCCAGCGTAACCGTTGCAATATTACTGGTCGTCCGCACGGTTTCCTGCGCAAGTTTGGCCTGTCTCGCATCAAGGTGCGTGAGCATGCCATGAAGGGCGAAATTCCGGGCCTGAAGAAGGCTTCTTGGTAACGAATCTCGGGAGTTAGACTTATGAGCATGCAAGATCCGATCGCGGATATGCTGACCCGCATCCGTAACGGTCAGGCGGCGAGCAAAGTTGCGGTTTCCATGCCTTCTTCCAAGCTGAAAGTGGCTATTGCCAAAGTGCTGAAAGAAGAAGGTTACATCGCTGGCTACTCCGTAGCTGGTGACGTGAAGCCGGAACTGGAAATTGAACTGAAATATTTCCAGGGCAAGCCAGTTGTAGAACTGATCCAACGCGTAAGCCGTCCAGGCCTGCGTATTTACAAGCGCACTACTGATCTGCCGAAAGTTATGGGCGGTCTCGGTGTTGCTATCGTGTCCACGTCTAAAGGTGTGATGACTGACCGTGCTGCTCGCAAAGCAAGCATGGGCGGTGAGATCATCTGCTACGTCGCTTAATAGGAGGTAGGAAATGTCTCGTGTTGCTAAGGCACCCGTCACTATTCCTGCTGGCGTAGAGGTGACTCTGAACGGCCAGGAACTGACCATCAAAGGTGGTAAAGGTTCTCTGGTTCGCTCTATTCACGCCGGTGTAGAAGTGACCAAAGAAGACAATGTACTGAAGTTCGCCCCGCGCGGCAGCATCGCTGGTGCTGACGCTCAGGCCGGTACTGCCCGTGCATTGGTCAACAACATGGTAATCGGTGTTACCCAAGGCTTCGAGCGCAAGCTGCAGCTGGTTGGTGTAGGTTATAAAGCCTCCATCAAGGGCAATGCTGTTGCGCTGGCTCTGGGCTTCTCTCACCCGGTAGAGCATGCGCTGCCGGCTGGTGTGACCGCTGAGTGCCCGACTGCTACAGAAATCGTTCTGCGTGGCGTCGACAAGCAGCTGGTTGGCCAAGTCGCCGCCGATATCCGTGCTTACCGCGCTCCGGAGCCCTACAAGGGCAAGGGTGTACGCTATGCCAACGAGCAAGTGCGTACTAAAGAAGCTAAGAAGAAGTAAGGTAACACTATGGACAAGAAAGCAGCTCGTCTCCGTCGTGCTACTCGTGCTCGGAAAAAGATGCAGGAACTGGGAGCTACCCGTCTGGTTGTTCACCGTACCCCGCGTCATATCTATGCGCAGGTTATTGCAGCCAACGGTTCCGAAGTTCTGGCCTCTGCTTCCACAGTAGAGAAAGCCATCAGTGAAGCTCTGAAATACACCGGTAACGCAGATGCTGCTACCGCTGTAGGTAAAGCTATCGCTGAGCGTGCTATTGCCAAAGGCGTTCAGAACGTATCTTTCGATCGTTCCGGTTTCAAGTATCACGGTCGCATCGCTGCCCTGGCAGCTGCCGCACGTGACGCTGGTCTTCAGTTCTAAGCTAGGAGTCGAAGATGGCTAAAGTCGAATCTCAAGCCGGCGAACTGCAAGAAAAGCTCATTGCAGTAAACCGTGTTTCGAAAACTGTTAAAGGTGGTCGTATCATGTCCTTCACCGCGTTGACCGTGGTGGGTGATGGTAACGGCCGTGTAGGTTACGGTTACGGTAAAGCCCGTGAAGTTCCGGCTGCTATTCAAAAAGCAATGGAACAGGCTAAGCGTAACCTGAACAAGGTTGAGCTGAACAACGGCACTCTGCACCACCCGGTGCGTGGTGTTCACTCTGGCTCCACCGTGTTCATGAAGCCGGCCTCCCAAGGTACTGGTATCATTGCAGGTGGCGCTATGCGTGCTGTTCTGGAAGTTGCCGGTATCCACAACGTGCTGGCCAAGACCTACGGTTCCACCAACCCAATCAACGTTGTTCGCGCTACTGTAGACGCTCTGGTTCACGGTCAATCACCGGAACAGATCGCTGCCAAGCGTGGTCTGCGCGTTGAAGAAATTCTGGGGTAATGCGACATGGCTAACACTGTAAAAGTAACTCAAACTCGCAGCTCTATCGGCCGTCTGCCAAAGCACAAGGCGACTCTGCGTGGTCTGGGTCTGCGTCGCATTGGTCACACCGTTGAGCTGGAAGATACTCCTTGCGTACGCGGCATGATCAACCAGGTTTATTACATGGTTAAGGTGGAGGGCTAAGCATGCGTCTGAACACTCTGTCTCCGGCCGCTGGTTCCAAGCCTGAAAAACAACGTCGTGGTCGTGGTATCGGCTCCGGCCTGGGCAAGACTGGTGGTCGTGGTGTTAAAGGCCAAACCTCTCGTTCCGGTGGCGGTAAAGTCCGCAACGGTTTCGAAGGCGGCCAGATGCCTTTGAAAATCCGTCTGCCGAAGTTCGGTTTCTTCTCTCGCAAATCTTTGGTTTCTGCCGAAGTGCGTCTGAACGAAATCGCCCTGGTAGAAGGTGATGTGGTCGACCTGAGCACTCTGAAGCAAGCCGGTGTTGTTACTAAGAACATCGTGTTCGCTAAAGTTGTTCTGTCAGGCAACATTGACCGTGCTGTGACCGTTCGTGGTCTGTCCGTCACCAAAGGTGCACGCGCAGCCATCGAGGCCGCTGGCGGTAAAATCGAGGAATAATCAGTACAATGGCTAAGAAACCAGGATTGGATGTTAAAGCACAGGGTGGTCTGAGTGAACTGAAGAGCCGTCTGCTCTTCGTTCTCGGGGCGATTATCGTTTTCCGTGCAGGCTCTTATGTGCCGATTCCTGGTATTGACGCCGCCGTACTGGCCGAGTTGTTCCAGCAACAGAAGGGCACCATCATTGAGATGTTCAACATGTTCAGTGGTGGTGCACTCTCGCGTGCTTCTATTCTTGCGTTGGGGATCATGCCGTACATTTCGGCGTCGATCATTATCCAGCTGCTGACAGTGGTTCACCCCGCTCTTGCTGAACTCAAGAAAGAAGGTGAATCCGGCCGTCGCAAGATTAGCCAATATACCCGTTGGGGCACGCTGGTTTTGGGAACTTTCCAGGCCATTGGTATTGCAACCGGTCTGCCGAATATGATGCATGGACTCGTGACTAATCCGGGTCTGGGCTTCTATTTCACAGCGGTTGTGAGTCTGGTCACCGGTACCATGTTTTTGATGTGGTTGGGTGAGCAGATTACCGAGCGTGGGATTGGTAATGGTATCTCGTTGATTATTTTCACAGGTATCGTTGCTGGTCTGCCGCATGCCATTGGCGCTACGGCCGAACAGGCACGTCAAGGGGAATTGCACATCCTGCTGTTGTTGTTGCTGGGCTTGATTGTTTTCGCAGTGACTTACTTTGTGGTGTTCGTGGAGCGTGGTCAGCGTCGTATTGTCGTTAACTATGCCAAGCGTCAACAAGGCCGCCAGGTATTTGCCGCGCAAAGCACACACCTGCCGTTGAAAGTGAATATGGCTGGTGTGATTCCTGCGATTTTCGCATCCAGTATCATCCTTTTCCCGGGGACCATTACCTCTTGGTTTGGTCAGGGCGAGGGTAAAGTAGCTGATATCCTGCAACAGGTCTCTATGGTCCTGCAGCCGGGTCAACCGCTTTACGAGATGCTGTATGCAGCAGCCATTATCTTCTTCTGCTTCTTCTATACCGCGCTGGTGTTCAACCCCCGCGAGACAGCAGATAATCTGAAGAAGAGTGGAGCCTTTATCCCGGGGATTCGCCCGGGCGAGCAGACAGCACGTTACATCGATAAGGTTATGACTCGCCTGACATTGGCAGGTGCGCTCTATATAACCTTTATCTGTCTGGTACCCCAGTTCTTGATGACTGCCTGGAACGTACAGTTCTACTTCGGTGGCACTTCGCTGCTGATTATCGTGGTTGTTATCATGGACTTCATGGCTCAGGTACAAACCCATATGATGTCTCATCAATATGGCGACGTCCTGAGGAAGGCCAACCTGAAGGGCTACGGCCGCTAAAGGTCGGCGTAGTTACGGAGTTAAGCAATGAAAGTTCGTGCTTCCGTTAAGGCAATCTGCCGTAACTGCAAAATCATCAAGCGTCACGGTGTGGTGCGTGTGATTTGCAGCGAGCCAAAGCATAAACAGCGCCAAGGCTAATTTTTTACGGTTAGTACTTGCAACAAATAGTTGTGCTGGCTAATATAGCCAGCCAACTTTTGTTGTGTATTGGTTGACCGCCACGTATCCGCTCACGGGCTTTGTGGTGGTCGTAATCTACTATATGTAGGAGTGAATAGTGGCCCGTATCGCTGGCATTAACATTCCTGACCATAAGCATGCAGTCATCGCTTTGACTGCGATTTATGGCGTCGGTCGTACCCGCTCCAAGGCCATCTGTGCCGCAGCCGGTATCGCTGAGAATGTGAAAATTAAAGACCTGGACGAAGCTCAGATCGAGAGTCTGCGTGAACAAGTAGGTAAATTCACCGTTGAAGGTGACCTGCGTCGTCAGATTTCCATGAACATCAAGCGATTGATGGATCTGGGTTGCTACCGTGGTTTGCGTCACCGTCGTAGCCTGCCTGTTCGTGGTCAACGTACCAAGACCAACGCTCGTACCCGTAAGGGTCCGCGCAAGGCTATCAAGAAGTAACGGGAAGGTAGAAAATGGCTAAAACTCCGACTCGTGCTCGCAAGCGCGTTAAAAAGCAAGTGAGCGACGGTATTGCGCACGTTCATGCATCTTTCAACAACACAATCGTGACCATTACTGACCGTCAGGGCAATGCTCTGTCTTGGGCTACTTCTGGTGGTTCCGGTTTCCGTGGTTCTCGTAAGTCCACCCCGTTCGCTGCTCAGGTAGCTGCAGAGCGCGCTGGTGAGATGGCCAAAGAATATGGCGTCAAGAACCTGGAAGTCATGGTCAAAGGTCCGGGTCCCGGTCGTGAGTCTTCCATCCGCGCCCTGAACGCGGCTGGTTTCCGCATCACTAACATTACTGATGTGACTCCGATCCCGCACAACGGTTGTCGTCCTCCCAAGAAGCGCCGCGTATAACGCTGTAGCTACTTGGTCTAGGATTGTTGGAGAAAGAAGATGGCAAGATATATCGGTCCTAAGCTTAAGCTTAGCCGTCGTGAGGGCACCGACCTCTTCCTGAAGTCAGGTGTTCGTGCGATTGATTCTAAGTGCAAGATTGACACCGCCCCTGGTCAGCACGGTGCGCGTAAAGCGCGTCTGTCCGACTACGGTGTTCAGCTGCGCGAGAAACAAAAAGTTCGTCGTATCTACGGCGTATTGGAAAAACAGTTCCGCAACTACTACCGCGACGCTGCCCGTCAAAAGGGTAACACCGGTGAAAACCTGTTGCAGCTGCTGGAAGGTCGTTTGGACAACGTTGTTTACCGTATGGGCTTCGGCGCTACCCGTGCTGAATCTCGTCAGCTGGTGAGCCACAAGGCCATCATGGTAAACGGTCGCGTTGTGAACATTCCTTCTTTCCAGGTTTCCCCTGAGGACGTGATCTGCGTTCGTGAGAAGGCTAAGAAGCAAGCGCGTATCAAAGCTTCCCTGGAAGTTGCTGGTCAGCGTGAGAAGCCGACTTGGGTAGAGGTTGACGCCGCTAAAATGGAAGGTGCTTTCAAGCGTCTGCCAGAGCGTTCCGACCTGTCTGCCGACATTAACGAACAGCTGATCGTCGAGCTTTACTCCAAGTAAAGCTAGCTTCTAAAGAGAGGACACAATGCTGGGTTCTGTAACAGATTTTCTTAAACCGCGGCTAGTTGACATCGAGCAAGTTAGCCCGACTCATGCGAAAGTGACTCTTGAGCCACTCGAGCGTGGCTTTGGTCACACGCTGGGCAACGCCCTGCGTCGTATTTTGCTGTCATCTATGCCCGGTTGTGCAGTTACTGAAGTCGAAATTGACGGGGTACTGCATGAGTACAGCAGCAAAGAAGGTGTACAGGAAGACATTCTTGAAATCCTGCTCAACCTGAAAGGTATCGCTGTGAAGCTGGAAGGCAAGGACGAGGTAACTCTGTCCCTGACCAAGTCTGGAACAGGCCCCGTTACCGCTGGTGATATCACTCACGGTGATGAAGTCGAGATCGTAAACCCGGAGCACGTAATCTGCCATCTGACTGGTGCCAATGCTGAAATCAGCATGCGCCTGAAAGTTCAGCGCGGTCGTGGTTATGTGCCTGCTTCTGCTCGTGTTCACAACGATGACGAAGAGCGTCCTATTGGTCGCCTGCTGCTGGACTCCGCGTTCAGCCCCATCGTTCGTATTGCCTACAATGTTGAGGCAGCGCGTGTGGAACAGCGTACCGACTTGGACAAGCTGGTCATCGACATGGAGACCAATGGTACCCTGGATCCTGAAGAAGCCATCCGTCGTTCTGCCACTATCTTGGCCGAGCAACTGGAAGCCTTCGTGGATCTGCGCGATGTCAGCGTGCCCGAGAAGAAAGAAGAGAAACCCGAGTTTGATCCGATTCTGCTACGTCCTGTCGATGATTTGGAGCTGACAGTTCGTTCTGCGAACTGTCTGAAGGCAGAAGCTATCCACTATATTGGTGATCTGGTACAGCGTACCGAAGTTGAGTTGCTTAAGACTCCTAACCTCGGTAAGAAGTCCCTGACTGAGATCAAGGACGTGTTGGCCTCCCGTGGTCTGTCTCTTGGCATGCGCCTTGAGAACTGGCCGCCCGCCAGCATCGCTGACGAGTAATCCAGATTACGGGTTTCACAGATTTAGTTAGAAGGATAAGGTCATGCGCCATCGTTTGAGTGGTCGTCAACTGAACCGGAACAGCAGCCATCGTCAGGCAATGTTCCGCAACATGGCCAGCTCCCTGGTTCGTCATGAGATCATCAAGACGACTCTGCCTAAGGCAAAAGAGCTGCGTCGTGTAGTTGAACCGCTGATCACCCTTGCCAAGACTGATAGCGTTGCTAATCGTCGCCTGGCATTTGCCCGTACTCGCGATAACGCGATCGTGGCTAAGCTGTTCAATGAACTGGGCCCGCGCTACCTGGAGCGCGCCGGCGGTTATACTCGCATTCTGAAATGCGGTTTCCGTGCAGGCGACAACGCCCCTATGGCTTATATTGAGCTGGTAGACCGCCCGGCCGCTGCTGAAGCAGCTGCTGAGTGATAAAGAAAAAGCCGGGCTTGTCCCGGCTTTTCTTTTAATCCATTCTGATACTGCCTCAACTGCCTCAACTGCCTCAACTGCCTCAACTGCCTCAACTGCCTCAACTGCCTCAACTGCCTCAACTGCCTCAACTGCCTCAACTGC
>NZ_JBFODO010000008.1:0-14106 GCF_040908365.1 Aeromonas sp. R2-4
AAGCAGCCCGGCCAATGGCCGGGCTGCTTGCTTATTGTGGCTGCGCTATTGCACCTTGTGTGCATCGGCTCGCGCTGGCGGGATTACAACAATCCCTGCCCCAGACCCCGCAACCGATCGCTCAGGGTGCCAGCCAGCAGCTGACGTTGCATCCCCTGCCCCGCCAGCGTCACCAGCAGTGCCCCCAGCGTCGGCAGGCCGAGCCAGATGGCCCAGTGGAACTGCCACAGCCCCTCGAACCACCACCACTGCAGGCCAAAAGAGCAGAGCTCCACCACCATGGCGGCACAGAGTCCCGCCAGCGCACCACTGGCCACCAGCTCCCAACGCAGCATCTTTTTCAGTAGTTCGCTGCTGGCGCCCAAGGTACGCATCAGCAACAGCTCGCGCCGACGCTGAGCCATGCTGGCCTGAGTCTGGGTCAGCAGCACCAAGAGCGCCGCCACTGTCACCAGCCCCAGCATCAGCGCCAGCGCCCGGCTCACCTGCTCCGATACCTGAGTGAGCCGCGCAATCAGGTCATCCACATCGATAAGACTCACCGTGGGGTGGCGGCGGATCAACTCCACCTCGGCAGTGCGCCCCGCCTCGGGCAGCCGGTAGCTGCCAAGCCAGGTTCGGGAGAAGGGTGCCAGCAGATCCTCGGAGAAGATCATGTAGAAGTTGGGGCGCATGTTGTCCCACTTGATGCTGCGCAAACTGGTGGCCCTGGCGCCAAAGCTGCGCCCCTCGATGGTAAAGGCGAGCATGTCCCCCAGCTTGATATCGAGCCGCTTGGCCAGCTCGCTATCCACCGACACCTCGCCGGGTCCGGCAAGCCATTTCCCGGCCACCAGCTTGTTGTCGATTGGCAGGGTTGCCGTGGTAGTGAAGTTGAGCTCCCGACCGACCCCCTCGCGGCCACTGCTGGCCCCCTCGCCCACCGCCTCACCGGCGATATGGGTCAGCCTGCCGCGCACCATGGGGTAGAAGTCGGAGGTGGTGGCCCCGGCTGCCGCCAGCTCGCTCAGGATCTCCTCCCGCTCGTTCTCGGCCACATTGACCAGAAAACGGTTGGGTGCATCGACGGGAAGACGGGCCGAAAACTCATCCAGCAGATCGACCCTGGCCGCCCAGAGCAAGCCAAACAGCATCAATGCCAGCGCAAAGCCCGCCAGCTGGAACAGACCGCTGCTGCGCTCGCGCGACAGGTGGGCCAGCGCCAGCCGCAAGGCATGAGGCCCGCTCACTTTCGTCCCCAGCCGCAACATCAGGGCTGCCAGCAGGGCCAACAGCCCCATCAGCAAACCCATGCCCCCCACCAGACCCAGCGCCAGCCGCACATCGGCGGTAAAGCCCCAGACCAGCGCAAACAGCCCGAACAGGCCGACCGGCAGGGCCAGCCAGGGGGGAATACCCGCCTCCAGCTCCCGGCGCAATACCCGCAGCGGCGGCACCTTCAGCAGACGCAAGAAGGGCACAAAAGCGAGCAGCAGGGTGATAAAGAGGGCAACCGCCACCCCCAGCGCAAAGGGGCGCCAGGAGGGGGGCGGCAGATCCGGCGGCAGCAGGTCCCCCAGCAGTTGCAAGGTGATCCACTGCATGACGGTGCCCGCTACCAGACCCAGCAGCGCACCGATCAGCGTCAGCGACAGCAGCAGGGTTCCCATCAGTTGCCAGAGCGAGCGACGTGATGCCCCCAGCGTCTTGAGCAGCGCCACCATATTGGTCTGGCGCTCGGCAAAGTGGCGCACCGCAATCCCCATCGCCAACGCCCCCAGCAACACCCCGCTTAGCGAGGCAAGCCGGAAGAAACGCTCGGCATTGGCCAGCGATCGGCCCACTTGGGATTCGCTGTCATCCGGTTTGATCCACTTCTGTCCGGCATGCAATTGCGGCAACAACCATTGCTCGTAACGGGCCAGCGATTCCCGCGGCCCCTTGAACAGATAGCGCCACTGCTGGCGGCTACCGGGTAGCAGGGCACCGGTCGCCTCGATATCGGCACTGTGGATCAGCGCCCGCGGCGCCAGCAGGAAGGGGCTGAAGCCCTGATCCGGCTCCTCGCCAAGCAGGCCTGCCACCTTGAGCACCGTATTGCCTACCTCCAGCTCATCCCCCGTTTTGGCCTTGAGCAGCTGCATCACCCGGGCGGAGAGCCAGATCTCGCCGGGAGCCGGGGCACGGGCAGGTTCCAGAGTGAGTTTGCCATAGAAGGGAAAACCATCGGGCACCGCCCGAATGGAGGCAAGCTGCAGCGCGTCGCCGTGAAACAGCATGCTGTTGAAGCTGACGGTGGTCTGCACCGCCAAGCCATCCTGTTTCGCTCGGGCCAGCCAGCCATCCGGCAGAGCAGCGGCAGTACGCAGCACCCGATCCGCTCCGATAAAGTCGCGGCCCGACGCCTTGAGTCCGGCATCGAGCCGATCCGCCACCAGCGCCACACTCAAGACGCACGCCACGCTCAGGGCCAGCGCCAGCACAAACCAGCGCAGCTCGCCGCTGAAACCTTCCCGGCGCAGCAGTCGCCATCCCAATCGCCACTGCATCATCCCTTGTATCTCCCGCCTGACCCGCTGCTCACTCCGTTACACCACATCATGGGCCACCTCGCGATCCAGCCGACCCGCCGTCATGACCAGGTGCCGCTGGCAACGTTCGGCCAGCTGATGGTCATGGGTTACCACCACTAGCGTGGTGCCGTGCTTGCGATTGAGTTCAAACAGCAGCTCGATCACCTTCTCGCCGGTCTTGCTGTCGAGGTTGCCGGTCGGCTCGTCCGCCAGCAGCAGACTGGGGCGGGTCATAAAGGCACGAGCGATGGCCACCCGCTGCTGCTCACCGCCGGAGAGCCGTGGCGGCAGATGGTGCAACCGCTCGCCAAGTCCGACCGCAGCCAGCAGCTCGCGGGCTCTTGGTTCGCAATCCCGCTCACCGCGCAGCTCGGCGGGCAGCATCACATTCTCCAGCGCCGTCATGGTCGGGAGCAGCAGGAACGACTGGAACACAAAACCGATCTGCTCGGCGCGCAACCGGGCCCGCCCCTCTTCATCCAGCTCGCCAAGGGATTTGCCGAGGATTTCGATGTCTCCCTGACTCGGCAGATCGAGCCCGGCCAGCAGCCCCAGCAGGGTGGACTTGCCGGAGCCGGAGGCACCGACCAGCGCCACCGTCTCGCCGCTATTGACTTGCAGATCGATCCCTTCAAGGATGGTGAGGCTTTCCTGGCCGAGGCGAACCGATTTGCCGAGGCCCTTGACGACAATAATGGGGGTTGAACTCATGCTCTGTATCCTTTGCTCCAATCCCTTGATGACAATCCATAGCGGGAGTTGAATTGATGGTGCGTATTCTGTTTGCCTTGTTCGTTGGCCTCGGCAGCCTGCTCTCGTCGGCTCAGGCCCAGACCCTGCTGGTACTGGGAGATAGCCTGAGCGCCGGCTATCAGATGCAGGTTGAGCAGAGCTGGCCCGCCCTGCTCAACCAGAAATGGCAGGAGGAGGGGGGCAAACACACCCTGCTCAATGCCAGCATCAGCGGTGAAACGACCCAGGGGGCGCTGGCCCGTCTGCCCGCTCTGCTGAAGGAACACAAGCCGGACTGGCTGCTGATCGAACTGGGAGGCAACGATGGCCTGCGCGGCTTCGCACCGACCATTACCCGCCAAAATCTGGCCAGCATGATCGCGCTCGCCAAGGAGCAGCAGACCCGTGTGGTGTTGACCCAAATCCAGCTGCCCCGCAACTACGGTGCCCGCTATCTGCGCCAGTTCGAACAGATCTTTCCCGAGTTGGCCCAGGCTAACGATCTGCCGCTGCTGCCCTTCTTTATGGATGATATTGCGCTGCGCCCTGAACTTATGATGAACGATGGTATTCATCCCACCCCGGCGGCCCAGCCACAAATCCGCGATAAAGTCGCCCGCTTTATGGAGCCGCTGCTCAGCCAATAAGCCCGCCGTCTATCACCAATATCCCATAACAAAATATCCCGCCAAAATCGGATGTTTTGGGCAGTCGACGATCTCTGCTTGGCACCTTGATTCACCCAATCCATCGCCAATACCCAATAACAAAACATCCCGCTTCAGCGGGATGTTTTGTTATTGATTTAGCATAACCGGCAGGCAGCTTCTCAGCTTTCCAGCACCTGACGCAGCCGCTCCTGCGCCACACCGACCAGCAAGTCGGGCTGGAATTTGGAGATAAAGCGGTCACACCCCACCTTCTTGACCATGGCTTCGTTGAAATTGCCGCTCAGGGAGGTGTTGAGGGTGATAAAGAGATCGGACATACGCGGATCACTGCGCACCTCGTGGGTCAGGCGGTAGCCGTCCATCTCCGGCATTTCGGCATCGGTGATCATCAGCAGGATCTCGTCGGTCACCTTCTTGCCAGCATCGCACCACCCCTTGAGCAGGGTCAGCGCCTGCAAACCATCCTGACACTCGATCACCTCAAGCCCAAGCTGGCCCAGGGTCTCGCGCACCAGATTGCGGGCGGTGCTGGAGTCATCGACGATCAGCACTTTGCGGCCATGCATCTCGGGCAGGATCTCCCGATCCAGCACCTCTTCGGAGATGCGGATGTCATAAGTGATGATCTCCGCCAGCACCTTCTCCACATCGATGATCTCAACGATCTGATCCACTCCATCTTCGGGAATGCGGGTGATGGCGGTGAGGTAGTTGGCGCGCCCGGCGGAGCGTGGCGGCGGCAGTATATCCTTCCAGGTCATGTTGACGATGTTGGCCACCTGCCCCACCAGAAAGCCCTGAATGGTGCGGTTGTACTCGGTGATGATGAGGTTGGATTCACTGTCGATGGGCATGGGACGCATGCCGATGGCGCTGCGCAGGTTGATCACCGGGATCGAGGTACCGCGGATATTGGCCACCCCGCTGATATTGTGATGGGAGCCCGGCATCTTGCTCAGATGGGGCAATTTGACCACTTCCCGTACCTTGAAGACGTTGATGGCGAACATCTGACGGGTGCCGAGACGAAACATCAACAACTCGAGGCGGTTTTCCCCCACCAGTTGAGTTCGTTGATCAACGGAATCCAATATACTCGCCATACGCTGATATCCATCTGATTATTAATCGACTCTATTATAGAGGCTGCCCGCCAGGAAAGGCAGGCGCATTTTCAACCAGAGCGACCAACCAGACAAAAAAAGTGAGGCCGAAGCCTCACTTATCTCATTGATTTTAAAATCAATAGCTACAGACAGACTTCCAGCTGCCATCGGTTGCCTTGGGCTCGCTGCTGGTCCACCAGTTCGCCTGCCACACTACCTTGTTATGGGTGATGCGATCGCCGCCATTGGCATGATCCCCCTGCGGCCAGCTCGGATAGGCCTTGTAGGCCGCCGGATTGACGTTCTGGCTGCTGCAGCTGGTGCCCGGATTCTCGCCGCCACCCGAGCCCAGCACGGCCTCCGGCAAGGTCGGGAACTCGGCCTTGAGACCAATGGTCTGGCTGCCGCTGATGATGCGCATACCGCTCGGCACGCCAGCGGCGGGCAGGTAGTAGGTCATGGCGACTTCAATCTCGGCCCCCGGCGCCAGAGTCTGCCAGCCCGGCAGGTTCATGGCGACCTTGTGGAAGTCCTTCTCGTTGGCAATGCCTTCCGAGTTGTCGTTGCCACCGCTCTCCACCACTTTCAGGCCCATGCCACTCTGATCCGTGATGGTGTCAGAGGTGGAGGTGGGCACCAGAAACTCGATGCGCGCGCCGCCCGGAATGGTCTGGGTCGACTTGTTGACCAGCTTGAGTTTCGGGTTGATCGGGTAGTTGGAGTCCCCTTCCTTGAAGCCGGAGAGGCTGACCTGGATGTCGAGCTGGGCGCTCGGCGCGGCCAGATCGTTTTGCTTGGTGTTGTACGGAGTTGCCTTGGCAAACTTCTCGTAAGCCAGGGTGGTCAGGGTGCTGCCCATGCCGTACTCGTTCTTGGCCGGATCGAAGGCGTAGTCACCCGCCATCTCCCAGAACATCACGCCACCCAGACCGCGCTTGATGATGTAGTCGAGCTTGTGGCCCATGGACTCTTCATCTTCGGTTGAGAGGAACACCTTCTTCTCTTCGTTCCACAGCCAGGGCGCGTGGGCCTTCTCATCGTAGTAACGCACATACTTGCCCTGCATCACGTGAGCCGGATTGTTGGGATCCAGACCCCAGGCAGTGCCATAACTTGGCAATGTGGTGATGCCGAGGCTGGCTGCATGCTCCAGGTTCTTGGCATGCCACATGGGCACGGCGCCACCGCCGATCTCTTTGCCGTTCTTGTCGAGATCATGCCAGATGTTGTCGATGCCGACCGCCCCGTTGCCACACGGAATGGTGCTGCCACCTGTGCCCGGCTGGCACTCGTTCTGGCTCGGCAGGGCTGCCTTGCCACCCAGCCCGTGACTGCCACCGCTCACCCCCTGCCAACCGCGGGTGTAATAGGGCACGCCAACGTTGATCTTGCCAGCCGCCAGCGCACCGCGGAAGTAGTGGGCAGACCAGGCCGCGTTGAGGTAACCGATACCGCCAAACTGGGTCTGGGTATAGACGCCCCAATGGGAGAGCTCGGGGTCGGCATTGTTGTCGAACAGGGCAGCGTTGTGACCGACAAAGTGGTTCCAGGCACCGTGGAAGTCATAGGTCATCAGGTTGACGTAATCGAGGTACTGGGTGACCTGGAAGTTCTCCATCCCGCGCAGCAGATAGGCCGAGGCCGGTGAGGCGATGGTCAGCATATACTTGCGGCCATCTTCGTTACCGGCGTTGTCGAGCCGCGCCCGCAAGGTCTTCATCAGCACCTCGTAATTGGCAAACAGCTTGGCCCGGCACTGGTTGGAGAGCGGGAAATCGTTGGGGTTGCCCGCATCCTTCATCGAGGTGGGGTATTCGTAGTCGATATCGACCCCGTCAAAACCGTACTGGCGGATAAAGCTCACCGCCGAGTCAGCCAGGGTGTTGATACCGGTAGTATTGACCGAGCAGTCACCCTTGGTAGTGGCGGTGTAGAAGCCGCGGGTATCGGCCCAGCCGCCGACCGAGATGAGGGTCTTCACGTCCGGATACTGCTTTTTGTACTTCGACAACAGGTTGAAGTGGCCCTTGTAGGCAAATTCAGGATCCATCTCGGCACCCGGCACGCCATCCCAAGTCATCTTGGTGGCTGCATCGTCCACCTTGATGGTGTGGCTCTGCTCATCCACCGCCGCGAAGGCATAGTTGATGTGGGTGATCTTGTTCCATGGAATATCGCTCACCAGATAGGCGGGCAGGCCGTTCTTGCCGGTGCGCCAGGAGGTGAAGTAGCCGATAACCCGACGGGCATGGTCATCCCCCATGCACTCGTAACCATCCGGACGATAGATCTGGCGAATGTCACAAGAGAGGTTGCCACCGGTGGGCGGCAGCGCGGCCTCCTCGACATTGACGGTCACCGCCGCCGACTCGCCGCTCAGATTGCTCTTGTCAGTGGCCACCAGCTTGAGGGCGGCACTGCCTTTGGCATCCGGTGTCCAGTTCACCTGCCAAGGGGCAGTGGTATCTTCGCCCACCTTCTTGCCGTCGACATAGAGCTCGACTTTGGCCACATCGTTGTTGGCATCGGTGACGTTGCCGCTCACAGCCACACTGCGACCCAGCGTCACCTTGGCGCCGCTGGCCGGGCTGCTGATGCTCGCCTTGGGCGCCTCTGGCGCGACCACGGCGGCGACGTTGAAGCTCGAATCCGCTTCGCTCAGCACCTTGCCATCTTTATCCAGCGCGCGAGCTTTGAGGGTATGGGCCCCCACTCCGGCAGCGCTCCAGCTGGCACTCCAGGGGGAGGAGCTCGCCGTGGCGACCAGCTTGCCGTCGACAAGATATTCCACCTTGACCAAGGCCGTTACCGGGCCGATCAGGCTCACCGCCAGCGCCACGCTGGTACCTTCGTTGAAGCTGGCACCGGCAGCCGGCGAGCTGACTGCCACACCGAGTGCAGGAGGAGGCACCTCGCCACCATAGGGCTTCCAGGCATCAGCCCAGACCACACCTACCCCCGGCTCATAGTGATAGGGGGATGCCCCGCACCAGCCTGAATAGGGGAATTCTTTGCACTCGTAGAGGGCGCCGACGTTGCTGACAATATCGCCAGCCTTGTAGGCAGTACCGGATTTATAGGCGGGATAAGCGGCCTGAGCCCAGGCGGGCGCAGCCGCAAGGGCGACCAGCATGGCAAGCCTGCTGGGTCTGAAGAGCTGTTGCATATTGTTATCTTCCTTGTTTTGTCTTGGCATTGGTCACCAAGGCAAAGAACAATCGCAACCTGCATGATGGGCGCAGACAACTGGCAATGGACCTGCCACAAAAACCACCCCTCACCCAGGGAAACCCCGCTATCTGGATCCACGATCGAGACCGGAAGCATTGCGCCCCGACATCACTGCCGGTTTGCCCTTTACCTGGGTTCCGTGAGGAACGAACCCAGTATAGGAAGGCGACAAGATCCCCTCAATCTTTATTCTCAAAGAGAATTATCCCCTGCCACGAAAGCGTCATGATCTCAGGGTTAAAATTGATTGAATTATCAAAAAAATCATATCGTTACTGGGATCATAAAAACGCTTTCCCGCACCTTCTCAGATTCATTTAATGTGCGTTGGCTCACTGGTATGACATGCCAGAAATGTGACAATGCGCGCCCTTGGTCAACGAGCCAAGGCTATGGAATCACTGGCAAAAATAAAAAAGGAACACCTATGAAAGGTACTCGTACCCTGCTGTCGCTGGCCGTGGGGCTGGCACTTGCATCCTCAGGCGCCCATGCGGCATTTGTCTGCCCGTCCGATCCGGCTCAACTCACCCCCATCCCGACCATTCAGGGCACAGGCTCCGCCAGCGCGCTGGCCACCCAGACCGTGACCGACAATAACGGCAAGGTGACCGGCAAAATCAGCCCGGGCACCTTCAACGTTCGCGGTATCGTGACGACGCTTGGCCAAAGTCTGACCAAGGGTTTCTATCTGACCGACCCGGTGGGCGATGGCAATCCGGCCACCTCTGATGGCATCTTTGTCTATCTGAACGACAAGGACTTCACGACCAAATATAAAGACGTCAAACCGGGGAGCGAAGTCTGTCTGGAAGCACAGGTGCAAGAATTTTACGGCGGCACCCAGCTGACCCCGTTAGTCGACAAGGCCACCAAAAAAGCCCACTTGCAAGTCACCGCACAAGGGCTGAATGTGCCGACCAGCGTACTGCTGGTCAATGAAGGGGAGACGCTGGCGCAAGCGCTCAATCGCCACGAAGGGATGCGGGTACGTCTCGACAGCAGCAGTGACCTGCACCTGACCCGCAACTATGGCTTCGACTACAAGGTCTATCGCAACAACGTAGAGTTGGCCCACAAAACCCCGCTGATCAAACCGACCCAACTTCATGTTGCCAACAGTGCGGACGCTGTCGCACTGGCCACCCAAAATAGCAGCAACCGTCTGGTAGTTGAGTCTGATTACAAAGCACCGGATGGCGTACTGCCCTGGTTCCCGAGCTGGGATGCCGATCAGGGATATCTGCGCATTGGTGATCAGCTAAATGGATTGGAGGGGGTGATCGTATACAACAAGGATGCGTTCCGTCTGGTGGTACCGAGCGATGTCACCCTGACTGCCGGCGCCCTGCTGCGCAGCCCTGAAGAGGATCGTCAAGACGCGCCGGCTCGCCTCGCTGGCAGCGATCTGCGGATCGGCAGCTTCAACGTGCTCAACTACTTCACCAGTCACTCCAGCATCGGCGGCGCACTCAATATCCTGTGCAAAGATCAGGCGGATGCCGACAACGCCAAAGGTTGCAACCGGGGTGCCAAGAGCCAGCCCGAGTTCGAGAAGCAGCGCACCAAGATCGTCAATGCCATCACCGCAATGGATGCCGATCTGCTCGGCCTGATGGAGATGGAGAACAACGGCTTCGAGGATAACTCGGCACTCCACAATCTGGTGACCCGCCTCAACGAACAGCAGAAGGATGCGAGCAAACACTACGCCTATGTGCGTCTGCCGGTCACTGCCCTTACCGATGGCAAGTTCTTCGGCGGCGACGCCATCATGGTGGCGATGATCTACCGTCCTGCCCTGCTCACCCCCAGCGGAGATGCCAGCGTCATCAAGCTGCCTGAGCAGCGCTACACCACGGGTGGCGTGGCCAAGACAGCCGGTCAGCGCGATTCTCTGGTTCAGACCTTCACCCTCGCCAAGAGCAAGGAACCGCTGACGCTGGTGGTCAACCACCTCAAATCCAAGGGGTCAGGCTGCTACGAAAATGGCGATGGCAAGACAGAACCGGCCGATCTGCAGGGCAAGTGCACCGAGTTCCGGGTCTCTGCCGCCAAGGTGCTGGGTGAAGCGGTCAGCAAACTGCCGGGCCAGGTGCTGCTGGTGGGCGACTTCAACTCCTACGCCAAGGAAGATCCGATCCGGGTGCTGACCGACTACAACCCGGCCACCAGCGAGCGGAAGATCGTATCGGCCTCTCACACCTTTATCGGTGATCAGTCCTATGAACAGCTCGGTCGCGAAGTGACTCGCAGCTACGGCCTGATCGATCTCAACGTCAAATTCAACAAGGAGAAAGCCATCTCCTACAGCTACGACGGGGAGCTGGGCACCCTGGACTACGCCCTCGCCAACCCGGCGCTGGCCAGCAAGGTGGCAGGTGTCGCCGACTGGCACATCAACTCCTTCGAAAGCTCCCTGTTCGAGTACGGCAGCCAGTACACCGGCTCCCTGCTCAAGTCTGACAACCCCTTCAGTGCCTCCGACCATGATCCCATCATCGTCGACCTGAGACTGGAGAGCGATGCCACCAAACCTGACACCTCCTCAGGCGGTGGTGCACTGGGACTCGGCCTGCTGGCACTGTTGCCGCTGGCTTGGCGACGTCGCCGTTAACCACAGGCGCATTTGAAGAGTGCAAGCAAAGCCCGCGACTCTCACGGGCTTTTTCATTCAGGTCATTGGATTTACAAATGAAAGGGGCGGACGTATGGAGAAAATAAATGATGGAGAAAACAAAAAGGCCACCGCGATGCGGTGGCCTTTTTGCTTCTTGTAACAAGAATTTGGTGGAGCTACGCGGGATCGAACCGCGGACCTCTTGCATGCCATGCAAGCGCTCTCCCAGCTGAGCTATAACCCCGATTTTTGTGAATGACCTGCAGTCACTCTGAATTTGGTGGAGCTACGCGGGATCGAACCGCGGACCTCTTGCATGCCATGCAAGCGCTCTCCCAGCTGAGCTATAACCCCAAATTCGGTACTGAATGAATGGTTCTGGCGGCCATTCATCCTAAATAATGGTGGAGCTACGCGGGATCGAACCGCGGACCTCTTGCATGCCATGCAAGCGCTCTCCCAGCTGAGCTATAACCCCACAAAGGTCGGCTTGGGTGATACACACCACACTGCCCTGGGTACTTCATGTCAATCAAGAATCTGGTGGAGCTACGCGGGATCGAACCGCGGACCTCTTGCATGCCATGCAAGCGCTCTCCCAGCTGAGCTATAACCCCTTTGATTCCAGATTGTTCGAGGAGAATTTGGTGGAGCTACGCGGGATCGAACCGCGGACCTCTTGCATGCCATGCAAGCGCTCTCCCAGCTGAGCTATAACCCCAACTCACCTCGGCGCTGACGAAGTTATCTCCGGCAACGGAGGCGCATGATAGGCATCACCCGCTTTGCTGTCAACCCTAAAATAACCACGACTGATTCGTTTAGTCAAAATTGCAGCAGTTCGCTGTTTTTACCAGCAAGACGCGTGCTATCTCTCTGTTTTATGTCACAAATCGGCTCAAGCACCTATAAAGGAGAGGCCGTGCAGCAAGCCTCTTTCCCCGTGCAACGCCCCCCGCTCTCAAGCATCTTTTGCAGGCTGATCGTCAGCTTCTCCCCCGTCACCTCGGGAAAGCCTTTCCATAAAGGGCATTGCATTTGAAAACCCTTTCCATGATTTTTGTAAATTTACAACACAGAAAGTTGATCTGGCTCACAAATGACCATAGGATCAAACCGTGACCCAGGTCACACACCATAACCATAAATGACAGAGCGATGAGGTAAACCATGTTTGAGAATCTGGCAGTCCTGTTCCACCTGCGCGGTGCAACTACCAAGAACGGCGTTGTAGAGAAAGATGCCTATGCCCCCTCCACCCGTGAATACTACTTCCGCTACGGCAAGTAATTGCTGAAAGCCTTTCACGGAAAACGTAATAAAACTACAACACACATCATCACACAGCCCTTTCGAGGCGCTGTCCTGTCCGGGCCAGATGTTCCACGGCCAAACCTGAACTCCACCAAACAAGAATGGGGCCCGCAGGCCCCATCTTTTATTGCTCCAGACTGTGATTACACCAGATAGTGCGCTGGCTAATCGGTAAGCCTTGTAACCCTGAAACGGCTCAGAGCTTAATCCAGGCATCGGCCCAAGCCGTACCCTTGCCCGGCTCATAGGCCCAGGCGGCACCTGCGCACCAGCCGGTGTAGGGGTGCGGTTTGCACTCGTAGCTGGCACCGCCGTTGCTGACCCGCTCGCCCGCCTTGTAGGGAGTCCCCTCTTTATAGACGGGATAGTCAGGCGGCGTTACGCCCCCCTCCTCCCCTTTCACCAGCAGGCTATGGGTGGCGCTACGGCTCAAGCTCCCTTCATCGGTCACCGTCAGTTTGATGTCCAGCTTGGTATCGCTGGCTGGCTTGGGCAGAGTCAACTCCAGAGTGACCTGATCCAGTGCCGGGGCAGAAGCACCTGCCGGAAGAGTCCAGGCATAAGTGAGCGGCTTGCCTTCCGGATCGCTGGAGTGCTGGCCGGAGAGGGTCACCTTGCTGCCACCTTCGGCCTGCGCCGGGCCGGTGATATTGGCCACCGGCGGCAGGTTGGTGCCACCGCCGTTATCCTCGATCACCACTTCGGGATAGAAGTGCTGAACGCAGCGGCTGTAATCCCCTGCCTTGAAGGCGCTGAAACGGGTCTGGTAACCCACCAGCTTGCACGCGTAACTCTTGCCGCCGTTGGGGTTCTCGGCCACATAGCTCCAGTCCTGCTCCCAGTAGATGGGCAGGGCACCGGCGCCCTTGTCGTCAAACACCTTCATGTTCTTGCAACCCAGTACCTCGTCGGATGGCACCGCCACCCCGAGGTAGTTGGCAAACTCGCGGTAGTAGTTGATGCGGTTCTGGGACTGGGCGTGCTCGACCGGGCCACCGCACTCCACCCCACCATTGATGATCTGGGTGGTGACCCCGAAGCCCGGCACCAGACCGTTCTGCTTGTCATGGTCATTCGGCTGCCAGGTGCCATCGATGACATGGAGCATGGAAGGCTTGGGCGGCTGCGGATAGGTATAGAAGAACACCGCACTGGCCAGGTTCAGCCAGGTGTCGGCCACCAGATCGGGGCGGTCGAGCAGGGTGCGCACCGTGCCGAACATCGCCTCGGAGAAGGGGCCGTAATTGTAGTTGTAGGAGAGCTGCTTGGCGCCGCGGCCAAAGTAGCTCTTGAACTCGCCATTGTCGAACGTACCGCACGGCCACTGCTGACCCTGCCACACATCGGGGCGGCACTCGGCGTTGTAACCGCCGCGCATGGTCTCATTCCATCCCATCTCGCGCACGTAGACCAGCGCCTGACGCCACTCGGCTTCCGGGCGCCAGTTTTCATGGCCGCCGGTCTCTTGAGCGAAGTGAGCGAACATGGTCGCCAGAGTCTTGCGGCAGATGGCGTCAGCATCGCGGCCGTCGCTGTAATCGCTGCACAGGGCCGGGAACTTGGCCGCCGCCTGCAACAGGCCACGATAGGTGTACTCGGGGGCGCGTAGCGGGAAGAGGTAGTTGAACTGGCTCTCGCTCAGCAGGCTTTCGACCCGCTTGACGTTGCCCGGGTTGTCGGCACGACCCGGCTGCACCGCCTCGACTACCAGATTGTCCCGGGTAGCGATGGAGGCCTTGACCGCTTCCATCGCCGGGAAGTCGGTCAGCGCCTTCTCTTTGGCATCCAACTCGGCTTGGCTCATATAGACGAGGGTAGTGCTGCCATCCGGTGGAGTTGGCGTCGGCGGATTGGGCTTGTCATCTCCGCCGGTGTCCGGC
>NZ_JBFODO010000009.1:0-65015 GCF_040908365.1 Aeromonas sp. R2-4
AATTTCTTATCTAAAGTAAGAATTGTTGATTTTTTTCTATTCTTATTAATGCTCATTAGTGTAGTGTTAGCCTTCATATATAGAGGGTATTTAGTTATACATTGGGTATACTTGTCTATATTTTATATTATATTATCAGAGCGATATTATTCTATCTCGTATAAACTGAAGTTGACTTTTGTCGGTGTCGGCATAATATCAGTGTGCCTTCAGTTACTAATGTTTGATCTAGATGGGCGTCCCGTTCTCAGCTATCTTGACTCTAACTATTCATCGATGATGATTTTTTTGTTCTCTGTGTATGTTTATTACAACATTGGGCGAAAATATTCTATAGCTCCATTTATTCTTGGTGTTGTTACACTAAGTCGGGCATATGTATTAGTTTGTTTATGTTTTTTCATACTCAATGCTCTTATAAAATATAGTTTTTTTAAAAAAATAATGTTATTTTTGAGCCGCACTTGGGTTTCGTTCATCATCATTCTATTTCTACCATTAGCTATTAATTTTTTCTTTGTTTTGTATGTACCTCCAGAGGCTGCGCATGTTACTACAGTCGATGATAAATTTTCTGGAAGTTTGATTGACCGGTCTAATCTTGATCGATCTCTAGCTTCGGTTCTTTTTATTGAACAGTTAATTACAAAGCCAATGGACTACATATTCGGCATTGATATTGATTGGTATTTGGATAATATTTTTAAAAATTCACCTCATCACTCAGTGTTTCAGATGGTATTAAACTATGGATGGTTTTTTTCTATTCCTTATATATGCATTTTTTTATCATGTTGCAGAAGAGTTCTTGTGAACAATAGTGAAATACTGCCATTCTACTTGTCTTTCCTTATCTATATTATGACTCTGGGTGGTGGGATTTTTGGGATGACATTAGTCTTTATAGCATTTATTTTCAGATCACAAAGAGGAGGGATGGGGGGGTGAACAGCAAAGAGCCAAAAGGGAAGATAATATTTATCACTCTTGATATAACCTTACTAGGTGGTATTGAGAGAGTTATTTCTGTTTTGACTGAGCAATTTGTTCAAGATGGTTATGATGTAGACATCTATTCTATTTTCAAAGTTGGGGATAAGCCATCATATAAATTCCCCCAAAATGTAAACATAACGTATCTTAACCAGAGACGATATTTAGGTAAGCTAGAATTATACTACAATATCGTTCGCTCGGTAATAAAAATCAGACAGTTAGTTGAGGGACATTGTGTTATCAGTACACTGACAAATATAAGCTGTATTTATGGTGTTCTTAATTATTTTAAGTATGCTGAGTTTATTGCTGCTGAACACTCGCAATACAATGCACATTCATTTTTAGTAAGGCTGTTAAGATTACTTGCATACAAAAAATCAAAATATATAGTATCGCTTACAGAACATGATGTTGATATTTTCTCTAAGTTTATTAGTTTTGATAAAATAAAACTAATTCACAATCCATCTTCATTTAAAGCAATATCGATATCAAGCTCACTCGCTTCAAAACGTCTCGTTTCAATTGGCCGGTTGGTCGATGTAAAAAATTATTCTTTTATGCTGCAACAGATAGCCCCTTTTTTATTGAAGAATACTGACTGGTGTTTGGAGATTTATGGGGATGGAGAATTAAAGTCTGTTCTATCAGCGTATGCCAATGTATTAGGTATTTCTCAGAATGTTAAATTTAACGGTTTTGTTGAAAACGTGAATGAATGCATAGCCGGCTCTTCATTCTATTTATGTTCTTCAAAAACTGAAGCATTCCCAATGGCATTTTTAGAGGCCTTATCACTTGGCATTCCAATTATCTCAGTGAACTGTCCATTTGGGCCAAGAGAAATAATAAACGATGGCTTTAATGGTTATTTACTTGATTCCGACACTACATATAGTGACTTTTACTCATGCCTACAGTCAATAAAAGAAGATGAACTTATTTATAATGGCCTGCAGAAAGAGGCTTTTGCGTCAGCCAAAAAATATGAGGTTAGTTCAATAGTTTCAAAGTGGTATGAGTTAATATCCATTTAAAATATAGGTGGTTTCAGCGTGAAGTTGAGCATAATAATACCGTTATATAATTCCGAACGCACAATTTTATCTGCGCTCGATTCAGTTTATCTACAAGATGTCAATAATGATGACTTCGAGGTTATAATCATTAATGATGGGTCTACAGATAACTCGCTTGAAGTTATAGAATCATTTATCAACATTAGAACCATCAAAAATATAAAGGTTATTACTCAAGAAAATGGTGGTGTTGCGTCTGCTAGAAATGCTGGTATTCGTATATCAACTGGACAATATATTGCTTTTCTAGATTCAGATGATGTTTGGTTGCCTGGTAAGATAAGATATCAGATGGATTTGATGGATTCTGATGGTTCAATTTTTCTTTGTGGTGGAAGGTTTAACTCTACAGGGTTAGATGTTTCAAAGTTCTCCAAGGTAGTAGATGATGTATATGTGATAGACTTTAAAAGCCTAATTATTCGGAACTATTTTCAGCCATCAACAGTTATGTTTAGAAGTAGTATATTACCTAGTGTTGGACTCTTTAAAGAGGGGATGAGACATGCGGAGGAGGGATTGTTTTTTTATAATATAGCATACTCTTACCGATGTGTTTTCATTGATAAACTCCAAATAAACTTTGGTGGTGGGAAGTGTATGTTTGGAGAAAGTGGCCTAAGTGGAAATTTGCTCTCAATGGAAAGAGGAGAGCTTCATAACTACTTATCGATCTATCGAGATGGTAAAATATCATTTATTAAATACATCTTCTTGGTCACGTTCTCACTGTTAAAATTTATAAGAAGGCTCATCATATCTAGTCTTATAAAGCTGAGAAAACAAAAATGAACTATTATAACCATTATGGTTTTTGGGGGGTTGTTAACTTATTTATATGTAAGTTATACACAATGGTATTTTTTAGTCGGTCCAAAATAATAAGATTACCATTTGAGTGTCGGGGGGGGAAGCGGATAGATTTCGGCGTTGGTTTGAGTACGGGGCGATACTGCAGAATAGAGGCTTATGATAGTTCAGAAAATCACAATAAACGTACCAAGTTATCTTTCGGCAGTGACTGTCAGATTAATGACTCAGTGCATATTGTCGCTGCAGATAGAGTCGAGATTGGTAATAATGTTTTGATCGCAAGCCGGGTTTTTATTTCTGACCTTAATCATGGTTCTTATTCAGGTGATTTACATTCACACCCTGATTCTTGTGCTGCTCAGCGACCTCTGAGTACATCTCCTGTTATTATTAATGATAATGTTTGGATTGGGGAAGGAGTGGTAATTCTACCCGGGGTTAAAATTGGCCAGTCATCAATCATTGGTGCGAATTCCGTTGTGACAAAAGATATTCCTGATTACTCTATTGCTGTTGGTAACCCTGCAAAAATTATAAAAAAATATAATTTCTCCTCCTTGAAATGGGAGGTGGTTTTTAATGGCAAATAATTGTATTTTTATCTGCCCAGACTTTTTTAATTACAAGGAGATAATTGAGAAAGAGCTATCTTTTAGGTATGACAAAGTATACTCTTTTTCTGACAGGCCAGAGTGTAGCTCATTACATAAGGCACTTATAAAATATAATATCCTTAATTTTCAAAAAGTGTATGCAAGAAAGCATTCAAAGCATATTCTTGATTATATATCTAATGGGATAAATGATATATCTACAGTTTTAATTGTAAAAGGAACCTGTATAGATAGAAATTTTCTTTCTCATCTTAAAATCGTCAACCCAAAAATAAATATTGTTATTTATTCATGGGACTCCGTAAAAAATGCACCAAATTTTTTAGAATTATCAAAGTTTGCAGACTCAGTTTTTAGCTTCGACCCTGAAGACTGCCTTAAATATGAGTTTTCTTACACGCCATTATTTTTCTATAATGATATGGAGAAAAAAAGACATATAAATGTCAAAAAATATGATTTTTCTTTTGTTGGTAGTTATCATAGCGATCGAGTTGCTGTATTAAATCGTTTCTTATTAAATCACCCTAATGCTAATTCTTTCATAAAAATATTCTTCCAAAGTAGATTGCAGTATTTATTTTATTTTTTGTATGATAGAGAGTTAAGATGCATGCCAGCATCTTGGTTGACTTTTAATATACTATCCAATGCAGATATAGAAGATATTTATAGAGAATCTACATACGTTATAGACATACACCATCCATCACAGTCGGGATTGACGATGCGTACGTGGGAAGCACTATCATTAACAACAGCACTTTACACTACCAACATATTTACTTTATTACATGACATGTCAGGAAATGTTAGGTTTATTGAGCGTTGTAGTGGCTTAGAATTAAACCGAAATATTGTTTTAGATAGGGTGGGAAAGTATCAATGTTTATTGGGGGATGCTACATCTTCATTTGATATCGAAACATGGATTGATCATTTGTTAGACAATGTTCGTCAGATATAAATTCTGTAAAGTATTCGCTACGGTTTTAAATGTCCAGCAATGAACATAATTAAACTTAATTGCTAGTGCGAAATATGGTTATGATAATGGATTGTGAGGTTATAATTGAGCTATCTCAGACGTCATTCACGCTGGTATGAGCGCATGTTGTTTAGCGCCACTTCTCTTTTTTTCATTGGGGGGGGGCTTTCTGTTTGTTTACCTGCAATCGAGCGCTGGGGCTGGGAATTTTGGCGTCATCTTGATGCGGTTAGAGTTAATACTTTGTGCGGGGCCTTTCTTGCATTCTTGCTGACGGGGATTGTTCTTCATCGCGTTCTACGTTATCCAGGTGCCAGTCCGGTTGCCTATATGCTCCCCACAGTGACTACCCTCTACGGTGCGCTGGTCGGACTCCTCTTCTTTTTACGCTTACCTTACAGTCGGCAGGTACTGTTCGAGTCGTATGTGGTGGCACTGATCTGCTGCTGGCTGGCTTACTTCATCGGGCGTCGCTACCGGACTCCTAAGTATGCCTTATTGCCCTTTGGTGACTACCAGGCCTTAACTCGGCACTCTTGCGTAGAGTGGCGCCTGCTGGATGAGCCGGATTTGGGATCCATTCGCTATGACGCCGTGGTGGCAGATCTACGGGATGAAAAGTTGGCGGGTGAGTGGGAGCGTTTCTTGGCTCGGTGCGCCTTGGCCCACATTCCCGTCTATCACATCAAGCAGGTCAGCGAGAGCCTGACCGGACGCGTGAAGATCGATCATCTCCACGAGAACCAACTTGGCTCCCTTTTGCCTTCGTCCGTCTATGCCTTCATCAAACGGGGGATGGACATCCTCGCTGCGTTGATCGCGATTCCGCTCTTCTCGCCATTGATGCTGGTGACGGCCATCCTTATTAGGCTGGAGAGCCCGGGCCCCGTGATGTTCCTGCAAAACCGGGTGGGGAAGGGCAACAAGGATTTTCGTATCTACAAGTTCCGCAGCATGTGCAAGGATTCGGAGAAGGCTGGTGCTCAGTTCGCCCAAGATGGTGACATGCGCGTAACTCGGGTGGGAAAAGTGATCCGCAAGCTGCGCATTGATGAGCTACCACAGTTCTTCAACGTCCTCAAAGGAGATATGAGTCTGATAGGGCCGAGGCCAGAACAACGCACCTTCGTCGATCAGTTCGAGCGGGAGATCCCCTTCTACATGTATCGCCATATCGTGCGCCCCGGTATCAGTGGTTGGGCACAGGTTGTTCATGGTTATGCTGCCGATGCTGATGATACGCGCATCAAGATCGAACACGATTTCTACTACATCAAGCATTTCTCCCTCTGGCTGGATGTGCTCATCGTCTTTAAAACGATTAAGACCATTTTGACCGGGTTTGGTGCTCGTTAAATGAGTCAACTCTTGCTAGGTGCGGGCCAGTTGGCCCGCGCTTTGCTTTCTGCCACTCACCTAGCCGCGCAACCCGCTATTTCTCTGCCAAGAGAGTGCTACCCAGTGGACAATGACACGTTGATGCATGCATCAACGCTGCGTTATCGCCCAGCAGTCATTCTTAACGCTGCCGCATACACGGATGTGGCAGGGGCCGAGTTTTCCCCTGCGCAGGCGATGCGAGTCAATGGGGAGGGGGTCGCACGACTGGCCGCATTGGCGAGGCAGCATGATGCCTTGCTGGTGCATTTCTCGACGGACTATGTCTTCGATGGCTCCGGTCATTGCCCCTGGCGGGAAGCCGATACCCCGGCCCCTTTAAATGCCTATGGTCAGAGTAAATGGGCGGGGGAGCAAGCGATCATCGCCAGTGGTTGTCGCTATCTGATCATCCGTACCAGCTGGTTACATAGCCCATGGCGCACTAATTTCCTCAAGACCATGCTGCAGCTCGCGCGCGATCGCGATGAGCTGCAGGTGGTGAGCGATCAAGTTGGAGCCCCCACCTCGGCGATGATGTTGGCAGAGGTTACGCTGATGGCCATCGACAGGGTCTTGGCCAAGTCGGAACTGATGGGCCTCTATCATGTGGCGGCTTCCGGGGCCGTCAGTTGGTTCGATTATGCCCGCTTCATTTTCAGCAAGGCGCATGAGTTGGGTCTGATAGAGAAGGTACCGCGAATCAAGCCCATCACCAGTGTGGATTATGGTGGTGTGGTCAACCGCCCCCTTAATTCCCGGCTCGATACGCAGCTGTTTTCGCAGCGTTTTAGCGTGCACTTGCCAAATTGGCGAGTGGGGGTTAGCGCAACGTTGCAGGCATTATGTGAGGAGCTGCGATGACGCCTTTTTTGTGTAACAGAACCTCTCGCAAAAAGGGGTTATTTTGGCAGGAGGAACGGCGACACGTCTTTATCCCGCCATGCTGGCCGTGAGCAAACAGTTGTTGCCTGTCTATGACAAGCCGATGATCTATTACCCCTTGTCAGTGCTGATGTCGGCAGAGATCCGCGAGATCCTGATCATCAGTACGCCCCCGCTTTCACCAGTTGTTTGCGGATGACAGTCAATGGGGGTTAATGTTCTATTATGCCTAGCCCTTCTTAACGGGGGAGGCCGGTCTGTTTGAACCTGGGTGACAATCTGTTTTATGGCGCCGAATTGCCTACGCAGTTACGTCCGGCGATGACAGATGATCAGGGGCCAGAGTGCTTGCCTATCGGGTCGATGATTCGGCCCGCTATGGTGTATTAACGCTCAATGAGCAGGGCAAGGCCTTGGCGATCACCGAGAAGCCGGTCAATCCTGCCAGTCATTATGCGGTGACCGGCCTCTATTCCTTGGCTGGCGCACTGGAAGAAGATATCGGGGTTTCACCGTTGCTCACTGGCAGAGACGGCGATGTATCGGTTCAAGCAGTTATTGGCGGGGAAAATCAGCCTGCGTAACTACAATGGCCAGGTGGGAGAAGTCATGACTTGTTGGCTGATTTGGGCAACAATGCCGTGCTCAGCATCAGCGCAGATTTTTTTATAAATGTACCGATTATTATCTGCCGGGTGATGAAGCGGCCATGCCATGGGATAATGCGCATCTGACGATAACATGGCCGTTATCTGAGCAATTCCCCTTGCTGCTATCTGATAAAGATCGTCAGGCTCCCGATTTCATCGATATGCTTTAGTACTATCTACTGTTGTCAGCCATTTTAATATGGATATTCGAGAGAGAGAAAAAATGAGCAAGAAAACGCCAATCACTCCTAATCAATTGGTACAAACACCTACATCAGATGAGATAGATCTGCGAGAGCTGCTGCTGGTGCTGTGGTGTCAAAAAGTATTGATATTGTTGGTAACCGGTGCGTTTGCTGTTGCGGGTATTGTTTACGCCATGACTGCGCGCCAGGTGTGGACCAGTCAGGCGGTGATTTCTGAACCATCAGTGTCCCAGGTTGAGGCCTTACAGCTAGCTGTAGATAAATTACAAGCAATCATGTCCAGCAATAGCTCTCCTCTGACGACAGCTGAATTTTCCTCGCTTGAGCAACCTGCTATTTTCCAGAGCTTTATCTCAGCCTTTAACAGTATGAATAATAAGCGGGATTTTTTGGTTCGAGAAGGTATCTATGCCGCAGAAATGGAAAAATTTGAGATCTCTGATAAGCGCGATGGCCGTGCGCTAATGAGCAAGTTAGCTGAGTCAGTATCAGCCAAGATTCAGGATAAAACCAGTCAAGAGATGACGTTAAGTTTTTCTGCTGAAACGCCTGAACTTGCTCTGCAGCGACTGGGAAAATATATAGACTTTGTCCAGCAGCAGCAACTAAAAAGCAAAAATGCAGAGTTACAATCTATATGGCAAAATAGAATAAAAGCGCTGACTGCACAATATTACAGTGCCAAAGCTGATACATTGCTAAAAAGGCAGGAAGAGCTTCAGCGGGTTGGATACAGTTTGCGTATCAGTAAGGCGGCTGGAGTTGATGCTCCTCTTGAACGGATTGATAGCCAAGAGGTTTTCAATATTCAGTTAGGGACGAAAGGCCTTGCGGAAAAATTGAAAATATTGAATGAAATTAAAGATCCTGAACTTCTTAATCCTGAATTAGGAAAGATTCGTTTGCAATTAAGTAGTTTAAAAGCATTGAAACTTAAAAATGCTGATTTTCAGTCATTTAATATGATCGATTCACCGGAGGAACCGTTTACCCGTGATAAGCCCAAACGCCCACTAATTGTTGTACTGGCTACCCTGCTGGGGGGCATGTTGGGTGTTGCGATTGTGCTGGTACGGCATGCCTTTCATCGATCAGAAGGGGCGTGATGTTTTTGTTTGAGTATAGAGTTTGAATGCTATTCACTTGGATATGACTTCGTTAGAGCTTAATGCTACCATGCAGCCGTTTTTGCTCATGGTTATCATGGTGTTTATTTTTATGAGTATTGGGTGGAATAACTAAAATGAAACAAAAGGGATTGCTTCTCTCACTGGCTTTGATGGGCTTGCCAGTTATGGCTGCACCACAAATCACGCCTGAGATGATGGCAAAATTTAAACAATTATCTCCTGCCCAGCAGCAGGCACTGGCTGCTCAGTATGGTATCGACCCATCCCAATTGGGAGGGAGTAACAAGCAAAGCAGTGTTACTCCGGTCCATACTGCGCCTGTGGCTGCTCCACGTGAAGTGGATTACAGCCAAGAGTCTCAGCGGCCTTTGGTCGCTGGTGTAGCGCAAGAGGGGGTATTACAGCCTTTTGGTTATAGCGTTTTTGCCGGGGAACCTTTGACAGATGCGCCCGTGGTGGATATGCCGGTTGCAGACGATTATGTGATGGGGCCGGGTGACGAAATCCGGGTTCAACTCTATGGCAAGGAGAATGCGAGTTATACCCTGGCGATTGGCCGTGAGGGATTTATCGATTTTCCTTCCCTTGGCCCTATTGCTGCCAGTGGTCAGACTTTTCAGCAACTGCGCAGTGAACTGGAAAACCGGATCAAAGAGCAAAAAATTGGTGTAGAGGCGTTTATCAGTTTTGGCGCTCTGCGCACTATGCAGGTTTTTGTGATGGGTGATGCCTATCGCCCCGGTGCTTACAACGTCAATGGTATGGCTACTGTGACCCAGGCTTTGCAAGCCGCTGGCGGTATCGATACTGTGGGGTCGCTGCGCAAGATCCAGGTCAAGCGTGCAGGGCAGAAAGTGATCGATGTCGACCTCTACAAAATGTTGGTATGGGGCGATACCAGCCAGGATATCCGTCTGCGCTCCGGTGATACGGTATTTATCCCTGCTAAAGGCAGCGAAGTGAGTATCGATGGTTTGGTTAAACGTCCCGCTATTTATGAATTGAGTGGACCTGCAGCCCTGGTTAATGTGCTTGGGTTGGCGGGCGGCATGAAGGCCGCTGCACTCAAAGAGGTTGCGGTGACCCGTTATGGTGAAACCGGGATGCGGGTATTTAACCTGAACTTGTCAAATCAGCATGATCGTCAGTTTGTCGTGCGTGATGGTGACAAGGTCACGGTCAAGCCGAGCAGCACCGAATATAGCCAGGCGATTGTGGTAAAAGGTGCCGTAGTTCGTGAAGGTGTCTTCAGCTTTCAGCCGGGAATGCGGATCAGTCGTGTGTTGCAAAGTGCCGACCGCGATCTGACATCGGTCACTGACTTGAATTATGCCTTGGTTGTTCGTGAGGTGGATGCGCAACGTAATATCAAGGTGTTGCAATTCAATCTGGGCCGAGTGTTGCAAATGCCGGGTGGGGAAGACGACATTCGTTTGCAGCCGAGGGATCAGGTGCTTATTTTCAGCAATCATGCAACCGATCGACTGAAGCAGCTGGCGAGCACTCAGAGCTCGTCGACAAGTATTGACAATCAGGCTAACCAACGCATGGAGCAACAAGTCAACGCTGTAGACGACAGTACAGGTGCCGATGTTAGTCGTGCTCAGCTGGCTAAAGAAGATAAAATGACTTTGGCTAGTGTGTCTAATACGACCAAGACTGGGGCGTTAGTTGGTGCCTCTCGTCAAGCTTTGCTCGCTCCGGTTATTGAACGTTTGAAAGCTCAAGCAGCACAAGGTAAACCGGTACAGATTGCTGAAGTGCGTGGTGAGGTTAAATATCCGGGGGTTTATCCCTTAACGCCTTATAGTCGAACCCATGATTTGATCATGGCTGCTGGCGGGTTTAACGAACAGGCAAATGTGATTGAGTTATCTCGCGTGAGTGAGCGAGGGAATGATATTGCAATTGAAAATCAACGTCTGGATTTGGCAACTGCAAATCGGGTAACCGGTTCGCCATTGGTGCAATCAAAAGACAGTTTGAACGTATTGCCTCATCCTCAGTGGCGTGAAGAAGCAACTGTACAGGTGTTTGGCGAGGTGAAGTATCCGGGAACTTATACGGTTCGTCGTGGAGAAAGTTTGCATGATCTGATCCAGCGTGTTGGTGGTATTACCCCCTATGCCAATCCGAATGGTTCTGTCTTTGCCCGTGAAGCGCTGCGTAAACAGGAAGCAGAACGAATCGCGTTGCTGCGTGATGAGCTAAAGCAAGAGATCGCGACGATGACACTGCGTCGTCAATCCAGTATCGCTAACTACAACAGCTCGCCTGCAGAGGCGATGACGGTGGTTAATCAACTGGAAAACAGCAAGGCTGTCGGTCGCATGACCATCGATATGCCGGCGATTTTGTCTGGAGACAAGCAGGCTGACGTGATGCTGCAAGATGGCGACAAGCTGTATGTGCCTGCGTTACAAAATGTGGTCTCTATTCAGGGGATGGTGCAATTCCCCTCCTCGCACGTTTACGACGGTAACCTGAGTGTTAATGATTACTTGAGCCGTGCCGGGGGAACCAAGAAACAGGCTGATACCGACCGTATCTACGTGATCAAAGCAAATGGTAGTGTAATGCTGCCTGGTGATAGCTGGTTTGGTAGTCGCAAAGGCCTGGAGCCAGGGGATACCATCGTAGTACCAGTTGATTCTGATTATCTGGATAACCTGAGTATCATGACCTCTGCAACACAGGTCCTCTATCAACTGGGTGTCGCGTGGAGTGCAATCAAGTAATTGCATCGTTTATTTGGTCACCCATTCAGTCAGGTGGTGAAGGTCACCTGACTCTTCTGAGATCTGGTTTGTTATGGCACAAGTAAAAGAATATTCTCCTTTAACCTTGGCAATGAACGGAGGGAAGGAAGATGAAATCGATTTGCGTGAATTATTCGCGGCGCTTTGGCGTGGTAAGTGGTGGGTAGTCGCCAGTACCTTGGTTGGTGCGGTTATTGCTGTCATTTTTGCACTCTCACTGCCAAATATTTATCGTTCAGAGGCTTTGCTTGCCCCATCTACGGAGCAGCAAGGAGGTGGACTTGCTGCTATGGCTGCTCAATTTGGCGGTCTTGCTAGCTTGGCTGGTGTCAATCTCAGTGGTGGCGGTGGTCAGGACAAGACGGCTATTGCGGTCGAAATTGGGAAATCCCGTCAATTCTTAAGTCACTTTATCCGCCAACATCAGTTGGAAGTGCCGTTGATGGCTGTTACCAAAACAGACAAGGCGACCGGTGAATTGGTGATTGATGAAGATGTCTACGATGTCGCCGGCAAAAAGTGGGTGCGTGAAATGCCTCTTGGCAAGTCCGTGGAACCAACAGATTGGGAGCTAGTTAAGGCATTTCGTGAACTTGCCAGTATTAATAAGGATGCCAAATCAGGGTTGGTGACGGTGGCGGTGGAGTACTACTCCCCCGAGTCTGCGAAGCAATGGGTTGACTGGTTGGTGGCCGACCTCAATGAGGCCATGAAGCTGCGTGAGCAAGTTGATGCGACGCGTAACATTGCTTATCTCAAAGCACAGCTTGAGAAAACCCCGGTCGCAGATATGCAGAAGGTGTTTTATCAACTGATAGAGGATCAGACCAAAACCTTGATGTTGACTGAAGTGAATCAAGAGTACGTGTTTAAAACCCTTGATCCTGCCGTGGTTGCCGAGGAAAAGGCAAAACCCAAACGTGCGTTGATTGCAGTATTGGGGACGCTGCTTGGCGGAATGCTAGGCGTTATGATTGTACTGGTTCGCCATGGAATCGGTCGTTCACCTCATCATTGATGAGAGGGCTCATCTGAGCGACTCACACTGGCTAATTGCTCTGTTTCAAGATATCCTGTTAGTACTTTAAGTCATGTTTAAATAAGGAAATTTGTAATGAAAAAATCAGCGTTGACTCTGGCTGCTATGTTGGTTCTCTCTTCAAATGCATTTGCAGCTGAAGAAGTTGCAGGTACTGCGGCTGGTTCCACTGGCGTAGCAGGTACTGCCGCTGTAGGTACTACCACTCTGGTTGCTGTGGGCGTTGGTGCAGCGGCTCTGGCTGCTGTTGTTGTTGCTAATGCCAATGACGACTCCACCAGTACCAGCACTAACACAACAACTGCTACTAAATAAGTTGTTTGATATTGTAATAAGGCTGCCACATTGGCAGCCTTATTTTTGTCGCTTTGCAATTATTTTCCCATTCCACTGAGTAACCCATCTATGTTTTCTCTTCGTTTGTTTATGTCTTTGGGGTTATTACTCTTGAGTGGCTGTTCCGCCACCAGTTCAGATACCTATGCAACTCTCCGCTATGCCCTTTTGGGAATGGATGATGTGGAGGTTACGTCTGAAAAAATACGTGAATTACCTTATGCGAGCGCCTATCTGCGAGTAGGTGATAATCCACAGGCATTGGTTGTGCTTGCGTTTGCAGATCCTGATGGTTCATTGAGCTGGGTGAGCTCTGATAATAAGCTTTTTGTTACCAAATCAGGTCGGCTACACAAGACGGTGGGTTTGGAAAATGATCTCTATTTAGTGGCATCATCCTGGCCTGATCCATTGAAAAAAATGGTAAATGTACCCGATATATCTTTGAACCTGGATGCTATGTCTTGGCAGTATACTGCCGAATGGGAAAAGGATTATCTGAGTGGATATGACATGCGGGCTAAGTTTATATCTGCTGTTCCAGAAAAGTTGTTAATCCTTGATAAAACACATGATGTTATGTTGATTGATGAGTTGGTCAGTGTCGGACATGACCAGAACTCTTGGCATAACTACTATTGGTTTGAGCCTAGTACGAGCAGAGTATTAAAAAGCCAGCAGCAATTGGGGCCGGAATTACCGGTGATTGAAATGACAATATTAAAGCCGTACGCATTATGAAAAGATACCTGACGATCGGTCTCATACCATTTTTTGCTTTGGCTCAAGCTGATGTAAACGTGATTTTTGAGCGTCATGCTACAGCGAAGATTGAGTTGCATGATGGTGCCAGACTTGCAGACCTGTTATTTAATGTTCAATTACCAGATGATATCTATTGGCGTACTGCACAAATTGCGAATGAAAAGACCATAGCGGAATTTCAGATGACTAAAGAGCAATTGCTCAAGGATATTAAAGCACTTCAAGTACTTTGGATGCGAGCAGGTGACAAAGGTTCATTGATCCAGTCAACGCAACAGTTACTACAAGAGCTGGACAAAGTTCCTGTCAGTGGCCGTTTGTCAATCGCATTAGATCCTGCCAAGTCCAGAATTGACCCGCATGGTAATCCACTATTAAAAGGGCAGTACACCCTTTTCCTTGCTTCAAGGCCCGATTTTATCTACTTCGTGGGACTGATTAACGGTCGCAGTAAACAGCCACTTCAGCCTGGTGCCAGTTTGGCAAGCTATTGGCAGGATTACCGCTTGTTGGCTGGCGCTGCGCAGTATGAAGCATTTCTGATCCAGCCTGACGGTTCTATCAGCCAGGTTCCTGTTGCGAATTGGAACAAACTGCATCGTGAACCTATGGCGGGTGCTACGCTCTTTGTCGGTTTTGATCCCCAAATCCTTCCAGAGCAATATAAAGATATCAATATTCGTATTGCCAGTCTGCTTGCTAATCGAGTACCAGAATAATGCTGCCTAAATTGAAATATATTGCGATCTTTGTTTCAGGAGCTGTTTGTGCTGCAGAGTCTGTTATTGATCCTTATGGTCCTTCACAAGGTGATTTCGGTGGTGTGGGTCTGCTTCAAATGCCTACCGCACGAATGGCTAAAACAGGTGAGTTCAGTGCCAACTATGTTGATAATGACCAATATCGTCGATGGTCTATCTCTGCGCAGCCATTCGACTGGTTTGAAGCAACACTGAGATATACTGATGTAAGAACAAAAAAGTACAGTCCCTACGAAGATTTTAGTGGTGATCAAACCTACAAAGACAAAGGGATGGATTTCAAGTTTCGTCTTTGGCAAGAATCTAACTATCTGCCACAGGTTTCAGTTGGCTTTAGAGATCTAATGGGGACCGGTCTCTTTGATAGTGAATTTGTGACGGCCAGCAAGCGGTATGGACCATTTGATTTTACTATCGGTATCGGCTGGGGAAATATGGCCGAAAGTGGTAATGTTAAAAACCCATTTTGTGAGTATAAAGATAGCTGGTGTCAAAGAAATAATAGCTTCTCTGGTAATGGTGGTAAGTTTGAGTTTGATAGCCTGTTTCATGGGCCAGCAGCACTCTTTGGCGGTGTTGAGTATCAAACACCATGGCAGCCACTCAGGTTGAAGCTGGAATATGATGGCAATGATTATAGCAAGGAGTTCGCTGGCCATATTTATCAAGATTCACCTTGGAATGTCGGGGCTGTGTACCGAGTTTTCGAGAATATGGATAGCCATCTAAGCTGGCAGAGAGGAAACACCTTGATGTGGGGGGTGACTTTTCGGACTAACTTTAATGATATGAAACCCGCTCATATTGATCAGCCGAGACCCATTTATCAGCCTGACCAAGTTCCAGCCACTATGACTGATGTGAAGTGGAAGGCGCTAACTGACGATTTGAAAGAGAATGCTGGTTGGCAGGATACAGAATTTTACACAACCACCAATTCTGTGACTGTCATCGGCACGCAGAGCAAGTATCGCGATCAGAATGAAGCGATGAAGAGAACCTCTTTGTTAGCCGCAAATTATTTGCCGGGTACGGTCGATAAGCTGAATGTTGTTGAGCGTAAGGCGAATTTCCAGTTGCAAGAAACCCGCATCGATCTCCCATCTGTTCGTCATGCCAATGTGGTACAGGTGTTGGGAGAAGAACAACATGAAAAATCGATGGTTCAGGCTGCAGGAAAAATTCAGGGAGAATCTATCTACTCATCTGAGCGCAAGTCATTTTCATACTCTTTTGATCCAGACCTAACGCAATCATTTGGTGGTGCTGAGTCTTTCTATATGTATCAGTTAGGCATTAATGCAAATGCTGATTGGCATATAAATGAAAACAACAGTTTGCAAAGTACGCTGTTTGTTAATCTGGTTAATAACTACGATGAGTTCAATTATAAAGCTCCTCCTCCAGATGGCGCTGCCTTACCACGGGTTCGGACGTGGATTCGTGAGTATGTCGATTCTTCTAATGTATTACTCAACAACTTGCAGTTAACCCATATGCAACCACTTGCTCAAGATTGGTACGGGCAAGCTTATGGGGGATATCTGGAGATGATGTATGCCGGTGTTGGCAGTGAGGTACTCTATCGTCCATATGGCAAAACTTGGGCCATTGGCGTTGATGCCAACTGGGTAAAACAACGAGACTGGCACAACACCCTGAAAATGGCTGATTACGATGTAATGACAGGACATGTTACTGCGTATTGGCAGTTACCATTCATGAGTAATGTCACCGCTAAAGTCTCCGTAGGTCAGTATTTGGCTGGTGACAAAGGCGCTACCTTCGACTTCTCCAAACGGTTTGATTCGGGTGTTGTCTTGGGGGGGTATGCAACATTTACCAATGTTTCTGCAGACGAGTATGGTGAAGGTAGCTTTACCAAAGGCATTTATGTCACGATACCGTTTGATTTGATGCTGCTCAAGCCAACAACCGCGAAAGGAAGCATTGGATGGGTTCCTTTGACACGGGATGGAGGCCAGATGTTGAGCCGCAAGAATGGTCTTTACGGCTTGACAGAGCTATAGTAATCAAAAGTTGCATAGAGCCTATCTTTTTTCATCAAACAGGGCGAGCAGTTGTAAACTGCTCGCCCTTTTATTACCTACCCAAGAGATATGGCAATCTGCAGAATTATGCTAGGAATGCATGATGATTAAATACTTACGTGTTTTGTTTGGCGTACTTTGTATCGCTTATTGGTTGTTGGGCATGCATTTTTTTATGCATAACCCTGGAGGTGCAGGGCTGTATCTGCCCTTTAACGCATGGGGATGGGTGTTTGCCTCGTTGGCTATTGGATTGGGATTGTGGCAGGTGACGTTACGTCAGCGCCTGCTCTTCTCTCCATTACAAGCGGGTTTATGGATAGGGTCACTCTTGCTGTTGCTCCCGATGCTCTATCCTGGTTTTGCATTCAAGGATTATGCTATTCCCCGATTGCTGGGACTTTTTGCTGGCCTACTGTTTTTGTTTGGACTCTATCAATGGCGTTTTGATAAGGCGCAGCGTGATCGCTTGCTCTATCTCATCCTGATTGCGATCGCGATGGAGGCAGTGCTGGGGCTGGTGCAGTTCTACCTGTTAACGCCAGGTAACTGGATTGGCTATGACACCAAGGCCAATCGCCCTTACGGGATCTTTCAACAGCCAAACGTGATGGCGACGTTTATGGCAACTGGCCTTGCCCTTGCTATCTGGCTGGAATTACGCCGAGAGGGTGGTCGATTGCTGATGGCGTTGCGCTATGGCGTCATTCTATCTGCGGCACTTCTGCTCGTTGTTTTGCAATCCCGAGTGGGGCAGTTAGGCGGCCTGCTAGCCCTGTTCTTACTGATGCCTCAGCTTTATCGACAGCGGCTGCTATGGCGGATATTGGGTCTGGTTATTTTGGCTGTAGCGATTGGCCTGTTATCACAATATTGGCTGGCTGGAGCAAAACGAGGATTAGAGATCTATCAGTCCGGTGGTATGCGCTCTATTTACTGGCCTTATGCGGTAAAACTGATTGCACAGGCTCCTTGGAGTGGATGGGGATACGGCAGTTTTGAATCTGTTTTTCTCCATCACTACATGGCTGATAAAGCACTGAATCCGTCCATGGTGCAGATTGAGTACAATCTTGACCACCCCCACAACGAGTTTCTCTATTGGGCTGTTGAGGGCGGTATTGCACCCATGGTCGGCATGGTGATCATGGGAGGTGCATTATTATGGCGTCTGGCGAGTGTGCGCTGGGTGCATGCCATGGGGCTGCTTGCCTTGGTTACCCCAATATTGCTTCATACCCAGACGGAATACCCTCTCTACCATGCGATCGTGTTATGGTGGCTGTTGCTGACGCTGATTTATATCATCGATACCGAAATTGAGGAGACCAACCTGGCGAGTCAGGGTTTCTCATCATGGTGGGATATGGAGTGCCGCCTATGGCTGTTACTGCGATTTATGGCGATCGCTATCCCGCTGCTGGTCGTTCCCTTTATGCTCGCAGCAATTCACACCGCATGGGTAGTCACCAAATATGAACGGGGTGGGTATAAAGAGCCGACCTTGCTACTTGATATCGTCAATCCCATGGCTTGGTTGACCCGAGTCGAGTTTGATGTGAACTCAGTTCGTCTGATGGTGGGCTTGCAGACAAATAACAAGACCGAACTGGAAGCTTATCTGGAGTGGGGGCAGGCATTCATACGCCATACACCGCGTGCCAACATATACGCCAATATGGTGATCGCGCTTAATGCATTGGGTCGTACAGAGGAAGCCAATGCGATGCGAGCTGAAGCACTTAAGCTCTATCCAACCGAGCCCCTTTTAACTGGGTCTGCTTCACAGGCAGTGATTACCGGTGTTGACCAATCAGGCAAAAATATAACCAAAAATAAATAGTGCTATTTGGATACATAGAAAGCCAGCCCTTAAAAACGGCTGGCTTTTTTATTTTTTCCCTTCTGGACAACCAGTATCTGAACAGTCTGTTTTCGGACGCATGCGTCTGTCAAACGGGCTATGAAAGGCATATTTGAAATGTCATGTGGCGATTCCAACCAATTGATTAATATGTAATTTTGTCGATGGCGTTGAAGGGGTTGATAGTCAATTGGGAGTATTCCCTTCATCATCGGGTGAAGGGACAGGTTCTAGACGTGTTCATTGCTAAACAGATAGGCATAGTCTTGTCACGTGATGTTGAACGTATGGTAGAAATGTTCGCTCAGGCTTATAAAGCAGGTTACCGAGTTAGTTTTGTTGGATGCTGAACTGGAAATTAATGAGTCTTGAAATACCGATGTTTCTTGAACACAAGATGGTAATCACCTCTCTACCCAGAAGATCTGCATTCCAGCCAGTTTGTTATTGATAGTGGCAAGCATTCGATCTTGATGGTGAAATTTAAGAAAAAAAGAACGTTAATATAGAAAAACTGTATGTTCTCGCGAATTGTCCATGCTATTCTGAAACGGTATACCTGTAACCGACTTTTTTGTGAGGAAATAATGAACGAGTTTCTGAAAGTTCTGCTGAACATTCGCAGTCTGCGTGCGGCTATTCGTGAGCTGCCGTTTGAGCAACTGCTGGAAGCTAAAGAGAAGTTTGACCTGGTTTACCAAGAGCGCGCCGATTCTGTTGAACAGGAGCGTGCTGAACAGGAAGAGCGTCAGCGCAAGCTTAATGAATTCACCGAAATGCTGCAGCAGGCTGGTATTGACCCTCGCGAGCTGTTGGCGACTGCCGCAGCTCCGGCTGCTGCGACTGGCGCTGCCAAGAGCAAGCGTGCTCCGCGTCCGGCTAAATACAAGTACGAAGAAGATGGCCAGGAAAAAACCTGGACCGGTCAAGGCCGTATGCCGAAAGCCATTGCTGCTCAAGTAGCACTGGGTAAAGACCTGAACGATTTCCTGATCTAATTCGTCAGGTTCAGAGATTGAATAATGCCGCCTTTGAGCGGCATTATTTTTGCCGTTTTACTCGTGGTTATCCAATCTGCCCCTTCGCCCCATTGTTATCTACATCCTCGCTTGTATCCTTTTTACCGTCGTTTCACTTCACTGTTACTTTGCTCAATATCACTCGTTGTTTGCGATTAATTTTGTCGTGCAGAATTAACTGCGTGATATCGCTTTTTGTATGCGTCGTGCAGATATGCGCTTCGGATATGTCTGTCACGATTCACGGGGCGCCGCTCGGCGAGAGTCGAGCTCTCTGCTGATGGAATATCCGGTAATCGTTATCTCCGTTCAGGGAGCGTGAGGGATAGAGAGAGTCGCAAAGTATGGCCGGGATATTCTGGGTCGCCGATGCATGTAATTGGCTGCGCTGCCATGACTGCCTCTGATAATGGGCAATGGAGTTCGGTTGCCGTGTGGGCGAGGGAATTCTGTGCGGTCTATGGCGATGGTATTCCCCACTCTGTAGGCTGAGTGGGGAATAGCCAGGTGAAGCGCTATCGGGGCGTCACGCTATCGCTGCCACCCAGGGCGCGATAGATTTTGGCGGTGGTGGTGAGCTGCTCTTTTTGCTGGGCCAGCAGGCTCTGCTGGGCATCCCACAGCCGGTTCTGCTCATCAAGCCAGGCTTGCACACCGCTCGCACCCGCCTGGAAGCGAGCTTTGGCCAGCCGTTCGGCCTCCCGGGCATAACTCAGCTGCTCCTGCAGATAATCGAGTCGCTGCTGGCCATAGCGGCGGGCGGCCAGATTGTCTTCTACCTCCACCAGTGCGGTGTAGAGCTGTTTGCGAAACTCGGTTTCAGCGATTTGGTAATCCAGCTCTGAGCTTTCGATGGCGAGCTGGGTGCGGTTGTATTCAAGGAAGGGGAGGGCGAGGCTGGCTCCCAGCGTACCAACCGGATTTTGCAGCACCTGCGCCAATCTATCAGATGCGGTGCTGGCGCTGCCGGTCAGGGTCAGGCTGGGGTAGAAGCTGGTGCGGATCTCGTCCCCTTTTGCCAGCGTCTTGCGCAGCCGCAATTCGGCCGCTTTGACGTCGGGGCGGCGTGCCAGCACATCGGCCGGAATACCCACCGCAAGTTCAGGAATGGTCTGCTTTGCAAGGGAAGCGGGTGCATACTCCAGCGACCCGCTGCTGCGGCCCAGCAACAGACGCAGGGCATTGCGAGCTTGCTCCTGCTGCGCCTTGAGGGAGGCCAGCTCAGCCTGTTTTCCGGCCAACTGTTGGCGTGCCTGCGCCAGATCGAGTCGGGTAATGGCGCCTGCCTGGTATTTGGTCTGGGTCAGCTGCTCGGTACGGGTCAGGTTGGCCAGCTGCTGTTCCCCAAGGGTGATGGCAGAGCCGAGATAGCCGAGCTGCCAATACTGCTCCAGGGTATTGCCGATCAGCAGCAGTCGGGTGCTGGCGAGATCCTGCTCGCTTGCCGCTGCTTCCCAGCTTGCCTGATCTCGCACCGAGGCGAGCTTGCCCCACAAATCTACTTCGTAACTGAGGCTCAGCGAGGGACCCAGACTGTTGGTGCCTTTGCCGGTTTTCAGATCCTTGTTGCCGCTGGCGGCGATAGTGCCATTGACCGAAGGCGTGAGGTTGGTATCGGCCTGCTCGGCGCCCAGTCTGGCGTTTTTGAGCTTGAGGGCCGCCACATGCATGTCCGGGTTGGCGGCCAGTACCGCCTCGACCAGTTTGTCGAGCTGGGGATCATGAAATTCCCGCCACCAGGGGCCTGCCTGCGCAGCCAGTTGGGCGCCCTCTGCCTGTTGCCATGTGGGGGCGATCGCCAGCTCGGGCCTTTGATAGGTGCTGTGCTGACTGCAGCCGCTGAGGGCCATGCAGAGAGCCAGCCAGGAGAGTTTGTGCATTGTTATTCCCTCGCCAGTGCGACAACAGGGTCGAGCCGCGCCGCATTGCGTGCCGGCAGGTAACCAAACAGGATCCCGATGAGTGACGAGCAGCCAAAGGCCATCAGGATGGAGAAGAGCGAGAACTGCATCTTGATGGAGTCCACCAGCAGTGAAAAGAGCGCGCCAATGCCCAGCGAGAGGCCGACGCCGAATATCCCCCCCAGCAGGCTCACCATCACAGCCTCAATCAGGAATTGCTGCAGAATATCCGACTGGCGGGCGCCCACGGCCATGCGAATGCCGATCTCGCGGGTGCGCTCCACCACCGACACCAGCATGATGTTCATCACGCCCACCCCGCCGACGATCAGCGAGATCACCGCGATGGCCGAGACCATCAGGGTCATGGTGGCGGTGGTTTTCTCTACCGATTTGATGATGCTGTCGCTACTGAAGGTGAAGAAATCCTTCACCCCGTGGCGCTTGGTGATCAGCTCGATCACCGCCTGCTCGGCCAGTGCCGGTTGTACCCCGTCTTTGACCCGGATGGTGATCTGGCTGAAGTGGTGCTGCGAGATGAGGCGACTCATCACCGCGCTGTAGGGCAGCCAGATATTGACCGACTGGCTGGTGGGGCCAAAGCCGGTCTCCTGCGAAACCACACCGACAATCCGCACCGGCAAGGTGCCGACCAGTACTACCTTGCCTACAGGATCCTCCTTGCCAAGCAGGCTGGTGATGCTCTTCTTGTCCACCACGGCGACGGCGGCACGTTGCTGGATATCTTGCCACTCCAGTAAGCGACCACTGACCAGCGTCATCCCCTTTACCTTGAAATAGTCGTTACCGACCCCGGTCACGTTGCCGCTGTTGGTCTTGTTGCGGTAGCGCAACTGGCCTGAGCTGCCGATCTCGGGGCTGGCGCCCGCAAGATAGGGTTGCCCCAGCAGAGCATCGAGATCCCCCTTGTTGAGGGTCTGGATGCTGGCCATCTTCTCATCGCCCCATCCCTTGCCCGGGAAGATTTCGATGGTGTTGGTGCCCATCGCATTGATCTGGTCGATCACCTTGGCGCGCGCCCCTTGACCAAGAGCGACCACGCTCACCACGGCGGCGATGCCGATGATGATGCCGAGCATGGTGAGGAAGGTGCGCATCCGGTGGGCGAGCATGGCATGCATCGCCATCCGTCCCGCTTCCCGATAACGATCCCAGTCGTGGCCCATGGCGCCTTTAGTGGGCACTATTTTTTGAGGGGCTACAGCGGTGGCTGGAGCCAACACGGCCGTTTGGCTGGGGCCGCTATCTTGTTCAATCCGACCATCCTTGAGAGTGATGATACGGTCGGCATGGCTGGCCACGTTCATATCGTGGGTGACCAGAATGATGGTGTGGCCCTGAGCGTGCAGCTCCTTGAGGATCGCCATCACCTCCTTGCCGCTCTGGCTATCCAGTGCGCCGGTCGGTTCATCGGCGAGGATCACTTCGCCGCCATTGGCCAGCGCCCGGGCGATACTGACCCGCTGCTGCTGACCGCCGGAGAGTTGGCCAGGGGTATGGTGGGTGCGATCGGCCAGACCCAGTCTGCCCAGCAGCTGACGCGCGCGCGCCTGGCGATCCGGGCGGCTGGTGCCGGCATAGACGGCCGGGATCTCCACGTTGGCGGCGGCATCGAGATGAGGCAGCAGGTGGTAACGCTGAAAGATAAAGCCGAAGTGGTGGCAGCGCAGGCGGGCCAGCGCCAACGCATCCATGGTGGCGGTGTCCTGACCGCGAAACAGATACTGGCCGCTGCTCGGGCTATCCAGACAACCCAGCAGGTTCATCAGGGTCGACTTGCCGGAGCCGGACGCGCCGACAATGGCGATCATCTCTCCTGCCGAGATGGTGAGATCAAGAGGGTGGAGCACGGTGACTTCGCTGTCGCCGCTCTGGTAGCGTCGCTTGACCCCTTTTAGCTGGATCAACGGCAGCTGGTTCAGGGGCTCACTCATAGCATCACCGCCATCTCATCATTGTCGGCGGGGGCTCCGTGATTGAGCTGCACCTCCTCCTTCTCACTCAGCCCGCTGATCACCTCAATGCGGATCTCATCCTTCATACCGGTTTTGATATGACGGGTTTCGGTCGTCTCATCGTCCTTGATCACGGTGACTTCATACTCGTTGTCACCCAGCGACTTGCCGAGGGCGGTTTGCGGCACAGTGAGCACCTGCTTGCGCTCGCCGAGCACTATGGTCACCTGGGTGGTCATTGCGACCCGCAGGGTATGGTCGGGATTGGGCACATCGAACAGGGCGTAGTAGTAAACGGCCGCATTGTTGGTTGCGGTGCCGGTGGTGGCCTGATCGTTGATGTTGGTAGGCGCTAACTCCACGGCGCGAAGCATACCCTGATAGCGGGTATCCGGATCGCCGATCAGGGTGAAGTAGACCGGCATGCCGGCTTTGACCTTGGTGACATCGGCTTCGGAGATCTGCGCCTTGACCGTCATGGTCTCGAGGTTGGCCAGCTTGAGCACGGTCGGCACCGTCTGGCTGGCAGCCAGGGTCTGGCCCTGACGGGTCACAATGCTGATGACGGTGCCATCCATCGGCGCCAGGATCTTGGTGTAGCCCAGCTCGGTCTTGGCCCTATCAACCTTGATCAGGGCGTTGTCGATATTGGCCTGGCTGTTTTGCAGTTCGGCGCGGGTGACTGCCAGCAGTGCCTCGGCACTTTCCAGATCGGCCCGTGAGCTCGCCTCCTGCTTGAACATCTGCTGCTGGCGCCGCCAGGCGAGCTCGTTCTGTTTGAGTTGTGCCTGCTTGATCTTGAGCTGGGCGCGGTTGCTGGCAAGCTCCGCCTCGGCCGTCTTGAGGTTGTTCTGGGCAATCAGGGGATCGATCTCGGCCAGCAGGTCTCCCTGCTTGACCTGATCACCGGCCTCGACGGCCAGCTTGGTGACTTGACCGGAGACCTGGGCCCCCACATCCACCTGCTCTACGGCCTGTAGCACACCACTGGCCAGCACGGTCTGGGCAATATCCTCGCGGGTCACCTGAGCGGTCAGCATCGCCTTGGGTGGTTGACTGGGCCAGAGCAGCCAGCCGAGGAGCACCACGGCGATCAGCATGGTGATGGCCAGGGTTCTCTGCTTGGGGGTTATGTTCATCGATCACCTGAATGGAAACGGAAAAGGTTGTGCGCGGCGATTATCCTGCAGCAAAGCCCTGATAAAGAACAGCCGCAAATATGTAAGCAAAGTTATGGCGTTAACTGTCAATAAGCCATGAAAGGAGTAAGCGAGAGGCCGCAGTGGTGAGCAAGATGGTCAGCAAGAGGATAGGGAGTACGGCTGGCGCTGGCGATGAAAAAGCCCTGCGCAGAGGCAGGGCTTTGGAATAGGTAATGGCGAGGGAGGATCAGGCCTTGGCCAGCAGATCCATCACCCAGGGCAGACCCTGCTTCTTGCGGCTGACAAAGCCCGGGTGGTAGCTGGACTCGGCCGGTACTTTGGCGTGCTCGGTAAAGTAGATACGGCTGGCAGCCGCAGTCAGGTCAGTCACCATCAACACGAAGAAGTCGAGCCCTTCGCTCGTCACGCGCTGGGCCATCTCCTGCTGCAGGGCTGGCAGGTGCTCGGCCAGTTGCTGTTCGCTGCCCACTTCGATCTGGCTCATGATGAAGTTCAGACCTTCGGCCTGGAATGCTTTCTCATCCTGCTGCAGCAACTGCGCAGGAGTGAGGCCGCTCAGATCGGTTTTCGCCATCAGCAACTGTTGACCAAACTCGGCCAGCGATACCTCGGCCAGCGGTGCAAGACGCTCGCAGGCGATCTTGTCCTGCTCGGTGGTGGTGGGCGAGGTGAGACAGAGGGTGTCGCTCATGATGGCGCCCAGCATCAGGCGAGCCTGGCTGCGGGTCACGGTACCTTGCTGGCTCAGCAGATCGAAGGCGATGGTGCAGGTGCAGCCGACGGCCCGGATCCACGCATCCAGCGGAGACTGGGTGACCAGAGTGCCGAGACGGTGGTGATCCACCAGGCCCAGTACATTGGCTTGTGCCAGTGTGGCAGGGCCCTGTTCCAGATCACTGAAATCCACCAGCCAGACATCTTCACCAGTCAAATCTTTGGTCAGCAACTCGGGTTCGCTGACGCCAGCCTGCTCCAGAATAAAACGGGTTTCGGTGCGCAGGTCACCCAGACGCCATGGGGTGGCCTGACGGCCCTGGCCATTGAGCCAGTCGGTGATAACCAGCGCACTGCAGATACTGTCGCTATCAGGATTCTTGTGACCAAAAACGTGGATCATAGACAAAGCCTCACAATTGGATACCCATAAAGGGGGGCAACACTATGCGAAATCCGCCACATGAAGGCAACCGGATCCACGCCCATGTTGCTGCCAGCTTCGCCTAACTCGCCATTTTATTGATCTGGGTCGGTAATCCTGACGCGTGTTCGGTTCTCACAGTTGGCTATTGGCTATTGGCTATTGGCTATTGGCTATTGGCTATTGGCTATTGGCTATTGGCTATTGCTGACTGTGAAAGCCATGGCACTCGTCCGTACCTGCGAAGTCAGCATGTTCGGTCTGCCCTGTCAGTCGCCATCGCTGCAAATCGGCTTTATCACCTGATTCATCGACGCAGCAGCTCGCGGGCATTGGCCAGGGTGTTGTCGGTGATCTGGTCGCCACCGAGCAGGCGTGCCAGCTCATTGAGGCGGGCATTCTGGTCGAGTGCATCCATCCGGGTTTCGGTGGTTTTGCCATCGGTATGCTTGCTCACCACCATATGCTGGTGGCCGTTGCCTGCCACCTGAGGCAAGTGAGTGACCACCATCACCTGAGTGGACTCCCCGAGCTGGCGCAGCAGGCGACCCACCACGGCGGCCGTCGGGCCGCTGATCCCCACATCCACCTCATCGAAAATCAGGGTCGGGGTGGAGACCTTGCGAGCGCTGATCACCACGATGGCGAGGCTGATACGTGACAGTTCACCGCCTGAGGCCACCTTGCCAAGCGGCTGGATCGGTTGGCCCGGGTTGGTGGTGACCATAAATTCCACCCGATCTATACCCAGCGGAGAGAGGCTGCTCTGGGCATCGGGGCGCACCTCGATGGCAAAGCGGCCATCGGGCATCGCCAGTTCGTGCATGCTGCTGGTTACCTTGGCGCCCAGCTCTTGGGCGTAACGCTGACGGCTCTGACTCAGGGCTTCGGCGGCCTGGACAAAAGCCTGACGGGCCTCGGCCAGCTCATCTTCCATCCCTTCTAACCGCTCTTCATCGGAGTTGAGGCGAGCAAGATCAGAGGCCAGCTCCTGATGGTACTGAGCCAGATCTGCCGGTTTGACATGGTGCTTGCGGGCCAGATTGATCGCCTTGGAGAGGCGGGCCTCCAGCTCGTTAAAACGCTCGGGATCCAGTTCCAGCCGATCGAGGTAGCTACGCAGTTCGCTGTGGCTCTCCTGCACGCCGATCAGCGCTTCGTTCAGCATCTCCAGTACCGGGGTAAGGCGGCTGTCCATGCTGACCAGCCCCTCGGCCCGATCGACGGCTGATTGCAGCAACCCTGCGATAGTGGTCTCTTCGTTGTCATAGAGCAGATCGAGGCAAGCCCCGCACTCCTGCATCAGCTCTGTGCCGTTGGCCAGACGCTGGTGCTCCTCTTCTATCTCTTCGAACTCCCCTGGTTGCAGGGCAAATTCGTCCAGCTCTTGCACCTGGTACTCGATCAGCTGGCGGCGGGCCTCCCGTTGTTGCTGCTCGGCCTTGAGCCGGTTCAGCTCGTTTTGCAGTTGGCGCCACTGCTGATAGTGCTGGCGCACCTCGTCGAGCAGCAGATGGTGACCGGCATAACCGTCGAGCAGAGCTAGCTGGTAATCGGGTTTGAGCAGCATCTGGTGGGCATGTTGACCGTGCACGTTGACCAGTAGCTGGCCCAGATTCTTGAGCTGGGTGAGGGGGACAGGCACGCCGTTGATATAGCTGCGTGAGCGCCCCTCGGCGGAGATGACTCGCCGCACGATACATTCACCTTCGTTTTCCAGCTCGTTGGTAGCGAGCCAGGCGCGGGCGGCCGGGTTGTTGTCCAGCAGGAAGCGGGCGCTGACCTCGCTTTTGTCGCTATCGGGTCGCACCATGCCGGCTTCGGCCCGTTCTCCGAGACAGAGACCGAGAGCGTCGATGGCGATGGATTTACCGGCACCGGTCTCACCTGTGATGCAGGTCATCCCCGGTTGCAGATCGAGTTCTAGAAACTTGACGATGGCGAAGTTGTTGACGGTCAGCTGGGTCAGCATGGTCTCATCCTGTATAGGTCAACATTACTGTGTATGTATCCAGTATATACTGGTCTTATATACAGTAAAGAGGGCGCCGCCATTTTTAACACAGGAAAGTCGCACCAGTGCGCCATGGCTATGAGAATGCGGTACTGACTATTGGGACGCGGTACGGATATGAGAGTGCAGGGGACGTTGCCACGACAGAAAAGAGAAGGGCGCCAATTCAGGCGCCCGTTGTGTCAATGCCGTTGTCGGTCAGCGCCGATTAAAACAGCTTGCTGCCCCAGCCGAGCTTGTTGCGCAGCACGTGGAAGTAGCTGTAGTCGAGGGGGTGAACCAGATGAAGCTGGTGGTGGCTCTTCTTGATAAGGATCTCGTCCCCCGGGTGGACCGCCAGCGTCACCTGGCCGTCACAGCTCACCTGCATGGCATCGTCCTGATTGTCCGGCGAGACCAGCAGCCGCACTTCGCTGTCGGCATCGAGTACGATGGGGCGACTGCTCAGGGTGTGCGGGAACATGGGCACCAGCGTGATGGCATTGAGCTTGGGGGTGAGGATGGCGCCACCTGCCGACAGTGAGTAGGCGGTCGAGCCCGTCGGGGTGGCCACTATGATGCCGTCCGAACGCTGGCTATACATAAAGCTGCCATCGATATAGACCTCGAACTCGATCATGTGGGCGATCTTGCCCGGGTGCAGCACCGCCTCGTTGACCGCCAGATTGCTCGACTTGCGCTCGCCGTGGCGATAGACCGAGGCTTCCAGCAGGAAGCGGTGTTCGCTCTTGTAGTGACCGGAGAGCACCTGCTCCAGCGGCAGCAGATAATCCTGCGGCGAGAGGTCGGTCAGAAAGCCGAGGTTGCCCCGGTTGACCCCGATCACCGCCACATCGAAGCGCGACAGTACTCGCGCCGCCCCCAGCATGTTGCCGTCACCGCCGACCACGATGGCGAGATCGGCCTGCTGGCCCAGTTGCACTAGATCCATCACGTTTTCATCGAGGATGCTCAGGGTCTGGGCGACCCGGCTCTCCACCAGAACCCGAAAGCCGCGGGCGGTCAGGTATTGATGCAGGCCGGTCAGCGTCTGGTTGGCCCCCTCATGGTGGGGTTTGCCAATCAGGGCGATGGTTTTGAACGGAGAATCCATAGTCAGTCAGATCTGGGATGGGTATTGCGGGCCAGTATACAGTGCTTTGCTCCGCTTGTGACGCTCTCCCGTGTGACGGGGGTGGCTATCCCCTTGAGGCTACTGGTTAAACGGTGAGCGGTAACCCGGATAAACCGACGGTTGCGGCTATTCAGCAACCCAGATTGCCCTTTACCCCTTGAAAGCCGGGGATGCATCCCCATAATAGCGCCAACATAGTCGGTCTGTTGTCGTCCGGTCGCTCAACCAGACGTCAGGGCCCTCATAAGTAACCCCGGAATTGGAGATGTCATGAACCACGAAGAGCAAAAGGTTGAAGCGATGGAGCAAGTGGAAGCCCAGCCAGTCGAGCCGACCGATGTAGACAGTGAAGTGACAGCCGAGCAGGCCCGCATTGCCGAACTGGAAGCGCAGCTGGAAACCGCCATCCAAAAAGCGGCGGAAGAGCGCGAACGCGCCCTGCGTACCGCCGCCGAGATGGAGAACCTGCGCCGTCGTACCGAGCTGGATGTGGAGAAGGCGCACAAATTCGCTCTGGAGAAGTTCGCCAATGAACTGCTGCCGGTGCTGGACAACCTTGAGCGTGCCATCGAACTGGCCGACAAGGAGAACGAAGCCCTCAAGCCGATGATCGAAGGTGTCGAGCTGACCCTGAAATCCATGCAGAGCGGCGTGGCCAAGTTTGGTCTGGTGGCGCTTGATCCGATCAACCAGCCGTTTGACCCCAACGCCCATCAGGCGATGAGCATGGTGCCGAGTGCTGATGTGGCCCCGAACACCGTCATTGCAGTGATGCAGAAGGGCTATGATCTCAACGGTCGGGTGATCCGTCCTGCCATGGTGATGATCGCCAAAGCGGTCGACTGATTGGCTGTGGGTGCCCGAGCCCGCCCTGTGGCGGGCTTTTTGTTTCGCAGTGCAGCACCTGTTCATCTTGCCCGGTTTACGGCTCAACGTGACCGCGCAACCATGACAAAGGGTGTGGTTTTTTAGGGTTGGGGCTTGAAGCTGCGTCTGGCGACCCCATATAGGTAGCAAGGCCGCGGCGGCACAAAAAATTTGATGCCGGGAGCTTGAAAGCCAGATTGGCAGCCCCCACCTAGCCGTTAACGCATTAAGGCGAGTTCCTCGCCAGTTTATTCAAAGTATTTGGAGATTCGTCAAATGGGTAAAATCATCGGTATTGACCTGGGTACTACCAACTCCTGCGTCGCTATTCTGGATGGCGACACTGCTCGCGTGATCGAGAACGCAGAAGGCGATCGTACTACTCCGTCCATCATTGCCTATGCCGATGATGGCGAGATCCTGGTTGGTCAGCCGGCCAAGCGTCAGGCCATCACCAACCCGAAAAACACCCTGTTCGCCATCAAGCGTCTGATCGGTCGTCGTTTTGAAGATGAAGAGGTGCAGCGTGACCTGAAAATCATGCCGTACGCCATCGCCAAAGCTGACAACGGCGACGCCTGGGTTGAAGTGAAGGGCAAGAAAATGGCACCGCCGCAGATCTCTGCCGAAGTGTTGAAGAAGATGAAGAAGACCGCCGAAGACTACCTGGGCGAGCCGGTAACCGAAGCCGTTATCACTGTTCCGGCCTACTTCAACGACGCCCAGCGTCAGGCTACCAAGGATGCCGGTCGCATCGCCGGTCTGGATGTAAAACGCATCATCAACGAACCGACTGCTGCTGCATTCGCTTACGGCGTGAACAAGGTCAAGGGCGAGCGCAAGGTTGCCGTATATGACCTGGGTGGCGGTACTTTCGATATCTCCATCATCGAGATCGACGAAGTGGAAGGCGAAACCACCTTCGAAGTACTGGCGACCAACGGTAACACCCACCTGGGTGGTGAAGACTTCGACAACCGCGTCATCAACTACCTGGTAGATGAGTTCAAGCGTGAGCAGGGCATCGACCTGCGTAACGACCAGCTGGCGCTGCAGCGTCTGAAAGATGCCGCCGAGAAAGCCAAGATCGAGCTCTCTTCTGCCCAGCAGACCGACGTCAACCTGCCGTACATCACTGCAGATGCCACTGGTCCGAAGCACATGAACATCAAGGTGACCCGCGCCAAGCTGGAATCCCTGGTAGAAGACATGGTGAAAGACTCTCTGGAGCCGGTTCGTGTCGCCCTGAAAGACTCCGGTCTGGCAGTTGGCGAGATCGACGACGTGATCCTGGTTGGTGGTCAGACCCGTATGCCGCTGGTTCAGAAGACCGTTGCCGAGTTCTTTGGCAAAGAGCCGCGTAAAGACGTCAACCCGGACGAAGCCGTGGCCATGGGTGCTGCTATCCAGGGTGCCGTACTGTCCGGTGACAAGACCGACGTACTGCTGCTGGACGTTACTCCGCTCTCCCTGGGTATCGAAACCATGGGCAGCGTGATGACTGCGCTCATCGAGAAGAACACCACCATCCCGACCAAGAAGTCCCAGGTGTTCTCCACTGCCGAAGACAACCAATCTGCCGTGACCATTCACGTGCTGCAGGGTGAGCGCAAGCGCGCCAGCGACAACAAGTCTCTGGGCCAGTTCAACCTGGAAGGCATCCGTCCGGCACCGCGTGGTCTGCCGCAGATCGAAGTGACCTTCGACATCGATGCCAACGGTATCCTGCACGTCTCTGCGAAAGACAAAGAGACCAACAAAGAGCAGAAGATCACCATCCAGGCCTCCTCTGGTCTGTCTGATGACGAGATCGAGCGCATGGTACGCGAAGCCGAAGCCAACGCGGCCGAGGACAAGAAGTTTGAAGAGCTGGTACAGGCTCGCAACCAGGCTGATGGTCTGGTCCACTCCGTACGCAAGCAGATCACCGAAGCCGGTGAAGCCCTGCCTGCCGACGACAAGACCAAGATCGAAGCCGCTCTGAGCGAGCTGGAAGTTGCCATCAAGGGTGACGACAAGGCTGCTATCGAAGCCAAACAGCAGGCTCTGCTGGAAGCGTCCCAGAAGCTGATGGAAATTGCCCAGCAGCAGGCTCAGGCCCAGGGTGCAGCCGGTGCTGATGCCGGTCAGTCCTCCTCTTCTGCCAAGGCTGACGACGACGTAGTCGACGCCGAGTTCGAAGAAGTGAAAGACGACAAGAAGTAAGCCCTACCCAGATGGGCGAAGTCCGCTTCGCCCATCGGCTTGGTCAATGAATTCACGGGCGTTGGGTAACCAACGCCCGTCTGCGTAACCACAGGATGAGTATGTCGAAGCGCGATTTCTACGAAGTACTGGGTGTGGCGAAAGATGCCGACGATCGCGAGATCAAGAAGGCGTACAAGCGCCTGGCCATGAAGTATCACCCGGATCGTAACCAGGGTGATGCCGCATCCGAAGAGAAGTTCAAAGAGGTCAAGGAAGCCTACGAGGTCCTGACCGATGCCAACCTGCGTGCCCGTTACGACCAGTACGGCCATGCCGGTGTCGACCCGAGCCAGGGTGGCGGTGGCCACGGTGGCTTTGGCGGCGGTGCCGACTTCGCCGACATGTTTGGTGACGTATTCGGTGACATCTTCGGCGGTGGCCGTGGTGGTGCTCGTCGTGGCCCGGCCCGTGGCTCCGACCTGCGCTACACCATGGAGCTGACGCTGGAAGAGGCGGTACGCGGGGTCTCCAAGGAGATCAAGGTGCCGACTCTGGTTCACTGTGAAGTCTGTAACGGCTCCGGTGCCCACACCGGCAGCAGTGCCCAGACCTGCCCGACCTGCCACGGCTCCGGCCAGGTGCAGATGCGTCAGGGCTTCTTTGCGGTGCAGCAGGCGTGTCCGCACTGTCACGGTCGCGGCAAGATCATCAAGGATCCGTGCCGCAAGTGTCACGGTGAAGGTCGCTACCAGCGCACCAAGACCCTGTCGGTGAAAATTCCGGCGGGCGTCGATACCGGCGATCGCATCCGTCTCTCCGGCGAAGGGGAGGCAGGGGAGGCAGGGGCTCCGGCAGGGGATCTCTACGTACAGGTGCACGTCAAAGAGCACGAGATCTTCGTGCGTGACGGCAACAACCTCTACTGCGAAGTGCCCATCAGCTTCACCGCAGCCGCCCTGGGTGGCGAGATTGAAGTACCGACCCTGGATGGCCGCGTCAAGCTCAAGGTCACTCCGGAGACCCAGACCGGCAAGATGTTCCGCATGCGCGGCAAGGGCGTGAAGTCAGTACGCTCCGGCCAGGTAGGGGATCTGATGTGCAAGGTGGTGATCGAGACGCCGGTCAACCTCACCGAGCAGCAGAAAGAGCTGCTGCGCCAGCTGGACGAATCCTTCAGCGGTGCCGCTGCCAAGACCCACAAGCCGAAATCGGAAGGCTTCTTCGAAGGGGTGAAACGCTTCTTCGACGATCTAACCAGCTGATTTCAGCGACCCGAATAAACAGAGCCGGCCTTGTGCCGGCTCTTTTTTTGCCCGCCGTTTAGCCAGGATCCGCCCTATTGAGTGGATCCTGATGAGGGATCCTCCTCACAACTCCCGCCAATTCCTGCTGTACAAATGTTATCCCGCTCACACTGTTGCTGAAACGGTTTAGTTGTCATATTGAGTTGGCTAAATTGGTTTAGCTATGCTCTGGCTGTCGATAACAACAGCGCCCGTTCGGGCCACAGATGACAGGTGAGGAAGATGATGATGTTCAAGAGCAAGTTGGCGCTGGCGGTAGCGCTGGGATTGGGAATGATCAGCCCGCTGTGGGCGGCGGATGGCGGTATCGAGGCCCGTCTGGCGGCGCTGGAGGCGCGGGTACAGGCGGCTGAAGCGAGAGCCGAGGCGGCAGAGAGCCGTGCCAGTCAGGCGGAAGTGAAGGCGAGCGCGGCCAGCGAGCAGGCGCAGGTGGCCAACAACCGCAGCCAGAAGGTGGATGAGAAGACCGCTGGTGCCCAGGGCTTCGAGTTTCACGGCTATGCCCGCTCGGGCCTGTTGGTAAACAGCAATGGCAACGGTGGGCGCGGCGGCCCCTACATCACGCCAGCCGGTTCGGTGGGCGGGGCCGTCGGTCGCCTTGGCAACGAAGATGACACCTACATGGAGGCTAACCTGCTGAAAACCCAGACCTTCGAGGATGGCAGCTGGGCTCGCTACAAGCTGATGCTGGCAGACGGGGTTGAGACCAGCAACGACTGGACCGCCAGCGATTCGAGCCTCAATACCCGTCAGGTGTTTGCCGAGATCGGCAATCTGGCGAGCTTCGACGGCCCCTTCAAGAATGCGGTGCTGTGGGCGGGCAAGCGCTTTGATCGGGACAACTTCGACATCCACTGGCTCGATTCCGACGTGGTGTTCCTGGCCGGTACCGGCGGCGGCGTTTACGACGTGCAGCTCGCCGACAGCTGGAAGGCCAACTTCTCCCTCTATGGCCGCGATTACGGCGACATCAGCGCCAGCGGTCTCTCCGATATCGAGAGCTACATCCTCACCATGAACAACCGCGTCGGCAACTGGCAGTGGATGCTGAACGGTCTCTCGGCCAAGGACAATGACGCCCGCATCAATGACAAGGGGGCGGGCAGCGAGACGGCGGACAAGGGGGCACACACCCTGCTGGCCTACCACGGCGAGAGCTTCTTCGGCATCAACCCCGGTTTTGCCAAGGCGGCGGTGCTGTACGGTCATGGGCTGGGGGCCGAGGTCAAGGGGCTGGGCTCTGACAGCGAGCTGTTGCCGGACGCCGATGCGGTGCGGGTCGCCGTGTTTGGCGCTACCGATCTCAACTCGCGCTGGCGTTTTGCCCCGGCCCTGCTGGCCGAGCAGAGTCAGGATCGCTACGTGAAAGGGGACGAGTATCGCTGGCTTACCTTCAATACCCGGGTGGCGCAGGTGCTGAGCCAGAACGTCGAGCTGGTCTACGAGGCAGCCTGGCAATACATGGACCTCGATCCCAAGGGGTACAAGGGACGCCAGGCGGTGAACGGCAACTTCACCAAGCTCACCTTCGCCCCCACCTTCAAGGCGCAGACCGCCGGATTCTTCGAGCGGCCTGAGCTTAGGGTGTTCGCCAGCTGGATGGACTGGTCCTCCGAGCTCGACAACTACGCCAGCGACGATGCCATGGGCCAGAGCAACTTCACCGCTGGAGGCGAGTGGAACTTTGGCGTACAGATGGAAACCTGGTTCTAGTTCGTTATCCCGATCACAAAAATGGCAGCCGGTGCCGAGATCTGTTGGTTGGCTAAAACGGTTTAGCTGATAATGCCAGCCAACAGAACAGAGTTCGGGTTTGACAGTCGATCCGATGCAGCAGTGGAGTAGCAAGGTGACGAATCGTGTGTGGGTAATGGGGGATGCGGTGGTGGACTTGATCCCGGAAGGGGCGTTGCACTACCTCAAGTGTCCGGGTGGCGCGCCCGCCAATGTGGCGGTTGGCGTGGCACGGCTTGGCGGCGATGCGGCCTTTATCGGCCGGGTTGGTGCCGATCCGTTCGGCCGCTTTATGGCCGATACCCTGAGCGGGGAGGGGGTGGATATCGGTGCGCTGCGGCTCGATCCAGACCATCGCACCTCTACCGTGCTGGTGGCACTGGATGACGAGGGGGAGCGCAGCTTCACCTTTATGGTGCGCCCCAGTGCCGACCAGTTCCTCACCCCGGATGAGTTGCCCCGCTTCGATGCCGATCAGTGGTTGCTGACCTGCTCCATCGCGCTCGCCAACGAGCCGGTGCGCACCAGCTGCCTGCAGGCCATGGCAGCCATCAAGGCGGAAGGCGGGCGAGTCTGCTTCGACCCCAACCTCCGCCCCGAGGTGTGGGGCAACCCTGCCGAGATGCTGCCGCTGGTGCGTCAGGCCATTGCGCAGGCGGATGTGGTCAAGCTCTCCATCGAGGAGCTGCAACTGCTGAGTGGCGAGGATGAACTGGTCGCCGGGCTTGCAACTATCTCTGGCCCGGCGCTGGTGCTGGTGACCAGAGGGGCGGCCGGGGTGGTGGCTCGCCTTGATGGCGAGTTGCTGGAGTGGGTGGGGCATAAAGTGACGCCCATCGACACCACGGGGGCGGGGGACGCCTTCGTCGCCGGTCTGCTGGCGGCGCTGGCCGGGCGCTCGTCGCTGCCGACACTGGCCGAGCTACCCGCCATCCTGGCTCAGGCCCACGGCTGCGGGGCGCTTGCCACCACCGCCAAGGGGGCGATGACGGCGCTGCCGACCCGCTCCGAACTGGATGCCTTTTTGCGATCAGGCGCAAGCGGCTGTTGAGCTGAGGCTAGAAGCCCGGTGCAACAGCCCCTACTCTCATGTGACTAGGGCCCGCCAGCGTGGCGGGTCATAAGAGGAAGAATATGAATATCAGTGCGATAGCCAAGGATCTGGTGCCCCTGCTCGGGGGCAAGGAGAACATTGTCAGCGCTGCCCACTGCGCCACCCGGCTGCGGTTGGTGCTGGCCGATGACAGCAAGGTAAACAAGGCCGCCATCGACAAGCTGGAGGGGGTCAAGGGGTGCTTTAGCAACGCGGGCCAAATTCAGGTGATCTTCGGCACCGGTCTGGTCAACAAGGTCTATGCGGAGTTTGTGACGCTGACCGGTACCGGCACCGCCAGCAAGGCGGAGCTGACCGACATGGCGGCGGCCAAGCTCAACGTGGCCCAGCGGTTGGCGCGAACCCTCTCCAACATCTTCGTGCCGATCATTCCGGCCATCGTCGCCTCGGGCTTGCTGATGGGGCTGCTCGGCATGGTGCGCACCTACGGTTGGGTCAATGCCGACAGCGCCCTGTTTGTGATGCTCGACATGTTCAGCTCGGCGGCCTTTATCATACTGCCGATCCTCATCGGCTTTACGGCGGCGCGGGAGTTTGGCGGCAATCCGTATCTCGGGGCGACCCTCGGTGGCATCCTCACCCACCCGGCGCTGACCAACGCCTGGGGCGTGGCCGGTGGCTTCAAGACTATGGACTTCTTCGGGCTGGATGTTGCGATGATCGGCTATCAGGGCACCGTCTTCCCGGTGCTCTTGGCGGTCTGGTTTATGTCCCATCTGGAGAAACAGCTGCGCAAGCGCATTCCGGATGCGCTGGATCTGATCCTCACCCCGTTTTTGACCGTCATCATCACCGGTTTCGTGGCACTGCTCTTTATCGGCCCGGCGGGTCGGGTATTGGGGGATGGCATCTCGTTCGGTCTGAGCGCCCTCTATGAGCAGGCGGGCTGGCTGGCGGGGCTGGTATTTGGCGGCACTTACTCGCTTATCGTCATCACCGGCATCCACCACAGCTTCCACGCCATCGAGGCGGGATTGCTGGCCAATCCGCAAATTGGCGTCAACTTCCTGCTGCCCATCTGGGCTATGGCCAACGTGGCGCAGGGCGGGGCTTGCCTCGCGGTCTACTTCAAGACTCGCGACGTGAAGATCAAGGCCATTACCGTGCCGGCTGCCATGTCCTGCCTGCTGGGTATCACGGAAGCGGCCATCTTCGGGGTGAACCTGCGCTACATCAAACCCTTCCTCGCCGGTCTGTTTGGCGGGGCCTGCGGCGGCGCCTACGTGGTGGCGGCCAAGGTGGGGATGACGGCGGTGGGGCTGACCGGTATTCCCGGCATGGCCATCGTCCAGCCCATGAGCCTGATTCATTACATCATCGGGCTGGTGATCGCCTTTGGCGCCGCCTTCGCCGCATCCTACCTGCTCAAGTACAAGGTGGAGTGATGAAGGAAAGCGATCTTCTCAACCAGATTGTCCGGTCGCTGCTGGCCGGACAGCTCAAGGCGGCGGCCGATCCCCATCGGCCCCGCTGGCATCTGGCAGCCCCGGTGGGGCTGCTTAACGATCCTAACGGCTTTATCGAGCACGACGGGCGCTACCATCTTTTCTACCAGTGGAACCCGCTCGGTTGCGAGCACCGCAACAAGGGCTGGGGCCATGTCACCTCCACCGATCTGCTGCATTGGCAACACGAGCCGGTGGCGCTATTGCCCACCGAAGCCTATGAGAGCCACGGCTGCTATTCGGGCTCGGCGGTGAGCGACGAGCAGGGGCGTTTGACCCTCATCTACACCGGCAATGTCAAATACCCGGATGGCGGCCGCACCGCTTATCAGTGTCTGGCCCGCGCCGACGGTGAGGGAGGCTTCGAGAAGTTGGGGCCTGTGCTGGATCTGCCCGAAGGCTACAGCGGCCACGTGCGCGACCCCAAGGTGTGGCACGACGGCCAGCAGTGGCTGATGGTGCTGGGGGCCCGCACCCTGGATGACAAGGGCGAAGTGCTGCTCTATCGCGGTGACACCCTGCAAAGCTGGCAGCGGGTGGGCCCCATCGCCGGTAGCGGGCGAGGTGGGCTGGGTGAGTTTGGTTATATGTGGGAGTGCCCGGATCTCTTCCCGCTAGGGGAGCGCTATGTGCTGATCAGCTGCCCGCAGGGGATTGCCCCGGCAGGCGAGGATTATCGCAACCTCTACCAGTGCGGCTGGCTTTCTGGCAACTTCGACGGCGAGCGCTTCGAGCACGAGGCTTTTCACGAGTTGGACCGGGGCTTCGAGTTCTATGCCCCCCAGACCACTCTGGATAGCCAGGGTCGGCGCTTGCTGTTTGGCTGGCTGGGGCTGCCGGAGGAGAACGAGATGAGCCAGCCTACGATCGCTCACGGCTGGCTCCACCAGATGAGCTGCCCGCGGGAGCTGTTCTGGCAGGATGAGTGGCTCTGCCAGCGGCCGGTGGCGGAGCTTGCGGCATTGAAGGGAGAGTTGACCCGTTTCGAGGGGACGCTCGGAGAATTTCCGGGGCTGGCCATCGACTCGGCCTGGATCGATCTGGATCTCTGCGGTGAGGGGCGTCTCTGGTTCGGCGCCGTGGCCGAGCTGGTGTGGCAGCCGGGGCGCCTCACCTTGCGGCGCCAGAACTGGCAGAGCGGGGCGTGGGAGACCCGCAGCAGCCAATGGGCTGGCGGGCGGATCTCTGTGCTGTGCGATCGCTCCAGTCTGGAGTGTTTCATCGATGAGGGGCGACACAGCCTGTCGGCGCGCTACTTCCCCGGGGACAAGCCGCAACTTTCATCAGGTAACGGCAATGATGGCTGCAAAATTTGCCTCAATCACTGGCCGCTGTCGGCGTGCCTAGTACAATAGCCCGGTTCTAGTCAGCCGGGAGGCCAGGTGGAGAAGAAGAAACGGATCACGATTGCCCAGATCGCCGAACTGGCGGGGGTGTCCAAGGCAACCGCCAGTCTGGTGCTCAACGGGAAGAGTGCGGAGTACCGGATTGCCGACGATACCCGCAAGCGCATTCAGGCGGTGGCGGAGGAGTGTCACTACCTGCCGAGCTTTCATGCCCGCTCCCTGCGCGAGACCCGCAGCTACACCTGGGGGTTGGTGATCCCCGATCTCACCAACTTCGGTTTTGCCCGCATCGCCCGCACCCTCGAGGCCCACTGCCGGGAGGCGGGCATCCAGCTGCTGATCGCCTGCTCCGAGGATGATCCCGCTCTCGAGCAGCGGGTGGTGGACAACCTCATCAGCCGTCAGGTGGACGGGCTGATTGTCGCCTCCAGCGGCCACAGCGATGACATCTATGCCCGCATCCACGACCGCCTGCCGGTGGTGCAGCTCGACCGCCACATCGGCGAGTCGCGCCTGCCCATGGTGATCTCCGATGCCTGCAAGGCGACCGCCGAGCTGGTGCGGGACATGGCCAGCGAGTGCGGCGAGGAGATCTACTACTTCGGTGGCCTGCTGGATCTCTCCCCTAGTCGTCACCGGCTGGCGGGCTATGAGCTGGGGCTCCATCGCGCCAGTTTTGAAGCCGATGCCGCCCGGGTCCGTCATCGCGACTATCAGCCGAGCTCCGGTTATCAGCTGATGGCCGAGCTGGTGGCCGAGCTGGGAGCGCCTCCCAGGGGGCTCTTTACCGCCTCCTTTACTTTGCTGGAAGGGGTGCTGCGCTACCTCAACGAGGCGGGGTTGATGGAAACAGGCATGCGCCTGTGCACCTTCGACGATCACGACCTGCTCGACTGCATTCCCATGCGCATCGACTCGGTGGCACAGGATTGTCCGGCGCTGGCCCTCGCCGCTTTCGAGCTGATGCAGCAACTGATTGCGGGCAATCCTCCGGCTCAGACCGCCCAGGTGATCACCCCCAGAGTGCGCTGGCGCAGTCGCCGCTAGCACTCTTCGCCCATCCATATGAGAAAGCCCCGCCATTGCTGGCGGGGCTTTTTGCTGCGGGCGGATGGTTCGTTCCTCTGACCAACGGCTCAATCGGTGGTACTGGTGCGCCAGAACACCTGCTTGATATGGGGATGAATGCCGAGTTTCACCATCAGGGCATCCAGCTCGTCGCCATCGATGGAGGTGGCGAGCAGCACCGCAGAGATCTCCAGATCCCCCTCGCCAAACGGCTCGATGTCGAGCTCGCTCAGGGGGTAGTTGGCCTGCTCCAGCATCTCTTCGAGCCAGTGAAGTACCTCTTTTTGATGCTCGCGCTGGGTCAAGGCCGTCACCTTGTAGGTCACTTCGGTGTCGGTATTGTCCACCGGGCGACGGTTGATCTGATTGACCAGCGGTCGCAGCAGAGTGTTGGCGGCCAGCACGAACAGGGCACCCAGAATTGCCTCCATGGCCAGTCCTGCGCCACAGGCGGCGCCGACCGCTGCCACGCCCCACAAGGTGGCGGCGGTGTTGATGCCGCGGATATTGCCCGATTCGCGCATGATGACGCCGGCGCCGAGAAAGCCGATGCCGGAGACGATATAGGCCACCACATGGACCACGTTGTAGTTGCCGCCGTGCAGGTCATAGATACGCTGGGCCAGACTGACGAACAGGGCGGCCCCCACGGCGACCAGCACGTTGGTGCGAAGGCCCGCGGTACGTTGGCGGTACTGGCGCTCCAGCCCGACCAGACTGCCAAGCACAAAGGCGAGCAGCAGGCTGGCCAGGGTGTCGAGCAGGGAGATCATGTCAATTTGTTGCCACATCTTCATGGCGTACTCCTTCTGATAAGTGCTGGCTTGGCGCAATCCATGATGAAACGCCGGGAGGCGGGTGGATCAGGGGATGATTGCGCGGATGGCCAGCAGACAAACAAAAACGCAGCGTCCCGAGGCGCGAGCACCATCAGATGCTCTGACGCTCGGCGAGGACGCAACAAGCGGGGCCAGCGTGTCTGGCCCCTTTCACAGTGGTTAATGCCGGTGTGCGGTCAGTTGAGCTCGGGATCGCAGTCGATGCGCGGGCGCAGTTGCCAGCGCACCGGATGTGCTACTCCGACCTGATGAACAAACTGCACCAGATAGCGGCGCTGGGACGGGGTGCACTGCAGGTTGAGCACCAGCTCACGCCCGCCGCCGCGACCCGGCTTCATCGATTGCATCGGTTGCAGCCCCGCCGGTTGCAACGTGTGGTTCACCATATCCAGCACTTGCTCCATATCGGCGCGATCCTCGCAGCGGATCTGCAGCCTATAGTGGTGCTGGCGCGGTTTGCCGCCCAGCCAGCGTGGCAACATGCCACGGCCGAGCCGGCTCAACAGGGGGTGAGCCCGGGTAGCAACAGAACCTGTTGCTACCGCGCGATCCGCAGCCGGTTTGATTGAGATAAAACGCATAGCAGCCTCCTTGTGGGAAGCAGAAACTATGCAGGCATGGCGATCGTGGCGGTTGGCCACTGGTTGCCAGACGTCAAGTGTAAAAAGGGAGAAGAGGGGAGTGGATTTCCGCTTCTCGCAGAGTTGCGAGTGGCGGCAGAGAAAGACCTGCGGCTAGCTCGCGACCTTGGTACCGACGATGAGGGTCGGTCTACAACTGTCACTTGATGAGTTGCCCACTGATGGTCTCCGCTATTGATAAGAGGCTCGAATGATAGCCGAGGCGGCAGGCAGGGTAAACCCCGCGCCGCCCGCAGCAACATCTTGAAACATAATCGAAAGGCCCGTTTTGCCGCGTAGGGCCGCCAAAAGCAGACCCGGCGAGGGCCGGGTCTGCGGGGTCATTCGGTCTTGTCGATGCCGAGGTATTTGAGCATCAGTTTCTCGTAGATGGGCTCGGTATCCCCCACCTGCATCTTATGAAGGAAGTACTTCTCGAAGGCGATCTTGGCCAGATGGACCCACTTTCCTTTCTTGAACCAGGCTACGTTGCGCGGCGGGATCTGCGGCATGGCGACGAAGGCGGCACCTGTGTCCCCCATGTCCGCCAGACAGATGGCATTCCACACCGCCTTGGTCACCGGTTGCTGGCCACTGAGCTCCGCCTTGATGTTGTGGCTCAGGGTGCGCACCATCGCCTCAATCATGTAGCCGGTCTTGGGCACCCCGGTTGGTACCGGCGTCTTGTGCGGCGGGGCAATGGCGATGCAGACCCCGGCGGCGTAAATCTGCGGGAAGGCGGGGTTACGCTGGTGTTCATCGACGATGACAAAGCCGCGGGGATTGACCAGCCCCTCGATGCCCCGCAGCGGTGCAATGCCGACAAAGGCGGGCAGCATCATGGCGTGTTTGTAGGGCAGAGTGTGGGTGCGCTTGAGGTTACCCTCATCGTCCAGCTCCTCCACCGTCATCTGACCATCTTGCGCCGCCACGGTGCGGGCATTGCAGATCCACTGCACGTCGCGCATCCGCAATTCGCTCTCCAGCATCCCCTTGGAGTCCCCCACACCATTGAGACCCAGATGGCCGATGTAGGGCTCGCTGGTGACAAAAGTCATGGGCACATTTTTTCTCACCTTCTTGTCGCGCAGGTGGCGATCGAGGATGAACGCATACTCGTAGGCGGGGCCGAAGCAGGAGGCGCCCGGCATGGCACCGACAATCACAGGGCCGGGCTCATCGACCAGTGCACTGACACTGTGGCGGCACTCTTCGGCGTGGGAGAGGGTACAGACGCTGGTGGTGCCACCGGATTCGGGGCCAGCCCCCGTCACCTCGTCAAAGGCGAGGGCCGGGCCGGTGCAGATCGCCAGAAAGTCGTAACGCAGGGTCTGGCCATCAGAGAGGGTGAGCTGCTGCGCCGCCGGTTGCAGCTCGGTCAGGGCTGCATGGATAAAGCGGACCCCCTTTTTCTTCACATGGGGTTCGATGGGGATCGAGGTCTCCTTGCGCTCCCGCCACTGGACGGCAATCCAGGGGTTGGAGGGGGTGAATTCAAAGTCCGGCTTGTCATTGATGAGGATCACCTCATGCTGCTTGCCCAGTTCGGCCTTGAGTTCGTAGGCGGCAGACATGCCCCCCAGACCCGCGCCGATGACGATTACCGTTGCCATGTTCAGCCTCCTGCGTTTATTACACGCTCATATGAGCCTAGGTCATCCGACCCTGTTATTTAAATCCTATCCGTTTGAGGATCATCGCTGCCGGGCAGAAACCGGTGAATGCGCTCTGGATCAGGTTGACCCCGACAAAGGCACTCAACCAGACAAAGCCCGGATGAACCCAGGCGGTAAGGAGCAGCGAGAGCAGCAACATGCAACCCGCGACGATTCTGACTCCGTTATCTACAGTCATGGTCCTTCTCCTTATCTACTTTAGATGTTGCTAATTTAGTGTTGTTTTATACAATAGAACAAATATCAGCAATTGCTAATTTACTCTTATGAGCCAATTCGACGAGATGAACAGACATGCGACAGCCGCCGCCTCCCTGCTCAAGGCGTTGGCTCATCCCGAACGCCTGATGGTGCTCTGCCAGCTGGTGGAGGGGGAGAAGGGCGTCGGGGAGCTGCTGGCCCATAGCCAACTCGGGCAGTCGGCCTTCTCCCAGCAACTCTCGGTATTGAAGCGCTACGGCCTGATCCGTTCGCGCAAGGTCTCCCAGCAGATCTACTACTCGCTGGTGAGCGAGGCGGCAGCTGATGTGCTGGGGGCGCTGCAAACCCATTTTTGTCACTCAGAAAATAAGGAATCTTGATGATGGAAAGCCAATGGCTGCTCTCTTTGGGCGGTGGCATGCTGGCGGGGCTGTCGGCCCTGATCCTGATGTTGTTCAACGGCCGGGTGGCCGGCATCAGCGGCATTCTGGCCGGTGCGCTGCAACACCGTGCGCCGTGGCGGGTGCTGTTTCTGCTGGGGCTGGGGGCGGGCGCCTGGTTGGCGCTGACTCTGGGTTGGGCCAGCATGCCCGTATTCACCACCTTGCCCGGCTGGCCCGTTGTGCTGCTGGCCGGTCTGCTGGTCGGGGTCGGTACCCGTCTTGGCAATGGCTGCACCAGCGGCCACGGCATCTGTGGCATGGGGCGGCTCTCCCTGCGCTCCATCGTCGCCACCCTGACCTTTATGGCGGCAGGATTTATCACTGTCTTCGTTACTCATCATCTGCTGTAAGGGGCTGATCGCCATGAAATTGCTGACAAGTTTGTTTGCGGGGGTGTTGTTCGGGCTGGGGATGGCCATCTCCGGCATGGTGGATCCCGCCCGGGTCACCGGGTTTCTTGATCTGGCAGGGGCCTGGGATCCCAGCCTTGCCTTTGTGATGGGGGGCGCCCTGCTGGTCTTTATGCCGGGTTATTTTCTGCTGGTGAAACCCCGTCGCCAGAGTGTGCTGGGTGAGCCCATCGCCGCCGTACCTGCCCCTCGGCTGGAGCGCAGGCTGATCGGCGGGGCCGCGCTGTTTGGCATCGGCTGGGGATTGGTGGGTATCTGCCCGGGGCCTGCTCTGAGTCTCATTTCCAGCGGGCAGCCCATGATAATGTTGTTTATAGCGGCCATGGTGGCCGGGATCTTGCTGTTTGACAGAGGGCTGGCCAGGGTGCTTACCAAGGCGCCAGCTCGGGGAGTGGATAAGGTGCGCCAGTCCCATACCGCCTGATCCCGTGAAGTGACAGATTACGCCAGGGAAGGAGAGTAATGATGGAAAAGATCCGGTTGCTGGGGATCACCTTGTTGGTGATGACATCGCAGGCCATGACATCCCCCCGGGCCTTTGCCGCGGACGGGGAGCCAGAGCCCTTGTTGACAGTGGCGCCACAGCCGGTGACCGATTGGCTGACGCTGGATGGCACCGTCAGTGCCATCAATCAGGGGACGGTGGCGGCCCAGACCAGCGGCCGGGTCTCCCGCATGCTGGTGGATGTGAACGATCAGGTGCAAGCGGGGCAACCGCTGCTGGAGATCAGCGGCAAAGAGCAGTTTGCCGCCGTCACGGGTGCCGAGGCACGGCTGGCCCGGGCGCAGGCCCAGCAGGTGGAAGCCGAGCGCCAGCTTGCCCGCTTTCAGGCGCTGATCGCCAAGGGGGTGATCACCCGCGCCCAGCTCGATAATGCCCAGGCGACGGATCGCGCCGCCCGCGCCGAGGTGAATGCTGCCGATGCGGCTCTCACTCAGGCCCGCGAGGCCTACGGTTATACCCGCATTCTGGCTCCCTACGCCGGAGTGGTGACCAAACGGCTGGTGGAGTTGGGGGAGACAGTCGCCCCCGGTACCCCGCTGCTCTCCGGCTTCTCTCTCGACACCTTGCGGGTGGAGGTGGAGTTGCCCCAATCCGCCCTGACGCTGGCTCGTGAGCCTGCGGATGTGCAGGTGCTGCTGCCCGATGGCAAGTCTGTTACCCCAGTCAAATTGACCCGCTTCAACTATGCCGACAGCCAGAGCCACGCCTTCAGGTTGCGCCTCGACTTGCCGCTGCAAACCGCCGGGGTATTGCCCGGCATGTGGCTCAAGGTGCAGCTCAAACTGGGTGAACGTCAGGTGTTGCAGGTGCCGGATCGCGCCCTGCTGCGGCAAGGGGAGTTCAACGGCGTCTATCTGCAGCAACCCGCTGGCTGGGCCCTGACGCCGGTGCGGGTCGGTCATTGCTTTGAAGGGCAGTGCGAGATCCTGGCCGGGCTGCAAGCCGGTGACAAGCTGGCTCCCGATGCCTGGGCGCAGCAGCAGGAGGTGGCCCATGAGTAGCGAGCTGAACGGCAACAAGGAGAGGCTGGGGCCTGCCGGTCGGCTGGCTGCGCTGTTTCAGGGCTCGGCCATCACCCCGCTGCTGGCGCTGGTGGGGCTATTGCTCGGCCTGTTTGCGGTGCTGGTGACCCCCAAGGAGGAGGAGCCGCAGATCGATGTCACCTTCGCCGATGTCTACATTCCCTTCCCGGGAGCCACTCCGGCTGAAGTGGCCTCTCTCGTCACTACCCCTGCCGAGCAGGTGGTCTCCCAGATAAAGGGTATTGATACCCTCTACTCTTTTTCCCAACCCGATGGCGCCCTGCTGGTGGTGGTGTTCAAGGTGGGGGTGAGCCGCGAGCAGGCCATCGTCGATCTCAACAACCAGCTCGACTCCAACCGCGACTGGTTGCCACAGGGGATCGGGGTCGGTCAACCACTGGTAAAACCCCGGGGGATCGATGATGTCCCCATCGTCAGTTTGACCTTATGGAGCAAAGATTGGAGCAAAGAGGGGAGCAAGCAACTAGGGGCCCCCGAGCTGACCCGGGTCGCCCATGAGCTGGAGACAGAACTCAAGCGCATTCCCGGTACCCGCGATATCTACACGCTGGGCAGCCAGAGCGCCGTGTTGCGGGTGATGCCGGATCCGGCGGCCCTCAGCGCCCACGGCATCAGCTGGGGCGAGCTGAGCCAGCGACTGGCGGCCGCCAATCAGGTGGCCCCGACACAGGCCGTCGAGCAGGACAACAGTGAGATCAAGGTGCAGGTGGGGCAGTTCCTGCAAAGCGAGCAGGAGGCCCGCGAGCTGGTAGTGGGGCTGCAGGGCGGCAAGCCGGTCTATCTGGGGGCGGTGGCCAAGGTCTCTCTGGGTCAGGAGACCCCGACCAAGCGCAGCTGGATGGGGCTGGGGCAAGCCAGTTATCCGGCGGTGACCCTGGCCATTGGCAAGCAGCCGGGCCAGAACGCGGTCGAGGTGGCCAAGCGGGTGGAGGCGCGGGTCGAAAGTTTGCAGAACCGACTGATCCCTGCCGGCGTTGAGGTGACGGTGACCCGAGACTACGGCGTCACCGCCGAGACCAAATCCAACACCCTCATCGGCAAGCTGATTTTTGCCACCACGGCGGTGGTGCTGCTGGTGCTGGTGAGCATGGGTTGGCGCGAGGCGCTGGTGGTGGGCGTTGCCATCGTCATCACCCTGGCGCTGACTCTCTTCGCCAGCTGGGCCTGGGGCTTTACCCTCAACCGGGTGTCGCTGTTTGCGCTGATCTTCTCCATCGGCATTCTGGTGGATGACGCCATTGTGGTAGTGGAGAACATCCACCGCCATCGCGGTCTGGGCAAGGGGGCGCTCAAGGAGCTTATTCCGGGGGCGGTGGACGAAGTGGGGGGGCCAACTATACTGGCGACCCTGACCGTTATCGCGGCCCTGTTGCCGATGGCCTTTGTCAGCGGCCTGATGGGCCCTTACATGAGCCCCATCCCCATCAATGCCAGCATGGGGATGCTTATCTCCCTGCTGGTGGCCTTTATCTTCTCCCCCTGGCTGGCGAGCCATTTGCTCAAGGATTCGGTGCACGGTGCCCACGGCGAGGCCAAGGCTGGTCTTTTTCACCGGCTGATGACCCCTTTCCTGATTGGTGATGGCGCCAAGCGCGCCAGACGCAAACTCTGGCTGGTGGTGTTGCTGCTGGTCGGGGCGGCTACCGCCATGCCGGTGGTGCAGTGGGTGGTGCTCAAGATGCTCCCCTTTGACAACAAGTCGGAGTTCCAGCTGGTGCTCGATATGCCGGAGGGGGCGACCCTGGAGCAGACCGAGCGCACCCTGCTGGCGGTCGGGCGTGAGCTTGCCAAGGTGGAGGAGGTGAAGGATTACCAGATCTACGCCGGCACAGCCGCCCCCATCAATTTCAACGGCCTGGTTCGTCACTACTTTATCCGCAGCGGCGCCAACGTGGGGGATATTCAGGTCAATCTGGTGGACAAGCATGAACGGGATCGCAGCAGTCACCAGATTGCCCAGTCGGTTCGGGAGCCGCTGCAGGCCATCGCCAGTGCGGCAGGGGGCAACCTGAAAGTCGTTGAGGTGCCGCCCGGCCCGCCGGTCTGGTCCCCCATCGTTGCCGAGATCTATGGCCCGACTCAGGCCGCCCGCGAAGCGGCCGCTCGTGCTGTACAGGCCCGTTTTGTGGCCACGGCGGATCTGGTGGATGTGGATATCTATCTGACCGACCCGCAGCCCAAGTGGCGGCTGGTGGTGGATCGCAGCAAGGCGGCCCTGCTCGGGGTCGATCTCGGGGATCTGGTGAACACCCTAAATGGCGGGGTGGGTTATCAGGATGCCAGCTGGCTGCAGGGTCACGGCGCCAAGTATCCGGTGCCGATCCGCATCGAACTGGCACCCGGTGACAAACGGGATCTGGCGGGCGTACTGGCCCTCAAGGTGCGCAGCCAGAGCGGCCAGTTGGTGCGGGTCTCCGAGCTGGTGAGTCGCCGTGATGAGGTGGCCCCCGGGTATATCATGCACAAGAACATGCAGCCCATGGTGATGGTGGTGGCCGACATGGGTGGCCATACCGACAGCCCGCTCTACGGCATGTTTGCCGCCGGTGCCGATATCGACCTGCCCCAATATTACGTGCAGCAGCCCGACAAGCTGGGGGAGGTGGCGCTGTTGTGGGACGGGGAGTGGAAGATCACCTACGAGACCTTCCGCGACATGGGTATCGCCTACGGGGTGGGGATGATCCTCATATACCTGCTGGTGGTGGCCCAGTTCCGCTCCTATCTGGTGCCACTCATCATCATGGCTCCCATTCCGCTCACCATCATAGGGGTGATGCCGGGCCACGCCCTGCTGGGAGCCCAGTTTACCGCTACCTCGATGATCGGGATGATCGCCTTGGCCGGGATCATCGTACGCAACAGCATCCTGCTGGTGGACTTTATCGAGCAGCAGCGCCGCGCCGGGATGGTGTTCGAGCAGGCAGTGATCGAAGCGGCGCAGGTGCGGGCCAAACCCATCATGCTGACGGCGCTGGCGGCGATGATCGGGGCTCTGTTTATCCTCGATGATCCCATCTTCAACGGACTGGCCATCAGCCTGATTTTCGGGATCCTGGTCTCCACTTTGCTCACCCTGGTGGTGATACCCTTGCTCTATTATGCCCTGCTCTCCCGACGCACATGACGGGAGTCACTAGCGAAAGGATGCGCGATGAAGAGAGGTTGGTTGTGGTGGGGAAGTGGCGCTGTGGTAGCGGCGGCTGTGGCATGGTGGTGGCAACCGCAGCCGACGCCGATCAGGCTGGCTGAGGTCGGGCGGGGGGATGTGCTGGTCACTGTAGTCAACACCCGGGCCGGCACCATCAAGTCGTGTCAGCGGGCCGGGCTCAGTCTGCCCGGTGGTGGCGTGGTGGAGCAGATCGCCGTCAAGGCCGGGGAGCGGGTGGCCCGGGGTGATCTGCTGCTGACCCTCTGGAGTGACGACATTCACGCCGATCTTGCCCGTGCCCGTGCCCAGCAGGCCCTTGGCAAGACCCAGCGCGAGGAGCGTTGCAGCGAGGCGGCCTACTACGAGCGGGAGGCCAACCGGCTGGCCACCTTGCTGGCCAAAAACCTCACCTCCCGCACCCTCGCCGAGCAGGCCCAGAATCTGGCTGATACCCGCCGCTATGTCTGTCAGGCATCCCGTCAGCAGGAGCGGGTCGACGAGGCGCAGGTCGCCCAGGTGGAGGCCCGCTTGAGCGAGCGCCGCCTGCTGGCGCCGTTTGCCGGAGTGGTGGCTGAGGTCAACAGCAAGTTGGGTGAATACATGACTCCCTCACCGCCCGGAGTAGCCATGCCTCCGGTTATCGATCTCATCGACGATCGCTGTCTCTATGTTTCAGCCCCCATCGATGAGGTGGATGCTGCCCGCCTTAAGGTGGGCCAGTCTGCTCGGGTACTGCTCGATGCCATGCCCGGGCGCGATTTTGCCGCCAGCGTCACCCGTATCGCCCCCTATGTGAAGGAGCTGGAGAAGCAGGCCCGCACCGTGGAGGTGGAGGCTGCGCTCACTGCCCTGCCCACCGATGTGCCCCTGCTTATTGGCTACAGTGCCGACCTTGAGGTCGAGGTGACCCGCGCCACCGATGTGCTGCGGGTAGCGGCCAGCAGCCGGGCCGACGATGGCAGCGTGCTGCGGCTGGAAGGGGATAAGCTGGTGCGGGTGATGCCTCGTTGGGGCGTGGAGAACTGGAACTGGATTGAAGTGGCCGAGGGGCTCGCCGTCGGTGATCGGCTGGCAGCCCAGCCCGGACAGATTGTCGGGGAGGGCCCTTTCAGCGCCGCCACGGAACAAACGGATGAGTGATCTCATTCGCCTTGATGCCGTCAGCCGTCGTTTCACTCTGGGGGGGAGCGAAGTGGCCGCCCTCGATCGCGTCTCTCTGCGAGTTGCCGAGGGGGAGTATCTGGCGGTGATGGGCCCCTCGGGCTCCGGCAAATCGACCCTGCTCAATGTGTTGGGGTTGCTGGATCGGCCCGATGAGGGGCGTTACTGGCTGGGAGGGGAGGATACCGCCACCCTGTCAGAACCCGCATTGGCCCAGCTGCGCGGCCATCGCATCGGTTTCGTGTTCCAGTCGTTTCACCTTATCTCCCGCCTCACCGCCCGTGAAAACGTCGAGCTGCCGCTGATGCTGTGCGGGATCGCCCCCGCCGAGCGCCATCGCCGAAGCCAGCAGTTGCTGGGGGAGCTGGGGCTGGAGAACCGGGCCGGGCACCGTCCTGCCGAGCTCTCCGGCGGTCAGCGTCAGCGGGTAGCCATCGCCCGGGCCATGGCAATGGCGCCGCGGCTGATCCTGGCCGACGAGCCCACCGGCAATCTCGACTCCCGCTCCGGGGAGGAGGTGATTACCCTGCTGGAGGGGCTCAACCGGGAGCAGGGGATCACGCTGGTGGTGGTGACGCACGATCCGCGCCTCGGTGAGCGGGCGGGTAGGCGGATCCTGATGAACGATGGCCGCATCAACATTGATAGCGGCGGTGGCTGAATGCGGCGGCCCGATGTGATCCGCTTTGCCGCCGTGGCCCTGCTGCGCCAGCGCTCACGGGCGCTGGTCTTGATCCTGGCGGTGAGTTTGAGCGTCACCTCGGTGCTGCTGCTCACCGCGCTGGGGGAGGGGGCGAGGCGCTATGTGGCCGACCAGTTCAGCTCCCTTGGCAAGGATCTGCTGGTGATGTTCCCCGGCCGCAAGGAGACCAACGGCGGGCTGCCGCCGGTCACCGGCAACAGTCTGCGGCAGATCACTCTCGATGATATGCACTACCTTGGCCAGCATCAGCCAAACGTGCGGCTGGTGCCGCTGGTGATGGGCTTTGCCGAGGCCAAACAGGGGGCGCGGCTGCGCCAGACCATGCTGCTTGGCAGCAGCAACGGGCTGCGCGATACCCACGGGCTGGAGCTGCTCTCCGGCCGCTGGCTACCGGGGGATGCCGCAGAGGATCGCCCGGCCGTTCTGCTCGGAGCCAAGGTGGCTCGTGAGCTGTTCGGTCAGGCCGACCCGGTCGGCCAGTGGCTGCGTTTTGACAATCGCCGTTTTCGGGTGGTGGGGGTCTTCACCAGTCAGAGCAGTAATCTGGGGATGGATATGGCCGAGGCCGCGCTGATCCCGGTGGGTAGCGCCATGCGGCTGTTCAACACCGAGGGGCTGTTTCGGCTGTTGATCCAGCCGCTGGCGGGGCAAGCGGTACCGCCGCTGGTCAAGCGACTGGAACAGCTGATGCAGGCGCGCCACGGGGTGCTCGATGTGACCGTGGTGCGCCGTGACGCCATGCTGGCCACCTTCTCCACCATTCTCGCGACCCTCACCCTGGCGGTTGCCGGCATCGGTGCCATCAGCCTGCTGGTCTCCGGCATCATGATGATGAATCTGGCGCTGATCAGCACCCGCCAGCGCACTGGCGAGATCGGCCTGCTCAAGGCGCTGGGGGCCGACAGTCGCCAGATCCGCCAGCTGTTTTTGTGGGAGGCGCTGCTGTTGAGCGGCAGTGGCGCGCTGTTTGGCACTGTGTTGGGCTACGCCCTGGTTGCCCTCGCCGGAGTGATTTGGCCCGGATTTCCGGCGGCTGTCCCTCTGCTCGCTACTTTCTGCACCATACCGGCGGCCCTGCTGACCGGGCTGTTTTTTAGCTGGCTGCCCGCCTCCCGGGCGGCACGACAAGATCCGGTCAGCAGCCTGCGCAGCGGGCAATGGAGCGGTGGCTGATGCGCGCCGCCGATCTGCTGTTCTGGCTCTGGCGCGCCTTGATGGCAGGGCGCAGTCGCAGCCTGCTGTCGGCGCTGGGCATTGCCATCGGGATCGCCTCGGTGACCCTGCTCACCGGCATCGGCGAGGGGCTCAGGCTCTATCTGCTCGACAGCTTCTCCCAATTTGGCACTCGGTTGATCGCCGTGACCCCGGGCAAGACTGAGACCGCCGGCGGCCCGCCCGGCATCCTCTCCAGCAGCCGTCCCCTGCTGCTGGAGGACGCCGATGCCCTCGCCAAATTGCCGGGTATCGAGGCTGCGCTCCCTGTGGTACAGGGGCAGGGGGAGGTGCGCAGTCGCGGGCTCACCCGCAGCACCGCTATTCTGGGCACCGGCCCGGCGGCGCTCTCCGGCTGGCGACTCACCCTGGTGCAGGGGCGTTTTCTGCCCGCGGACGACAGTGCCATGCCCCGCGCCTATGCGGTGCTGGGTGCCAAGGTGGCGGCGGAGCTGTTTCCCAGTGGCGATGGGCCGGGCAGTCTGCTACGCGCTGGTGATCGCCGTTTTCGGGTGGCCGGGGTGCTGGCGCCCAAGGGGCAATTTCTCGGCTTTGATCTGGATGACATGATCTATCTGCCCGCCGCTCACGCCCAGGCGCTGTTCAACAAGGAGGGGTTGCAGGAGATCGATGTCATCTATCGCGCCGGACAGACGGAAGCCGAGATCACCGCCCAGATCAGGCGGGTGCTGATCGCCCGCCACGGCGCCGAGGATTTTACCCTAACCTCCCAGCAGGATATGCTGACCAGCCTCGACAAGATCCTCTCCATCATCAAGCTGGCGGTTGGCGGGCTCGGCATTATCTCGCTGCTGATCGGGGCGGTCGGCATCTTCAGCATCATGAGCATCGCCCAGCAGGAGCGGATCCCCGAAGTGGGCTTGCTGATGGCGCTGGGCTGCCCACGGCGGCGCATTCTATTGCTGTTCCTGCTCGAAGCCGTGGTGCTGGCGCTGCTGGGCGGGGCCATGGGACTGACCCTGCTCGGCGGGCTCAAGCTGCTGCTCACCCTGCTGGCGGCCGGCTTGCCGCTCACCCTCCATCCTCTCTATCTGCTGCTGGCGCTCGGTTGCAGCGCTCTGGTTGGCCTGCTGGCCGGGGTTGCTCCTGCGCTACGAGCAGTGCGTCTCGACCCCGTGGTTGCCCTGCGAGGTGACTAGGTCGCCCCTTTCGCAAGAGGCGCGTTACGCTCGGGTCTGAACAGGGGGGAACTAGGTGACCACCTCCGCAACCTACAGGCTGCGCTCAGATCTGAACAGGGGGAAGTAGCGGCGATCCGCCTGACTCATGTGGCCGACCACCAGCTCCTGAATGATGAAGTTGAGCAGCTCGTCGTTGCCCAGCGTCCCCGCTTTGGCGGCGTGCAGCAGCTGGCTCGCCTTGTTGAGCAGGCGCTGGTGATCCTGACGGTGGCTGACGAGCTCCCGATAGTCGATCTCCGCCAGCATCTGCTCTTCAAAGGCGAAGTGATGGCGGGCCATGTCGAACAGGCTCTCCAGACTCTCCAGAAACGGGGCCGGATCCTCGTGCTGATCTTTCATCCGCTCCAGCAGCCGGTTGGTCAATACGAAGAGCTGGCGATGCTCGGCATCGATGCGCGGGTGACCGCACTCGTGGCCGGGTTGCCACAGCAGGGCGCCCTGCTCGGGATCAAGGCCTTCGGTATAGAGGCAGACCCGGCCGCGGCCGCGATGCTTCGCCTGATACATGGCCTGATCGGCGTGGTGCATCAGGGTCTTGGCATCCTCCCCGTGCTCGGGATAGAGCGCCAGCCCGATACTGCTGGAGATAAGCAGCTCCTGCCCCTCCAGCTGAAACGGATGGCGTAGCTGCTGGTGCAGCTTGTCGGCCACCGCCAGCACTTCGTCGCCACTTTCCGGCAGCAAGATAACGAACTCATCGCCCCCCAGCCGTGCCACCAGATCCTGTTTGCGCACGCAGTGGCTCATCCGCTCGGCCACCATATTGAGCAGAATATCCCCGGTCTCATGGCCGAAGGTGTCGTTGATCGGCTTGAAGTGATCGAGATCGATAAACATCAATGCCAGCGGACGGGGCGTCTCCTGCTCCATCAGCTCCTTGAGCCGTTGCTGCAGCAAGCGGCGATTGGGCAGCCCGGTGAGGGGGTCATAGAAGGCGAGGCGGCGCATCATCTCCTCTCGCGCTGCCCGCTCGGTGATATCCCGGGTGACCCCGAGGATCGCCTCCGGCTGGGCATTGTGGTTGCCATGGAGGGTGGTGATGGTCTCGGTCGCTACCAGATGGCCATCCTTGTGGCGCAGCTGGGTGCGAATGACCCGGCGAGTCTGGTCATGCTCTCCCCGCTGCCAGGCCTCCAGGGTGGCGGAGATCTCCTCACGCAGCAGCTGCCTTGAGGCATCCGGCAGCAGCTGTTTGAGGGGCAGGGCAAACAGCTCTGGAGCCTCGTAGCCGCTTAGAGGAGTGATGGCCGGGCTGACATAGCGAAAGCGCAAGCTGGCGGCATCCATGGTCCAGATCACATCGGCGCTGTTCTCCGCCACGAAGCGATAGTGCTGCTCGCTCTGGGCCAATTCACGGGTCAGCCGCTGGCGATCCCGCGCCTCCTGGCGCAGGCGCAGATAGAGGTGCAAGAAGATGCCGAGCAGGGTCATCAGGGTAAAGGTGATGAGCATGGCCACCGCCACGCTCTTGTCGAGCAGTTGCCGTTGCTGGCGCAGCCGCTCCTGCGCCGGGTCGTAGATAAAGCGGTCGAGGTTGGGCAATACAGTGAGCATGCCCGCCTCCAGATAGGTTTTGGCGATCTGCAGCCAGCGCTCCTGCTGCATGTAGCCAGGTTCGATCAGATCCGGCTGCATCAGCTCTCTGGTTTCGCGAGCCTCGAACTCCAGCTGTTCACGGCCAGCCCCGGTCGGGTACTGCTCCATGATCAGGTTGATCATCTCTTCGGGGTGGTCCATCGCATAGCGCCACCCCTTGAGGCTGGCCTGCTGGAAGGCGTAGACCCGATCCTGTCGGGTGATCAGCTCCCGCTCGGAGGTAAACAGGTTGTCGCCGTAGAAGTCAAAGTCGATGGTGCGCGGGCTGAAGACCCGATAGGGGATGCCTCTTTGCTGCAGATAGAAGGGCTCGGTAGTGCTGTAGGCGCTGATGGCATCCACCTTGCCCGCCAGCAGTGCCTCTATCCCCTGTTTGTATGGGAGGGTGACCCAGTCGCGGCTGCGGGTCTGGTGAGAAAGGTAGGTCAGCAGCTCGTTGGAGCCAGGCTCCAGCATCAGTCGCTTGTTGGCCAGATCGGCCGGGTTGCGAATATCTGGCCGATCCAGCGTGAGCAAAACCAGCGGCGAGTGCTGCAGCAGGGCGGCGAGCACCACCACCGGGCGACCGGCAGCCCGATCCAGCAGCAGGTCACTGCCGCTGATGCCAAACTGGGCCTTTCCCGAGATCACCTCGCTGACCACATCGGTGCGGGAGTCCGCTTCGCGCAGGGTGACATGCAGACCGGCCTCCCGATAAAACCCTTTGGCGATAGCCGCGTAGTAACCGGCAAACTGGAACTGGTGTTGCCACGGCAACTGGACGATGACCTGCTCGCCGGCTCGCACGGGGGAAGAGGTCAGGGTCGCGATGACCATACCGACCAGCATTGGCATAAACCAGCTGAAGGGCTGGCGGGGGGCTGCGTTCTCCGTCATACAACGTTTCTCTCGGGAGCGGTGTCTAGGCTAGATTCAAGCAATTTTGTGTCACCTGCAAGGGGAGAAAAGGCGTTTGCAATAGGGTATAGGGGGGTTGGAAAGTCATTTTTGTGTCGTTCATCACACGGGATGGATACATGCCGTTTTTTTGCAAGTTATGTGACCAATAAGAGAGTCATATGGCCTATCGAAGTGGTCGCATTCTAGCCACTTTTTCCCGTTTTTATCGTTGTCATTGTGGCTTGACTGCATTTTTTCCGTGGTTGCACGTCAAGCTGTGTCGTTATATCAATAGATACTTTTATGGGGCAGTCAGGTGTGACGCAAATGTATCGCGGCTGCTGCGCACCGGTTAATGTGCGACAGCTCAGTGATGGTACCCCGTCAGTGTTATCATGCTGCCCCCAGTTCCGGATAAGGTCTTTTTATGTCCCGCTTGCGTCTGCTTGTCTCCGACTCTCACGATCCCCTGTTCAATCTGGCCGTTGAGGAGTGCATCTTCCGCCAGATGGACCCCGGCCAGCGGGTGCTGTTCCTCTGGCGCAATGCCAATACCGTGGTGATTGGCCGTGCCCAGAACCCGTGGAAGGAGTGCAACACCCGCCGCATGGAAGAAGACGGGGTCACCCTGGCGCGTCGCAGCAGCGGTGGTGGCGCCGTGTTCCACGACCTTGGCAACAGCTGCTTCACCTTCATGGCGGGCAAGCCGGAGTATGACAAGAGCGTCTCCACCGCCATCGTGCTGGACGGGCTCAAGCGATTGGGGATAGAAGCCTTTGCCTCCGGTCGCAACGATCTGCTGGTGGCCACCCCGGACGGGGAGCGCAAGGTATCGGGGTCGGCCTATCGGGAGACTCTGGATCGCGGTTTTCACCACGGCACCCTGCTGCTGGATGCCGATCTCGGCCGCCTTGCCAACTATCTCAACCCCGACCCCAAGAAGCTGGCGGCCAAGGGGATCACCTCGGTGCGCAGCCGGGTGGCCAATCTGTGCGAACTGCTGCCGGGGATCGACCATCAACAGGTGAGCGAGGCGCTGCAGGAGGCCTTCTTCCACAATTACGGCGCGCGAGTTGAGCCCGAGCATATCTCCCCGGAGCAGATGCCGGATCTGCCGGGCTTTGCCGAGACCTTCGCCCGTCAGCGCAGTTGGGAGTGGAACTATGGTCATGCCCCGGCGTTCAGCCATCTGCTGGAGGAGCGGTTCAGCTGGGGTGGGGTTGAGTTGCACTTTGATGTGGAGAAGGGGGTCATCACCCGGGCACAGCTCTTTAGCGATACTCTGGAGCCGGCCCCGTTTGATCTGCTGGCGGCCGAACTGGCGGGTTGCGGCTATCGACCGGACGCTGTTGCCGCGCGCCTGCAGCCCTGGCTGGCGGCCTTCCCTCAGCAGCAGAGCGAGCTGGCGGAGTTTGCCGAGTGGCTGTTGACCTCTCTGCGTTAAGGGGGGGCACTGCACTGATGGCGGTCCGTTAGTGAGGGCGCTGTCAGCCAGGATGGGAGCAAGATCACGAAATATAAAGAGGCGCCTCAAAGGCGCCTTTTTGCCAGCCCTTGTGCTGGCTGATACATGACAAAAAGTAGGGTAGGCCATTAGATATTGTCGCTGTCGGCCCCTTTGGCACAGGGGTATAACGGCCGCACATTTGCTGTACTAATGGTATAAAAATGAGTGACTTAGTTTATCTGCAAGACGAAAGCGTCAATGCCGTCCATCCCGATTTCTCCGCCCGTTTCGCCACCGTCAAAGCCAACTTTTTCTCGCGCAATCCCGATCTCTGGCCCGTTTTTCGCGAACCCGGATTTGCCACCCTCAACGAATTTCGGGCCCGTGGCCTGGCCCCCGATGCCCGCCTGAATGCCTGGCCTGATGGCCGTGCCCGCCTGGCCGATCTCTGCGAGACCATGCCGGTGCCCGCCACCATGCGCACCCCGGGCGAGCCGATGGCCGAGCTGCTGTTTGCCGCCGCCCTGTCGAAGGATTGGGAGAACCCCTCCAGCGTCGAGAACGTCATCACCATGTCGGCGGATCCCGCCATCTACGGCGCCCAGCTGGGCATTCTTGCCAACCCCAATCTGGTCTACTCCGAATACGCCGGGGTGGCCGAGGAGCTGGAGAAGAAGGTGGTGCGCCAGATTGCGCTGCTGGCGGGCTATGACCCCGAGCGGGCCACCGGCATCTTCACCCAGGGGGGGACCTTCTGTAACCTCTATGGCTACCTGCTCGGCATTCGCAAAAGCCTGCCCGAGGCCAAGCACAAGGGGCTCGGCCACTATCAGGATTACCGCATCATCAACTCCCAAGGCGGTCACTACTCCAATATCACCAACCTCTCCCTGCTTGGGGTCGACATCGAGAACAAGACCATCCGGATTCAGGTCGGCGAGAACAATGACATCGATCTTGACCACCTTGAGCGCACCCTGACCGCCTGTTTTGCCCTGAAACACGTGGTGCCCACCATCATGCTCACCATGGGCACTACCGACACTTTCGGGGTGGATCAGGTGAAACCCGTGTTCGAGCTGCGCAATCGCCTCTGCGAGCAGTTTGAGGTGACGGTCAAACCTCACATCCACGTCGATGCAGCTATCGGCTGGTCGATGATCTTCTTCCTGGGTTACGACTTTGCCGCCAACCCGCTCGCCATCAACAGCGCGACTCTGGCGGGGATAGAGCGCAACGTGGCGCGCTTTGCCGAGCTCAAATATGCCGACTCCTTCACCGTCGACTTCCAGAAGTGGGGCTATGTGCCCTACACCTCCAGTCTGGTGATGATCAAGGAGCAGGATGACCTCAAGGCGATGGAGAATGACCCGGAGAACTTCTCCTACTTCGAGCGGGACATTCAGGGCCAGACCCACCTGCAATCCACCATCGAGTGCTCCCGTGGCGCGAGTGGTCTGTTCGGTGCCTATGCGGCGCTCAACTACATGGGGGTCGAGGGGTATCGCACCGTGCTGGCCCACTGCCTGCAAAATGCCAACTACTTCCGCTATCGCCTGAGCCAGCTTGGCAACGTCAAGCTGGTGGCGCAGGAGAATCAGGGGCCGAGCGTCGGCTTCAAGATCTACAACCCCGAGTGGGTGAGCGATCCGGAGGCCGAGTTCGCCTTCGAGCTGGCCCGCTCCAGCGATCCTGCCTACAAGGCGCGGCTGCAGCGCAATACCGACTATCACCGCAGCCTGTTCAAGGGGCGTGGTAAAGTCGGGCTCTATACCAACTGGGTGGAGGCGGTGGCCCATTCCGACTATGACGCACGGGGCAAATACTCCTACATCGCAGGGGAGAAGGCGGTCTTTATGAATCCTGCCTGCACCCGCGAGCAGATCGACGCCTTTATCGACCATATTCGCGGTTGATGGATGTTGCCCTGACAGTCGAGCGCGGCCTGTGATGGCAAGAGGCGGTCAGGGTACCTCGCCAACAGATAAACAAAGGGCAAGCCAATTGGCTTGCCCTGCTGTTTTTGCGGCACTGTGCATCAGTAGTGGGGAAGGCCGGGTTCAGAGGGCCAGCAACTGCTCGTTTTCGACAATCTCGCACCCGGCGGGCAGTTTCGAGAGGGCGATCATGGCGCGGGCCACCTGACGGGCCTCGATGGCGCGCCAGCGGGCGAGTTTGCCCACCAACAGCGGCCGAAACAGCGGGTAGATAGTTTGAAAAATCTGCTCGGAGAGGCGCGGTGGCTGGCGATCCCCGAGCAGCATGGCGGGCCGCACGATGGCGAGCCGTGGCCAGGATTGGGCCAGCAGGGCCTGCTCCATCTCCCCCTTGGTACGCGGATAGAGAGCCGAGGATGATGCACTGGCCCCCATGCTCGAGACCACTATAAGGCGCTGACAGCCGTGACGGCGGGCCAGCTCGGCAAAGGCGACCACATAGTCGAGATCGACCCGACGAAACGCCTCGGCAGAGCCCGCTTCCTTGCGGGTGGTACCGAGGGCACAGAAGGCGATATCCACCGGGCGGGAGAGGGTGATGCTGGCCAGATCATCAAAATTGACCGGCAGCCAGTGGTGTGCCTCCTTGCCCGGCTTGCGACAGAGCAGGGTCAGTTCATGTTCGGCAGGCAGTTGCTGCACCAGTTCGCGACCGATCAGGCCGCTGGCTCCGGCAATCAGGATCCGGCTCATGGGGATTCTCCCTGTGTCATTCGATAATGTTGATGCCATGGTGGCTGCTCATCAGCATCAGGCAATTTGCGGGCAGCTGCAATGGGGGAGATGACACTGTATCCCCTGACAGGATCACGGGCAGGATACATAACGCGGGGCTGGATAAAACAAAACCGGCACGAGGCCGGTTTTGCGGGATATCAGAGCGGGGTATTGAAGGCTGCTGGCAGCGGGAAGTCACCCGTCACTGTGGTCAGCCTGTCATTGGCGAAGGTGACAGTGAGCTCTTTGCGCTCCTTGTCGCCGTGGCCCGGCTGGAATTCATAGAGGTAGTACCAGGTGTTGGGGTCAAAGCCGTCACGCAGCATGGGGGTTCCCAGCACATAGCTGACCTGCTCGCGGGTCATCCCCTGGCGCAGTTTGTCGACCTGTTTTTGTTCCACATAGTTGCCCTGGGGAATATCGATACGATAGACCAGGCTGCAACCGGAGAGGGTGAGGGCGGTCAAAGCCGCGGCAATCAGGTGTTTCATCCGCATATCGAGTTCAGATCATCCATACAGTCTTTTTGGCTCGGCAAATCATACCGACTCCCTCCACGGAAGTAAAAAGCCATTGATCCATCAGCCAATAAAAAGGGCCGCACTGCGACCCTTTCTGGCAATCCGGTGGCCTTTACATCGCCGCGCGGAAGATGGCGACGATCTCTTCGTGGCTTGCCTGTTTCGGGTTGGTGAAGCCGCAGGCATCTTTCAGGGCGTTGCTGGCCAGGGTATCGAAGTCATCGGCCTTGACGCCGAGTTGCTCCAGACCCTCCGGGATCTTCACATCCAGCGCCAGCTGCTTGATGGCGGCAATGGCAGCGGCGGCGCCCTGTTCGTCGTTCATCGCACTCACGTCCACCCCCATATAGCGGGCGACATCCTTCAGACGAGCCGCGCTCACCTGGGCGTTGAACGCCTGAACGTGGGGAAGCAGCACGGCGTTGCAGACACCGTGGGGCAGGTCATAGAAACCGCCCAGCTGGTGGGCCATGGCGTGCACATAGCCCAGGCTTGCGTTGTTGAAGGCCATGCCGGCCAGGAACTGGGCGTAGGCCATCTGCTCGCGGGCATGCAGGTCATCGCCATGGTGAACGGCGGTGCGCAGGTGCTTGGCAATCAGTTCGATAGCCATCACGGCGCTGGCATCGGTCACCGGGGTGGCGATGGTGGAGACATAGGCCTCGATGGCGTGGGTCAGGGCATCCATACCGGTGGCAGCGGTGAGACCAGCCGGCTTGGCCAGCATCAGCTCGGGATCGTTGACCGACATCAGCGGGGTAACGTGCTTGTCGATGATGGCCATTTTCACGTGGCGCGCTTCGTCGGTGATGATGCAGAAGCGGGTCATCTCGGAGGCGGTACCGGCGGTGGTGTTGATGGCGATAAGCGGCAGCTGCGGCTTGGCGGAGCGATCCACCCCTTCGTAATCCTTGATGCTGCCACCGTTGGCGGCGACCAGCGCGATGCCCTTGGCGCAGTCGTGGGGCGAGCCGCCACCCAGCGAGATGACACAATCGCAGCCGTTGGCCTTGATCATGGCCAGACCCGCTTCGACGTTGCTGGTAGTGGGGTTGGGTTTGGTCTCATCGAAAACTGCGCTTTCAATGCCATGTTCAGCCAACAGGGTGGTGAGCTTGGCGACCACGCCGATCTGGTTGAGAATTTTGTCGGTGACGATCAGCGCCTTGCGATAGCCGTAACCCTTGATATCGGCGGCAGCCTCTTGCAGACAGCCGGCACCCATCAGGTTGATAGCGGGAATATAGAACTTGAATGTAGCCATGATGGACTTCCTATAATTAGCCATTAAGTGGTAGTTAAGAGCTAGGCTACCATCTAGAAAGGGATACAAAAGCATCTTGTTTACAACTTTACGGGGTCGATCACGAGTCGTTAATTAAGCGCTGAACCAGGCTTGACTTTCTCGCATCTGACTCGATTTGCAGAAAAACGTTTGTCAATTATTTCATTGAGTTAGCAAACGTTTTGCGCAATGTTTGTCACTGTCAATGCGTGGAAGTGTGAGGCGCTTCAAGGAATTGGAAAGCGCTTTCGACCATAGTTGGCGCCTCCCCGAAGAGGGGGGTAAAGGCTTGAAAGTATCATAAAGAATCATCTTAACTTGTGCCCTGACCATGCTGGCAGGGGGCAACCAGGAGTCCACTATGTCTGATGTATTTCACTTGGGTTTGAAGAAAGCGGATCTGCAAGGCGCCACCCTGGCGATCGTCCCCGGTGACCCCGAGCGCGTGAAGCGTATCGCAGAGCTGTTGGACAACCCGGTGCACCTGGCCAGCCATCGTGAATTCACTACCTGGCGCGGCGAGATGGACGGCAAGGCCGTGATCATCTGCTCTACCGGTATCGGTGGCCCGTCCACCTCCATCGCGGTAGAAGAGCTGGCCCAGCTGGGTATCCGCACCTTCCTGCGTATCGGCACCACCGGCGCCATCCAGCCGCACCTGAACGTGGGTGACGTGATCGTGACCACCGGTTCCGTGCGCCTCGACGGTGCCAGCCTGCACTTTGCACCGATGGAGTTCCCGGCTGTTGCCGACTTCGACTGCACCACCGCGCTGGTGAACACCGCCAAAGAGATGGGCTCCAAGCTGCACATCGGTGTGACTGCCTCCTCTGACACCTTCTACCCGGGTCAGGAGCGTTACGACACCGTATCAGGCCGTGTAGTGAGCCGTTTCCAGGGTTCCATGAAAGAGTGGCAAGCCATGGGCGTGCTGAACTATGAGATGGAGTCCGCAACCCTGCTGACCATGTGCTCCAGCCAGGGCCTGCGTGCCGGTATGGTGGCTGGCGTTATCGTCAACCGTACCCAGCAGGAAATCCCGAACGCCGAGACCATGGCGAAGACCGAATCTGATGCCATCAAGATCGTATTGGGCGCTGCCCGTAAGCTGATCTGATAGCACCACAAAGAGTGGGGGGTGGGGGCCGTTGCGAAAGCGCGGCCCCTATCTTTATCCGCCGTTTACCGCTTTTCCTCTCCCGTCACGCCTTTCACTGATCCCGTCGCACTCGCACTTGTTGTCTCTGCTGGCTGCCTCTACCTATTGCCCCTAAAAAGGCGCTGCACAGCGGCTCTGCATCGGCTCGCCGCTCACCGGATGAGTAAAATCCAGCTCGCTGGCGTGCAGCATCAGCCGCGGCGCCTGTTCGCAGCCGGGTGGCAGCAGGCCACCATAGAGATCGCAGCCGAGGATGGGGTGGCCCAGCAGCTGACTGTGGATGCGCAGTTGATGGGTGCGACCGGTCTGTGGCACCAGTCGTACCCGGGTCAAAGGCACGCTCTGCCCCTGTATCTGCTGCGCCAGCCGCTCAATCACCTGATAGCTGGAGCGAGCGGGTTTGCCACTGACGGCGCAGATCTTCATCAGCGGGAAAATCGACGGATCCTTGGCGATGGGGGCGTCGATAACTCCTTCGTCGTCAATCAGATGACCGCACAGCAGGGCGCTGTAGGCCTTGCTCACCGCCCGCTGGCTGAACTGCTGGCAGAGCAGGGCATTGATAGCCTTTTTTCTGGCGACCACCATGATGCCTGAGGTGCCAAAATCTAGGCGATGCACCAGGGTGCAGCCTGGGAAATCCTGCACCAGTCGATAGTGCACCGAGTCGAGGTTCTGCGGATTTTTGCCCGAGAGGCTCAGCAGGCCGCTTGGCTTGTTGATGAGCAGCAGATGCTCATCTTCAAACAGGATCTCGATGGCGGCACTGCAGGGCGGGGCGATAAAGGTGTCGACGATAACGGACATAGGGCACACGGGCTGGAAACGGGGGACGATCATACCCGAACCGGCGCGGCCGGGCGAATGGGCGGTGCGCTGCCTCGGAAAATGAACGTCATGACGCCATGCAAACTTTTGATAGTGAGCCGTGTTGAGCGAGGTGGTGTACAGTGCAAACCGCCCAGGTTACCAACAAGGCCCCGTTTTGTGACCCCTTCCCGAGTTCATCCGAGGCTTGCTTGTTAAGGTATGGCTCCCTGTTATGTTGTAAGGACTCATCCCATGGCACTGCCCGTTATTCTCGATTGTGATCCCGGCCACGACGACGCCATCGCCCTGATTCTGGCGCTGGCCAGTCCTGAACTGAAGGTGCTGGCGGTCACCACCAGCGCGGGCAACCAGACACCGGACAAGACCCTCAACAATGCCCTGCGCATCCTCACCTTGCTGGGGCGGGACGATATTCCGGTGGCGGCCGGGGCACCGAAACCGCTGGCCCGCGAGCTGATTATCGCCGACAACGTCCATGGCGAATCGGGTCTCGATGGCCCCAAACTGCCGGATCCCGCCTTTGCACCGCAGGGGATGACGGGGATCGAGCTGATGGCCAAATGTCTGCGCGAGAGCGCGGAGCCCGTGACTTTGGTGCCGACCGGCCCGCTCACCAATATCGCCCTGCTGCTGGCAGCTCACCCGGAGCTAAAGGGCAAGATTGCCCGCATCGTATTGATGGGGGGCGCCGCAGGGGCTGGCAACTGGACGCCTGCGGCGGAATTCAATATTTATGTGGACCCGGAAGCGGCCGATATGGTGTTCAAGTCGGGCATCCCCATCACCATGTGTGGCCTCGATGTGACCCATGAGGCGCAGGTGATGGATGAGGATATCGAGCGGGTGCGCGCCATCACCAATCCGGTGGCCCAGTGTGTGGCCGGTCTGCTCGACTTTTTCATGATCTACCATCGGGATCCCAAGTGGGGATTTACTGGTGCACCGCTCCACGACCCCTGTACCATTGCCTGGTTGCTGGCTCCCGAGCTGTTCCACGGAGTCGAGTGCCGGGTCGATATCGAGACCAGCGGGGAGCATACCGTGGGGATGACGGTGGTGGATCGTTATGGTCTGACCGGCAAGCCAGCCAATGCGCTGGTATTGTTGGGGCTGGATCGTCCGGGCTTTATCGATCTGCTGGTGACGCGGCTGCGGGCGTTTGACTGAGCGCCGGTTCATTTTTGCAAGAAGGGGCGGGGAATGTGGAAGAGAGGCTTGGTGCTGCTGGCCGGGTTGCAACTGACAGGCTGTGCGACGCCATTTGAGCGGATGTGGCAGGGGCTGGCGACCTGTGAATTTACCGATCTCTATGTGGATGAGACGGGCAGGCCCGCCAATCTACAACTGGCCAACTATACCCCCTACAAGGTGAGTGACGGCTTTGCCTGGTACAAGGTGCACGAGGAGCTGCACGGCTTGCCGGTGGTCGGCTTTATCGTGCCAGCCTCCAGCTTCGAAGTGCATGCTCTCTTTGTCGATACTCCCATCGCCAATGCCCGCCGGTTGACCCACAACGCCTACGGCAGCGAGTTTGGCGACGAGCAGAAGCATGACGAGGGGTTGGCACCCCTGCTGCTGCGCGATCCCAACAACCCCAAGCGCTCCATCATCGACTGCACCCGCGGCGAGTCTGACGGAGAACTTGAGGATTCGGCCATGCCCGAGTAGGGCGACCTGTTACGCCATCGGCCTGAAAAAAGAGGGGCCAGCC